>NC_013124.1:616616-924924 GCF_000023265.1 Acidimicrobium ferrooxidans DSM 10331
GGTTGTGGACGAGAGCGCCGGCGAGTCCGGCGCCGGCGAAGGCGCCCGCGGCTCCGATGACGAGCAGGAGTGGCCCGGCGCCGGCTCCGAGCCCAGCGATGGCGGCGCTGACGCGAGCTGCGCCAAGGACCGGTCCGTTGGTGGCGACGACGGCGAGGTCCACGAGCCAGCCGATGAGCCCCGCAAGACCGGCGAGCCACCCGCCCACCACGAGGCCGAGGGCAGCCCCGACGACGATCGAGAGCCACCACGCGCCGACGAGGTTGCCGAGGGCACAGATGACGATGCCCGCAGCGAAGATGACGATGCCCGCAGCGAAGGGGAGGGGGCGACGCGTCATCGCAGGCCCACCAAGGTCCAGGTCGCGATGGGATGGGTCAGGCTCGCGGTGGTGAAGCTGAGGTAGCGACCGTTCCACCACAGCGGGATCAGGTTCTCGTACCACGCAGACAGGGGGTTCTCGCTCTCGCCACCAGGGAGGATGCCGAGCGACGCTCGTCCGAAGGCGACGATCATCCTCCAGCTCGGTCCTTGCTCCGACAAGAGCCCGCCGTCGGCGGCGTTGACGGTCCAGGCGTCGCCGGACGATCCGCGTGGCCCGTAGGCGAGCGAGGCCACGCCCGTCAGCGAGGGGAACTCGCGGCGGTGGATGCGACGCCACTGCCAATGGCCGACGCTCCCGAGGTGGCTGGTGAGCCAGGTCGCGGTCTGGGCGAGGGCGGCCGTGGCGATCGCAGAGGGTGAGGGGTGAGGATCGCCGGGCGTCGCGATCGCGGTGGGTGTCATGGTCCCGGTGTCGATCGCCTGGAGGTCCTCGAGCAGTGGATCGTTGAGCTGGTTGATGACAAGGATGCTGCCCGTGGGTTGGTCGAGCCGAGCGCTGCGCCAGAGCGGACCGAACAGGTCACGGATGTCATAGCCGAGCCAGGTCCACCAGACGCTCGCCGCTTGCGACGAGGCTCCCATCTGGTCGTTCCAGGAGGCGAGGAGGTGGAGCGCCGCGGCTGCACTCGTGCCAGGCGCGGCGTGGGCGTGGTGCACGATCCACGGTACGAGCTGGGTGGCGAGGTAGTCCGTGACCGAGGTTTGCAGGTGCTCGACCGCACGCACACCGAGATGCGGGGTAGTCGAGAGTACATGGGCGATCTCGTCGGCTCGAAAGCCGTTCGCGTAGAAGTCGGCACTCGTGCCGAGGTAGTAGGGGTAGCCAGGACCCACGGGGCGCTGGTTCGCCGAGAAGACGAAGCCTCGTGCCGGGTTGTTGGACTCCGGGACGGCATCGAAGGGGATGGCACCGATGGGCTGTTCGGTGCCGTTGCCGTTCATCACGAGCCAGGGGATGGCGCGACGGAACTGGAGGTATTCCCCGGCTGCGATGATGCCGATCTGCCCTTGGGCATCGGCGAAGGCGAAGTTCTGCGCGGGTGCCTTCCATCCGCGAAGTGCCTGTTCGAACTCGCCGAGCGTCTGCGCCTTGATGGCCTTGAGGAGGGCCGGGAAGTCCAGCGAGACCTGGTCGCCGAGCCAGTCCACCGCGACGGGGGTGCCGCGGAGCGAGATCACTGGGCCATCGACGGTGACCGGCACCGTGATGGTCACCGGCTGGCCTCCGTGGATGGCGATGGTGTAGTGCCGGTAGGTGTAGGGGCGCCACGTGCCGTCGAAGCGATAGGCGCCGGGGTGTGAGGGGGAGGTGGTCATGCGGTAGAAGTACGTCGCCTGTGTCTCGGCGTCGGTGAGGCTCCACGCGGTCGTCGGGGTGCGCCCGATCAGGACGATGGGCAGGCCTGGCGCCGCGACCCCTGCGAAGTGGTAGCCAGGTGCATTGGCACTCAGCCAGAGCCAGATCGACGGGAGTGTCTGGGGCAGGTGCGGGTCGCCAGCGAGGATCGGCGCGCCGGTCGTGGTGTGCGTGGCTGCGATGGCCCAGTTGTTCGAGTCACCGGCTTGGTGGCGGGCCCACGCGGGCACGCCGCTCCAGGCCCGCTCGATGCTGCCAAGGGCCGATGTGAGTTGGTGTGAGACGGGGACCGGCGGGTCGAGCGGCGTGATGCCGCTTGCCGGATAGGGCCCGGTGTCGAAGGGGCTCTGGGGATCGGCGGCGAGCGTGGGGAACAATGCCTTCACGCGAGCGAGCCCGAGGCGCGCGACCGCACGCGTGAGGTCGACGGGCTGCTGGGTGTAGTCGAGCTCTTCGGCGAGGAACTCTTGGACGAGCATGCTGTCGACGGGCTGCCAGGGCGCTGGCGTCGTACCGAGGAGGAGGTAGGGCGTCGACAGGGCATGATGGGCGATCTCCCAGCTGCGTGCGGCGTTCACGCCGGCCGTGAACTCGTCGAGGATCGCGCGATCGGCGGGAGGCAGCGCCGCGAGGTTCGCCTCGGCCGCGGCTCGCACCCCGAGGCGTAGCTGGAACTCGTCCGATGCAAGGTAGGTGTGTCCGAGCAGCGCTGCGAGCGTGCCGCCCGCCTCTCGTCGCAGCAGGTCCATCTCGAACAGGCGTGTACGACCCTCGGCATACCCCATCGCGTACCAGAGGCTCGCATCGCTCGTGGCACTGACCCCGATGAAACCCGTCGACGTAAAGCCGATCCGCGCGGTGCCCGGGACCGCCATCTGGAACGAGGCCGACGTGGGCATCCCTGCCCGTGTGGCGAGGGCGAGTACCCCTGTCGAGGGATCGAGCACGCTGCCGAGCGCGGGAACGCCCGCGACCCCAACCGCCTCGATGCCGACGACCCCAGCGAGCACGACCGCTGCCGCAACGACGCGTCCGATCCGCACGTGACCTCCCCCCGCGTGCGACAGTAGCAGTCGAACGCCAAGGGGGCTCGTCAGCTCACGAGCTCGGTAGCAGGGGTCCCGACGCCGCGTTCGGGTGTGCGCATTCTTGCTGGAGGGCTCGGACGAGGTGGTCCTCGCTCACCCGTCCCACCTCGCCGAGGGTCGCAGCGAGCGGCTGATAACCGCTGTTCGCGCCGGCCGCGATGTTGGCGAGGGGTTCGGCACGTTCGAGGAGCACCTCGGCTTGCGAGGCGAGCGCGCTGCGCGTCGCACCCGAGGCCGTGTTCGCCCGTTGCCAGAGGGCGATGGAGGAGCGCACGAGTCGGCACGCCGCTGTCGCGTTCGATCCGGCGCTCGCGCCGCAGGCCGCAAGGAGCGCTCCACCGGCGACCGCGACCGCCGCTAGGCGCAGTGCCTTGGTGGGTCCCACGAGCCCAGCCTACCGAGACCTGCTGGCGGTGCTGGGCCCCGGGTAGGCTCGGACCCATGGCGACCCTGTTCGGTCCTTCATCGGCGGTGTGGGTGCTCCATGGTGATGCTGCCGGCCTGATCGGGGGTTTGCGCGCACTCGCGGTCCAAGCGCTCGAGCCTCGAGCACTCGCGGGCGTCGATCAGTTCTCGAGGTTCCAGAACGATCCCGATCGCCGACTGGCCGAGACCGTCGACTTCGTCGACGTCATCACCTACGGCACGCTCGAGGAGGTCGACGCCGCCATCGAGAGGGTCCGACGGCTCCATGAGGGGGTGCGCGGCGTCGACCCTGTCTCGGGGATGCCCTTCGACGCGAACGACCCCGAGCTTCTCGCCTTCGTGCACGATTCGCTCGTCGCCTCGGTCAGCGTGGCGTATCGAACCTTGCACCCTGGCGCTCCGACGTCACTGCTGGATACCTACACCACCGAGATGCGGCGCTTCGCCGAGCGCATGGGCGCGGACCTCGGTCTCGTGCCAGCCGACTTCGCGGGGTGCGTCCGTCTCGTCGAGTCGTGGCCGACCCTGACCGTGTCGCCCGCCTTCCGCCGCGCGTTCGAGGTCCTCGAGGCGCTGCACGTCGAGGGGCCCGTGCAGATGGTGTGGCCAGCCGTGATGCACTGGGTTCGCCACTCGCTGCCCACGTGGGTGCGGGTCGCGCTCGAGGTGGAGGAGGATCCGGTCGGTGATGCGGTCGCGTGGGTCCTGCTCGAGCTCGCCACGCGGATCGGGCGGGTGATCGTGCCGCCGTCGCCTCGGCGTCTCGCGGCGCTCGGGGTCGCCTAGGTGGACGACGCCCTCTTCGCGACGGACTTCGACGGCACGCTCCTCGACTCGACCGGCGAGCCGGTCCGACGGAGCGCGGACGCCTTCGCCGCGGCCCGACGCGGGGGCCTCGCCGTCGTCCCGGTCACGGCGCGAGGGCCGCGGTCGTCGCTCGCGATCGCGCGGACGTTGCACCTCGGGCCTGTGTGCGTCTGTTCGAACGGCGTGCTGGGGCTCGACGTGCGCACGGGTGACGTCATCTGGCGCCACGGTCTCCCGCCGGGCAGCGTCGCCGAGATCATCTCTGCGGTGGCGAGGGAGATCCCCGAGGCTCGGTTCGCCGTCGAGACGCGGGAGCAGTTCCTCGTGGAACCGGCGTTCTTCGAGCCGCAGTGGCGACGGTTCGCGGTCGCGACGGTCGTCGCTCGGCGGGGCCTCGCCGCCGCCGAGGTCCTCAAGGTCGTCGTGCGCGCGCCCCACCGGCGTGGGGACGAGCTGCAGGGTCAACTGCGTGGCGTCCTTGGAGGCCTGTCGCTGATCCCGGGCTCCAGCGACTGGCTCGACATCATCGCCCATGGGGTGTCGAAGGGCTCAGGCATCGGTCTCGGTGCCGAGGTCCTCGGCGTCGACCTCGAGCGGGTGGGTGCTGTCGGCGACCATCTCAACGACGTCGCGATGTTCCATACGGTGGGCCGCGCTTACGCGGTCGCCGACGGTCATCCGCGCGCCTTGGAAGCGGCGGATGAGATCGTGTCCGCCTGTGGTGACGGTGGGGCCGGCGAGGCGCTCAGGCGCTTCGTTGACACCATTGACCTGCCAATGTCTCAGCGCCTTCCAAGGCGCGAACGGTAGCGTGACGCCGAACAGGAGGGTGTTCGGGTGCTGTCGCGCATGATCGATACGATGCTCGCCGATCGCTCACCGGCTGAGGAGTACGGCGCATCGCGGCGAGTGCGGGCCGTGGCGCGCATCATGTCGCTGCTCGGGGTCGTCCTCTTCGTCGGCCTCGCCATCGAGGGTGTCACCATTCTCTTCATCGGTCAGCTGATCTCCATCCACATCCTGATCGGCATGGTGCTCATCCCGGTGATGGGCTACAAGATCATCGTCGCCACGTATCGTTTTGCGATGTACTACCTGGGTGTGAGCGATTTCAAGCGCGCCGGACCTCCCGAGCCGCTGCTTCGTGCCATCGGGCCGTTCGTGGTGCTCTCGACGATCGTGCTGATGGGGTCGGGTGTGGTGCTCGCGCTGCTGCCTCCTCAGTCGGTCGAGGTCGCGACGTGGCGAGCACTACATCAAGAGTCCTTCATCGTGTGGTTTGCGTTGATGACCATCCACGTGCTCGCCTATGCGCGACGAGCCTTCGGGACCGCGAAGGACGACGTAACGGAGCGGCGCTATCGGTCGCTCGTGGGTCGGCGAGGGCGGCTCGTGAGCGTCGTCATCGCGCTCGCGCTCGGCGTCGTGCTTGCCGTCGTGATGATCCCTGCGATCGGCCCGTGGTCGCACTACCTCGCATCGTTGGGCGTTCGCTGAGCGGCGCCTAGCGTGGAGACGTGCCAGAAGCCGCTGGTGGTGTCGACCAACTCCTGACGCTCGCGAGGGAAACCGCCGAGGCCTGTCTCGCAAGTGTCGAGGCGACCTCGACCGACTGGTCGTCCACGGGGGATCGTCGGGGACAGCATCGCGGTGACGTCGTTGCGGACCAGGCAGCGCTCGAACTGCTCGATCGCCCCTGGCTCAACGTCGTTTCGGAGGAGTCGGGGGTGCTCGATCGAGGAGCCGCGCTGACGGCGATCGTCGATCCCATCGATGGCTCGACCAACGCGTCGCGGGGTCTCTTCCCGTGGGCGAGTTCGGTTGCGATCGCGGACGACAAGGGCCCTCTGGTGGGGGTCGTGAGCCTGTGCCGAGGCGGCGGGACCTACTGGGCCGTGCGCGGGGCGGGAGCTCGCAGGGATCGGCGGCCGGTCAGCTCGAGTGCCGCATCGAGCGTGCGCGGCAAGCTCGTCGCCTGCAACGGGACGCCACGGGCGTGGCTCGGGTGGGGACAGTTGCGCGCGTTTGGCTCGGCAGCCTCTGAGCTGGCCTTCGTCGCAGAAGGCAGTATCGACGCTCTGGTGGACTTCTCGGAAGGGCTTGCGATCTGGGACATCGCAGCTGGCGTCCTCATCGCGCGTGAGGCCGGCGCGGCTGTCGTGAGGGCGAACGGTAACGAGGTGGACCTCAGCCCGACGGCGCCGCGACAGCGAATCGTCGCTGGAGCGTCGACTTCGCTCGCGACCGAGCTTGTCGCCGCCCTTGCTGGGGTCGGCTTGGAGCGGCGATGACGCTGGCATGGGTCGATCGGGACGACGATCTCGCCCTCGCGCTCGACGCGATCCGTCGTTATCAGGCCGAACTTGGCGAGGACCTGTGCTTCCAAGCACCTGACGACACGATCGAAGCTCTGCGTGGGCATTACGGTCCTCCTGGCGGTGTGGCGCTGTGGTTCGACGGGGGACGGGCGGTCGGCGTGGTGTGCGTGCGCAAGCTCGACGAGCATCGAGCCGAGCTGAAGCGGCTGTGGGTCGTGCCCGAGTATCGGGGTCGCGGTTGGGGCCGAGCGCTCGTGGAGGCGGCGCTCGAGCGCGCGCGGGCAGCTGGCTTTCGCGAGATCGTCCTCGATTCGCTCGATCGTTTGCAGCCTGCACTCGAGCTCTATCGAAGCCTTGGATTCGTCTCGGTCGAGCCGTACACGACCAATCCGCTTCCCGGAGCCGTCTTCCTCGGCCGTACGCTTTTCGAGCGCTAGGGTGACCAAGCCGAGCTCGTGCGAAGACGTTGCGGCTGGCTCTCTCCTCGCAACCAGGTCAACAGGCCGAGATGTTGGGCGGATCCGACCGGTGCCGCGTGGCGGACAAGGGACCGACTTCTTGGGCGAAGCGTGGAGCGCTCCGCGCGCGAATCGAGCGATGCGTCGTCGATCGGCGTGAGCTCAGGTCGCTTCGTGAGCGCAGCTGGCTCTCGGAGGACGTCGAGGAGGACCGTCGGAGCGAGGCTGAGGTGGCTGATGAGGATGTCATCCGCACGCGCGAGCTCTGCTTCGAGGACCGTCAGTGTTCGTCGTGCGAGGCGTGCGCAGGGCGCCGTTCGCGCCACCGGAACTGATGCCGTGTCTCCAGCTGGGCTTGGCAGGAGGGTTCACGTGACTGGCGCCCCAATGGGGAGCTGGCGATGGACGCTCATTGTCGGAGCGTGTCGCGCACTCGGTCGAGGCGATGCGCGGCGGTGGAGACTGGCGGCACGACGGACGCACCTGCCAACGATTCCTCGAGTGCATCCGGGGAGCGTGGCACCGACGGTGTGCCAATACGAATCCATCATGAACTGAGCCCTTCCATGTCCACGATGTTCGTGCTCGCGAGCGGCGAGTGCTTACGACGAAGGTTCTTCGAGTAGTTGTTGTACGTCTCGGCTCTGCCATTCGCCGTAGGTGATGCCCAGTCCCTCAACTTTCCAGCTGGTGCGTCCATTGTCAGCGCGGCCCGCTACCATCGATGATGCTGCCGAAGGGGAGGAAAACACGCAGTTACGGGTGAAGGTACGAGTCGTGCCGTCGGGGCTCAGCGCCAGTGTTCCATCGTCCACGAGCCTCTGGTGCAGCGGCTTGTAGGAGCTATCGTCTGCGCCTTGCCAATCCTTCCGCGCGGTCGAGCCAGCCAGGACCGTGAACTCGCCGTCGATCTCCTGCGCGGTCGCACTGATACCCGCGCGCTTCAGGGTGTAGTGCAACAATGGCGATGCCGGGTAGGGCGCTTCGATCGTCGCCTGACCGGCATGATCGGCTGCCGCCATGACCGAACGGCTCGCAGTTGATCGGAGGAGGTTGACTCCGAGGACCGGCAGCACGATCATGGCTTGGGCTATGAAGTACTCCATGTCCGAGACATCGGCTTCGGGTAGTTGGGGCGGTGGCGGCGCGGTGGCATTGTCCAAAGCTGCTCGATGTGCCTGTTGAGCGAGCGTGATCAGTCGTGACTCGAGGTAGCGGGCGTGAGCCTTCGTGAGGTTTGTGTCCTTGCTCGTCAGGACGATGACTCGGTCCCAGAAGTCCTTGCCGCCTTGGCTCTCGGGGCGAGCATGTTGGGCGAGCCGCTTGCTGACGTCGTCGCCCTCGCCGATGTAGGCGACGGTGCCTCCGAGACGCTTGGGATCGTCCCCCAGCAAGATGTAGATGCCGGTTCGCCCCGTCTCGGGTCGGCGAAGAAGGTTCGCCAGGTCCGAGCGGGGTGCAGCGACGACGTGCCCCGTCCAGTTCATGATCTCGGCGGTGAGTAACCCTCCTGGCGTCCCGTCGGCCAAGAAGATGCGAATCGACTTCCCGGCGGTCACGTGAGGGCCTCGTGTGCTGGTTGTCGAGTACGTCGTGCAAGCAGTGTCTGGGCGAACACGACCGGTAGCGTAGCATTCCTCGCGCTCTGTGAGGAGGTGGCGTGATCGGCTGAGATGGTGAGCAATGACGCCGTGTCGGTGCGTGCGATACGGCCGCTCGTGGTTCACTGTGGCATGGCCGGCGACCGGTGCGGTGCGTGCGGTGGGTATCGCGCGTGCGCAGCGTCGCAGTGCATGAGGGGCCCGACGACGACATCGCGGCGTCGCCCAGGAGTCAGAAGTTCTCCGCGCTCAGCCTCATCAGCGCTCGACGGGACCAGCGAGCAGTAGCGTGAGGAGGTCGGGTCTCACGTTGAGGGTGGGCTCGGTTTCTTTGTCCGGCCAGAGCCTGTCGAGCAAACGAGGCAAGCCCGTAGGGCTGAGATCCGCGAGAAGGAGCTCAGGTGGACGAATCAATCTTTGTCATTGGATCAGACGGTAGGCTCACTTCAATCCAGAAGAATACCTATGAACGTGAGGCTGAACTCCAGCAGCTTATCAAGGATCATCCGGAACTCATACCTGCGATGGGTGGTAGCGGAGAAGGCGAACCCATCCGCTGGCTACTGGTGCGACGGGAAGCGGGGATACCGCGAGAGGATGGCGGCTCAGATTGGTGGGCCATCGACCACATCCTCGTTGATCAATTCGCAATCCCAACCTTCGTCGAGGTGAAGCGAGCAAGCGACACGAGGGTTCGTCGTGAGGTTGTAGCTCAGATGCTCGACTACGTTGCCAATGCTACCGTTTATTGGCAGCCCGGCACCCTCGAGGGGTGGTTCAATGCTCAGCATGACGATCCCGAGCAGCGGCTCTTGGATTTCTTGGACGGATCGGAACTCAGCTCCGGCAAGTTCTGGTCGAGAGTCGACGACAACCTCCGGTCTGGTCGAGTAAGGTGTGTCTTCGTCGCCGATTCTGTTCCAGACTCACTGATTCGTCTCGTCGAGTTCTTGAACGAACACCTGCGACGTACCGAGGTGTACGCCGTCGAGTTGCCTCAGTATGTAAGCACCGACCAACTCCCTGGAGTGAGGGTCATTGTCCCAAGGGTGATCGGCGATACCGTCCGTGCGAGTGCGAACAAGCGGGAGGGACAATCGGTTCCGAAGCGGCAGTGGGATGAGGAGAGTTTCCTTGCCGCCCTCCGAGAGCGTAGCGATGCGGCCAGCGTGACACTCTCTCGTGAGATCCTCGAATGGGCACGCGCCCATGGTGTCCGAGTGATCTACGGTAATGGCAAGGTTGATGCTTCAATGATGCTCGTCGTCGGACCCAAGCCGAACGGGTATGTCTTTGCGACGGTCTGGAGTTATGGCTCGATCGAGATCGATCTCCAGTACATGAGGCGTTCGCCAGCGTTTCGGGAAGACGAGAGTCGACGAGAGGTGATCCGCAGACTGAATCACATTCCAGGTGTCGCGATCGACGAGTTCCGTTACTCCCGGCGTCCGAATGTTCCGCTAACTGTGTTCGCTGGGGATCCGGCGCGAAACGAGCTCTTCGATATCCTCTCTTGGATCGTGGAGCAGCTGAGATCTCCTCTTCTGTAGAGACGCGCCGTCGCGAGCTGTCAGGTAGTGAGGCGAGCCACCCTTGTGTGGTGGTTTGATGGCAAGTGTTCTGCAGGGCGGGTCACGTCGGGTCCGTTGCTTGCGGATCAAGGCAAGCCGGCTGCCTCGATAGGACGGCGGATGGCTCGGACTTTCGCTCTGGCGGGCGCTGCCGTCGGAGATCCCAGAACGGGCCGACATAGGAGCGAACCCGTACGCAGGTCGACGTGGTGAGGGTCCGAGGAAGAGGACAGAGCTCTGTGGTGGGCGCTAAGGGACTCGAACCCCTGACCTGCTGGTTGTAAGCCAGCTGCTCTGACCACCTGAGCTAAGCGCCCGAGAGACGTCAGCGTAGCGGGCGTTCGGGTTCGGAGGCGGAGTGCCGGGGGCGGTGTCCCACCCGAGTGAGCGCCGTGGCGATCACGCTCGCGACGACGAGGGCGACGCCGATGCCCATCGATAGCGAAGCCACTGCGAGTCCGAGCGCCACCGAGACCACCGCCGCAACCACCGGCTCCAAGGTCCCGATGATGTTCGCCTGGAGCGCGACGACGCGGTCGAGCGCGGTGAGATACAGGGCGAAGGGCAGTGCGGTCCCAGCGATCGCGACGAATGCGACCTCTGCCCAGCCGGTCCCATCGAGCGAGCGAGGCCACGCCATGATCAGGACCGGGGCCATGGGGATCGCGCCGAGCACGAACGCCCGTGTCACGACGCGCGGGGCCGGCTCGGCTCTATACAGGGGCGCTGGCGCGAGGTTGTAGAGCGCGGTGACCACTGCGGAAGCAAGCCCCCATGCGATGGCGGTGAGACCGACGTGCTCACCCGGGCTGATGCCGACGACCAAGCCGACCCCGCCGACGGCGGCGATCACGATCACGACCTCGATCAGGCTGGGTCGTTGCCAGGCGCGGAGGGTTCCCCAGAGCAGGATCAACACGGGGCTCGTGAACTGCAGCAGCGTCGCGGTCACGGCCGAGCCGGTCGCGACCGCGAGGAAGTAGGTCGCTTGGACGCCGAGCAGGCCGACCAGCGCGAACACGAGGAGCCGACCTCGGAGCGCTCGGGGGCCGAGGCTGAAGCTGTGCCGGATCGGGTCGTGACGGAGGGCCTGCCAGGCGACCAGCAACGCTGCCGAGACGATGATCCTGCTCGCGACCAGCCACAGCGCGGTGACGTCGGTCGTGTCGAACAGGCGCTGCGCGACGACACCGGAGATCCCCCACAGCGTCGCGGCAGCGACCACGCTGGCCAGCGCTCGACGGTCTTCGGTCGTCACGACCCCAAGGCTAGGTCGTGGGTATGGACGCTTGCCTCGCGTGCCGTACGATAGGGCGAGCCGGACGAGGAGGAAGGATGCCCCAACCGAGCGCGTCGTTCTCGGTGACGGTGCGAGTCGAGCTCGACGATCCTCGAGGGATCGCCGAGGTGACCCGCGTTCTCACCGAGCGTGGTGCGGTGATCACTGCGCTCGACACGATCGAGTCGCGCGCGGGCCACCTCGTGGTCGACGTGACCTGCAACGCGGTCGACGAGGTCCATGCCGACGAACTCCACAAGGCGCTCGATGCCCTCGAGGGTACGAGGGTGCGCGCGATGAGCGATCGCACCCTCCTGCTCCACCTCGGTGGCGTCCTCCAAGTGGCCTCGAAAGTCCCGCTTCGCACGCGTGACGACCTGTCGATGGCCTACACCCCGGGCGTGGCTCGAGTCTCGGAGGCGATTCGCAACGATCCTGCTGCCGCGCGCAACCTCACCATTCGGCGTAACGCCGTCGCGGTCGTCACGGACGGATCGGCGGTCCTCGGGCTCGGCAACATTGGTCCGGCGGCTGCGTTGCCGGTGATGGAAGGCAAGGCGATCCTGTTCAAGCGCTTCGCCGACGTCGACGCTTGGCCGCTCTGTCTCGCGACACAGGATCCGGACGAGATCGTGCGGGCCGTCGAGATCATCGCCCCGGTCTTCGGCGGCATCAACCTCGAGGACATCGCCGCTCCGCGATGCTTCGAGATCGAGCGCCGGCTTCGCGAGCGGCTCGATATCCCAGTGTTCCACGACGACCAGCACGGTACGGCGATCGTGGTGCTCGCGGCACTGCTGAACGCGTTGCGCGTCGTGGGCAAGCGGCTCGAGGACGTGCGGATCGTCATCGTCGGACTCGGTGCGGCGGGGGTGGCGATCGCCCGACTGCTGCTGGCCGAGGGCGTGCGCGATCTCATCGCCGTCGACGTCGACGGCATCGTGACTCCAGACGATCCCGGCCTCGATCCGGCTCGACGTGAGATCGCCGAGGCCTCGAATCCTCGCAACATCCGTGGTGACCTCCCTGAGGCGATGGAGGGTGCCGACGCCGTGATCGGAGTCTCACGACGCGGCGTGCTGAAGGCGGAGCACCTCGAGCGCATGGCGCCGCGTTCGGTCGTGTTCGCCCTCGCCAACCCTGAACCAGAGGTGGATCCAGAGATCGCGCGCCGCTTCGCCGAGGTCGTCGCGACCGGTCGGAGCGACGAGCCGAACCAGATCAACAATGTGCTCGTGTTCCCTGGCTTCTTCCGCGGCCTCCTCGACGCGAACGCGCGCGAGATCACGCTCGCCATGGAGCGAGCCGCCGCGCACGCGCTGGCGGCCATCGTGGCGCCCGACGAGCTCTCACCGGCCTACATCGTCCCAACGGTGTTCAACCCGAGGGTGGCCCCCGCCATCGCGAAGGCGGTGGCCGGGGCGATCACGGACAGCTAAAGCGTTCGACGCCCTTCGATGCCGCGAAGGCGAGCCGTGGCGTGCCGTTCGTGAGTCGAAAGCCCAGCGACACCATCTCGCTGGGCGGATTGTCGGAGGCCTGGAGGTTCGGATCAGTGAGGCCGACGACCGTGAAGCCCTGGTTCGGGGACGTAAAGGTCGGGTTGGAGCTCTCGCATCCGACCGTCGCGATGACCGGGCCTGCGATGGTGTACGGCGTACTCGTGGTCGTCCCGGGCGGACTCGGGATCGCCTCGGCGTGGCGGAGGCCGCTCAGCACCGTCTCGAAGTAGAAGATGGTGTTCGGCGGATCCTTGACGAGCGGTGATGGCGGCACCGAGGCGAGGATCGCGACGAGCTGGGGCCCGGCCGTACCTGGTTTGAAGGCGTACACGCCGTTCGGGACGTTGCCGACCATGTTGGCACACGACGCCGAAACGATGGCGAGTGGTGTCGTGCCGGTCACGTAGCCGACGACCGTTCCCTGCTGCGTGGGCGGGCCGCTCAATGGGTGGCAGTGCGGGGCCAACCCCGGGTAGGTGAGCTTCGACCACGCTACGTCTGCGAACGCAGCCTCGGCCGCTCGGTCGGACGGTGTGAGGACGACCGGGGCCTCGCGAGGGGCGCGAGGGGTGGGACGTGCGCTGATGCCGACGCTCGACTGGCCACAGGCCGCGAGCGCCACACTCGTGCCTAGGAGGCTGATCACCGCTCGGCTCCTGCGTCGATTCATGGTGCATGTCAGCGTAGTCAACGGGTGCTGAGCGAGCGCGAGGCTCCCGGGTGCGCGACCCGACCATGGGCCTGGCTCGGCTACCGGGCGAATTGGAGGGGAGTGCCTGCGACAGGTGCCGATCGGCGGTAGCCTGGGCCCAGATGGTTGTGCCTGCACCAGAGACACGAGCGAGAGGCTGGAGTCCGAGCGAGCCGCGGTGGCGGATCGACGAGTTCCTCGCCGAGAACGTGCAGCTTCGACCCGCGACGAGGCGACGCTACCGCGTCGTCCTTTCCAACATCCAGGCTCGAGCGGCGTCGCTCGGGGCGGCATCGCCGGCTCAGCTGGACGCTCACGTGTTGCGGCGGCTCCTTGCCGCTCCTGGGTCGAACGGGCCGTACGCGCCGGCGACTCGCGATCTCGAGCGGGTCGTGCTGCGGCGCTACCTCGTTTGGGAGGGAAGTGAAGGGGCACTCGCTCTCGCGGCGCAGCTCGCTGCGTTTGCCAGGCGGCGCCCACGGCCCTTGCCGCGCGGCATCGACGAGACGACGCTCGGATCGACCCTCGACGGTCTCGATGCTCGGGCGGATGCGCGTGCGATGGCGATCCTCGAGCTGGCCTATGCGACGGGGTTGCGGGCGAGCGAACTGTGTGCGCTCGATCGGAGCGACCTCGGTCCGGGCGACCGGTGGCTGGTCGTGCGGGCCGGCAAGGGAGGTCGGACCCGCCGGGTTCCGATCGGCGAGGCTGCCCGGACGGCGCTCCGGGCCTACCTCGCCACGCGCGACGACGATGCCCCGGCACTGTTGCTCGGAGCCCGCGGGGCTCGACTCTCGCCGCGGGGGCTACAGCGGTTGACCCGGCGCTATCTCGATGTCCACCCGCACCAGCTGCGCCATGCCTTCGCCACGCACCTGCTCGATCACGGCGCCGATGTGCGATCGATCCAGGAGCTGCTGGGGCATGCGCGACTGGCGACTACGGAGATCTACACCCACGTGTCGCGCGAGACGCTGACGCGCGTCTACGATGCGACGCACCCTCGAGCAGGGCGAGGAGAGGCATGAGCGACGACGAGGTGATCGAGTCGGCGTGGCGCCGCTTCAAGCACGACGGTGACCTCGAGGCGCGCAATCGCCTGCTCGAGCACTACGCGTCCCTCGTTCGCTTCGTCGCCTCGCGCGTCGCGGTCGGGTTACCGGCGAGCGTCGACCCCAACGACCTCGCCAGCTACGGCACCTTCGGGCTGATCGACGCGCTCGAGAAGTTCGAGCCGGAGCGGGGCATCAAGTTCGAGACCTATGCCATCACACGGATCAAGGGCGCCATCATCGACGAGCTTCGCGCGATCGACTGGGTGCCGCGGTCGGTGCGGGCCAAGGCGAAGTCGGTCGAGCAGGCCTACGCCGCGCTCGAGGCACGGCTGCATCGGCCCCCCACCGATGCCGAGGTCGCCAGCGAGCTCGGCATGAGCGAGGACGAACTGCTGGCGATCTACTCCAAGATCTCGTTCCTCGGACTCGTCGGTCTCGACGAGGTGGTGATGTCGGGCGAGCGCGGTGAGGGTATGACGCTCGGGGACACGCTTGCCGATCGTCGTCAATCGGCCGGTGGCGCATTCGAGGAGCAGGAGCGCCGTCGCATGCTCGCCGATTCCATCAATCAGCTGGCCGATCGCGAGAAGACCGTCCTCGTGCTCTACTACTACGAAGGTTTCACCCTGGCGGAGATCGGCCGGATCCTCGGCGTGACCGAGAGTCGGATCTGTCAGATCCACTCCAAGGCCGTTCTGGCTCTGCGAGGCAAGCTCGGCGACCTGATCGGCTAGGGAGCCTTGCCGAGGCGCCTAAGCTGTGGGGCCGCACGTTCGTCGTCGATACTCGGGCACTCGAACCCACGGTCGGCCACCTGAGCCGCATGGAGTGCCCGCTGATCCAACCGTTGGGAGGTTGAACCGTGGCTGAGCGCCCGTTGGTAACGATGTCGCAGCTGCTCGAGGCCGGTGTCCACTTCGGTCACCAAACTCGTCGCTGGAACCCGAAGATGCGTGAGCACATCTACGAGCGGCGTGGGGGCATCCACCTCATCGACCTACGTCACACCCTGGAGGGCATCGATCGCTCGTTCCGCTTCGTTCGCGATCTCAGTGCTCGTGGCGGCACCATCTTGTTCGTCGGTACGAAGAAGCAAGCCCAAGACGCCGTGAGTCAGTACGCGCGCCTTGCTGGGGTTCCCTACGTGAGCCACCGCTGGCTCGGCGGGATGCTGACGAACTTCGGCACGATCTCGCGGCGCGTCGCGAAGATGGCAGAGTACGAGCGCATGCGTGACCAGGGCGACTTCGAGGCGATGCCGAAGAAGGAGGCGCTTCTCTTGTCGCGCGAGCTCGCCAAGCTGGAGCTCAACCTTGGAGGCATTCGCAACCTGACGCGCTTGCCCGATGCGATCTTCGTGATCGATACGCCCAAGGAGCACATCGCGGTCACCGAGGCGAATCGGCTCGGAATCCCGGTGGTGGCCGTGGTGGACACCAACGCCGACCCCGACCTCGTGACCTACCCGATGCCCGGGAACGACGACGCGATCCGCGCGTGCGAGCTGTTCACCCGCTTGATGGCGACCGCCGTCATCGAAGGCCGGCAGCGTCAGCAGGCCAAGCCGGCTGCCTAGAGACCGCGGCCACGAACGAAGGAGGAGACCAGGTGGTCAGTGCGAGCGATGTGCAGGCCCTGCGCCGTGCGACGGGCGCAGGCATGCTCGATGCCAAGAAGGCGCTCGAGGAGGCCGATGGCGACGTCGAGCGAGCGACGCGCCTGTTGCGAGAACGAGGCCTCGCCTCGGCTGCCAAGCGCGTCGATCGAGACAACGCCGAGGGAGCGGTTGCGCTGTCGCTGCTCGAGGACCGGGCGGGTGCGATCGTCGAGCTTCGCTGCGAGACGGATTTCGTCGCCAAGGCGCAGGATTTCGTCAACACCGCCAACGAGCTGGCGGCGACCGTCGCGACCGATGGGGAGCAGGCCGTTGCCAAGTTCGAGAGCATCATCGAAGACTTGCGCCTGAGCCTCAAGGAGAACATTGCGCTCGGTCGGGTGGTGCACTTCGCGGCCGGTGACGGCGACGTCGTCTCGGGTTATCTCCACGTCCAGGCAGACCGCGGCGTGAACGCCGTGCTCGTTCAGCTGCACGGCGGCACGGCCGAGCTCGCCCACGACATCGCACTGCACATCGCCTTCGCCCGGCCGCGGTACCTGTCGCGCGCCGACGTCCCAGCCGAGGAGGTCGAGCGCGAGCGTGAGACCTTCGAGGTGCAGGCGCGCAACAGTGGCAAGCCCGAGGCTGCGCTCGCCAAGATCGTCGAGGGTCGCCTCGACGGCTTCTTCAAGGAGATCTGCCTGCTCGACCAGGCCTTCGTGAAGGACGAGAAGCGCAAGATCCACGACGTGCTCGCAGGTGCGTCAGTCGTTCGGTTTGCGCAGGTGGAGATCGGTCGCTGATCGTGGGGGCCTCCTGGCGACGGGTGCTGCTGAAGATCTCCGGCGAGTCGCTGGCCGGCGAGGATCGAGCTCAATCGATCGACCCGGCGATCTTGCAGCAGCTCGCCGAGGAACTCGTCGAGCTGCGCACGGTGCACGGCGTCGAGGTCGCCGTCGTCGTCGGCGGCGGGAACTTGTGGCGCGGGACCGACGGTACCCAGATCGGCATCGATCCGCCGACGTCGGACAACATGGGCATGCTCGCCACGGTGATGAACGCGCTTGCGCTGCAGAGCGCGATCGAGCGGCTCGGTCAGCCGGTGCGGCTCCAGAGCGCCATCACGATGGCCGAGCTCGCAGAGCCCTACATTCGCCGTCGGGCGGTGCGGCACCTCGAGAAGGGGCGCATCGTCGTGTTCGCCGCCGGCACCGGCAATCCGTTCTTCACCACTGACACCGCAGCCGCGCTGCGGGCCGCCGAGATCGGCGCGAGCGTCGTGCTGAAGGGCACGCACTCGGGTGTGAGCGGGATTTATTCGTCCGATCCCCGGGTCGACCCGTCGGCGGTGCAGCTGGAGCGGGTCGGCTACATGGAGGTCATCGAGCGCAACCTCGCCGTGATGGACATGACCGCTATCACCTTGTGCAAGGAGCGGGCCATCAAGGTCGTCGTCTTCGACGTCTCGTTGCGGGGTAACATCACGAAGGCCTGGCGTGGCCAGATCGGAACGTTGGTGGAGTAATGGCTGATCCAGTCGATATCGATGCGGAGCTTGCGGCCTTCGAGGATCGCATGGCCAAGGCAGTGCGCCACACCGAGGAGGAGTTCGCGACCGTCCGTACGGGTCGGGCGCAGGCGGCCCTGCTCGATGGGATCGTCGTCGAGTACTACGGCGAGCGCGTTCCGTTGCGGCAGTTGGCGTCGGTGACGACGCCCGATCCCCACAGCCTGCTCATCGCGCCCTATGACCGCAACGCGATGGGCGCCATGGAGCGAGCCATTCGCGATTCAGACCTCGGCGTCAACCCGACGAACGATGGCTCGGTGATCCGTATCGCGATCGCGCCGCTCACGGAGGAGCGTCGTCGAGAGCTCGTCAAGGTGGTGCGCAAGCGCGCCGAGGAGGGGCGGGTGGCGATCCGAGGCGTGCGCCGGCAGGCCAAGCAGCACTTCGAGTCGCTCCAGCGCCAAGGCTCGCTCACGACGGACGACCTCGCCGACATCGAGCGCAGTCTCGATCGCCTGACGGCCCGCTTTGTGGGCGAGCTGGATCGAGCGCTCGAGGTCAAGGAGCACGACCTCCTCGAGGTCTAGGCCGGCCGGTGAGCGAACACGACGACCGGGCCCCGCAGTCGGAGCCTACGAGCGAGCCTCGAGGCCTGTCGCCCGAGCCCGAACGACAGCGAGAGCGCGGGGCCCACGCAGGGCCTGAGAACGGTACGCCTCGCGAGGGCGCGAGTTCGACGGATGCGGGCGTGACAGAACCCCTCGCATCCGCGGTGCCACCTGGCCCCGTTCGGTCGTCGGGCCGTGACGAGGGGAGCGACGACGACACCGTGGCCCTCCCCGATTGGCGAGAGCCACCGACCGGTGACGTTCCTCGGGTCCTCGAAGAACTCTCGGGCATCCCGGTGCGCGATCTCGGAGGACCTCGTACCGGTGAGTTGCCCTCGATCGACGACGAAACAGTTCCGTGGTCGCCACCGTCCTCGACCCAAGGTGAGCGATCCAAGCTCGACGACGACGCGCGTCCACGCCGAGAACCGTCCGAGGCTGCGACTCCCCGAGCGCCTCGCCATCATCGGCGCAGGCGCGATGGCGGCGAGGGCGAGGCCACGACTCAGGACGCGGGCGTCGAGCGGCGCACGGCGGCCGGCTCGCGTCGTCGAGGGGGCGTTCGCGGCGCGACGCCCGGCGACGAGCGATCCCACGGCGGCCCCGCCCGGTCCAAGGCGCTCAGCACCCTCACCGGCATTGCGCTCGCTGCGATCGTGGTCGTAGCCCTCGTCCTGGGGCGGATCCCGTTGCTCGTCGTCGTCGCGCTCGCGCTCGAGCTGGCTGCTTCGGAGGCCTTCAGCGTGCTGCACCGCGGCGGGCTCCTCGAGGCGCGCTTCCTCGGGCTCGCCGGGGTCGGGGCACTCATCGGAGTCGCTTACGCCTACGGTCCGGCCGGTGATGGCGGCGTCGTCGTTGCAGCTTTCGTCCTGGGCGCAGCGTGGTATGTCCTCGGACCACTGCGGCGTCCTGCCTACGAGGGGCTCTCGCACACGCTGGGCGTGGTTGTGTGGGTCGGGCTCCTTGGCTCCTATGCAGCGGTCCTGCTCCGACCGGCGACGTTCCACGGGCACGGCGAGCTCGTCCTCGTCGTCGCCATCGCGACGACGGTGGCCGACGACACCGCGGCTTTCTTCGTCGGATCGGTGCTCGGTCGCCATCGGCTGGCGCCGCGGATCTCGCCCAACAAGACGATCGAAGGGCTTATCGGCGGTACGGTCGCAGCCATCGTGGCCGGCGCGCTGCTCGGGATGATCGCCCCGCTCAGCGTCGTGGAAGGAGCGATACTCGGACTGGTCGTCGCGGTGGTGGCTCCGCTCGGCGATCTGCTCGAGAGTGCCTTCAAGCGCCAGTTTCATGTCAAGGACTCGGGGGCGCTGCTGCCTGGCCACGGAGGGGTTCTCGATCGCATCGACGCGATGCTCGTCGTGCTCCCAGCCAGCTACTACCTCTTCGCGGTGATGCATCTCAGGTAGCCTGCCTAGGCTGACTGTCGTGCCGAGCGTCGCCATCGCCGGGGTCACCGGTTCCGTCGGCCGCCAAGCCGGTGCGGTCGTCTCTCGCGACCCGGAACGTTTTCATGTCGAGACCATCGTCGCTGGGAGCGATGCGGGCGGGCTCATCGAGCTCGCCAAGGAGCTACGCCCTCGGGTCGTCGGTCTCGCGGTCGGTGGTGACCGCGAGCGAGTGCGCCAGAGCCTCGATGCGTCCGTGGAGGTGGTCGTCGGTCGCGAAGCGCTCGAGGCGAGCGCAGCGGCCGACATCGTCGTGAACGCCGTGAGCGGCTTCGCGGGTCTCGCCGTGACTCGAGCTGCGCTGCTCGCTGGACGCAGGCTCGCGCTGGCGAACAAGGAGTCGCTGGTTGCAGCGGGGGACCTTGTGGCCGGATGGCTCGACGGTGGCGACGGCGAACTCGTGCCGGTGGACTCCGAGCACTCTGCCATCTTCCAGTGCCTCGGAGGCTCGCGCGATGGCGCAGACCGTGTCGCGTCGCTGGTGCTCACGAGCTCTGGCGGACCCTTCCGTACGCGATCGGCGGAGGCGCTGCGTGACGTGA
The DNA here is from genome assembly GCF_000023265.1 of Acidimicrobium ferrooxidans DSM 10331. Taxonomy (GTDB): domain Bacteria; phylum Actinomycetota; class Acidimicrobiia; order Acidimicrobiales; family Acidimicrobiaceae; genus Acidimicrobium; species Acidimicrobium ferrooxidans. Next base: position 636,865 of record NC_013124.1, read on the forward strand.
GCCTGGAGGAGGCGCTCGCCCACCCGACGTGGTCGATGGGGCCGAAGATCACCGTGGACTCGTCGACCCTGTTCAACAAGGGCCTCGAGGTCATCGAGGCACACTACCTCTTCGAGGTTCCCTACGACCGAATCGAGGTGGTGGTGCATCCCGAGAGTGTCGTGCACTCGATGGTGCGCTTTCGGGACGGGTCGGTGATCGCGCAGCTGTCGGAGCCGACCATGGAGTTGCCCGTGGCGGTGGCGCTCTATCACCCCGAGCGCGCGCCGTACGCGATCGGCTCGCTCGATCTCACCCGACCTCGGTCGTTCGGCTTCGAGCCCGTCGACGACGCTCGGTTCCCCGCGTTGCGCCTCGCCTATGACGCCGGTCGACTCGGAGGGGCCGCACCGTGTTGGTTGAACGCAGCGAACGAGGTCGCGGTGGCCGCGTTTCTCGGAGGTGCGCTGCGCTGGATCGACATCTATCGCGTGGTCGCCTCGACGCTGGAGCGGTTCGAGCCGACGACGTTCGCATCCGAGGAGGACGTCATCGAGGCCGATGCGACCGCGCGTGACCACGCTCGACGCATCGTGGAGGAGGTAACTCGTGGCTGAGGAGATGGAGGCGCCAACCCTCCAGGAGGCTCGAAGCTTCTCCGGTCGCAGGCTCGCCGAGCTCGTCGTCGTGCTCGTCGCCATCATCGCGATCGCCCAGCACGCCCATGCACTCGGCACCCTCGCCGTCGTGGCGGCGATCGTCGCGATGGTCGTGCTGCACGAACTTGGGCACTACCTGGTCGCGCGGTGGTCGCGCATGGAGGTGACCGAGTTCTTCGTCGGGTTCGGGCCGCGGATCTTCTCGTGGCACCGCAAGGGGATCGAGTACGGCCTGAAGGCGATCCTCGTCGGTGGCTACGTCCGCATCACCGGCATGACGAGCGCGGAAGAGGTCCCGCCCGAGCGTGAGGCGCGCACCTATCGCTCGTCGACCTTCCCCCGACGAGTCGCGGTCAGCGTGGCGGGCTCGGTCATGCACTTCGTCGTGGCATTTGGCATGCTGTGGTACCTGTTCAGTGGGGTCGGGACCTACGCGAGTCGGGGCGTGGTCATCGAGGGGGTCGCACACATCCCAGGGGTGGTGACCCCGGCCGAGCGGATCGGACTGCGTGCTGGCGATACGATCCTCGCCGTCGACGGGCATCGGAACCCTACCCTTGCTGCCTTCGCGTCGTCGATCTCTCACCATCCCGGCACCCCTGTGCGCCTCGTTGTCGAGACGCCCGGCGGTCGAGTCGTCTCGCGCACGGCGGTGCCGATCCCCGCGACCATGGTGGCGAGATACGATGCGGCCTATCACTCCCTGGGTTCCCAAGGCGTGCTCGGCGTGGTGGTTGCGCCTCCAGTCGAACGATCCAGTCTCGTCGGTGGGGTCGTGCCGTCGGCGCGCGCGCTCTGGTCGCTCGCTGGTGCGAGCGTGAGTGGGCTCGTGTCGCACTTCACGCCCCATGGGATCGCGACCTACGTGTCGGAGGTGACGCACCCCTCGGCGAACCCCACCTCGGCAAAGTCCGCGTCTCGCTTCGAGTCCCCCGTGGGGATCGTGCAGCTCGCGTCCGACGCGGTCGCGGCCGGAACCGGCGCCGTGCTCGAGCTCCTCGTGCTGATCAACGTCTTCGTCGGGATCTTCAACATGGTGCCGTTGCTGCCGCTCGACGGCGGACACGTCGCCATCGCGATCTACGAACGCATCCGATCGCGGCGAGGTCGTGCGTACCACGCCGATGTCCTCAAGCTGATGCCGATCACCTACGCTGTGATAGCGGTGATCCTCTTTCTGGGTGTCACCGCGCTGTATCTGGACATCACGCATCCGGTGCCCAACCCGTTCTCGTAGCGAGGAGGAGAGCAATGGCGCGTCCTCAGATCGCCCTCGCCCCACGACGGCCCACCCGCCAGGTCATGGTTGGGTCGGTACCTGTCGGCGGAGGGGCGCCCATCTCGGTGCAGTCGATGACGACCACCCAGACCGCCGACGTCGAGGGCACCCTGACGCAGATCTACGCCCTCGCCGCTGCTGGCGCAGACATCGTTCGGGTGACGTGCAACACCCGTGACGCAGCCGATGGGCTCGCGCGCATCGTGCCCCGCTCGCCCGTGCCGATCGTCGCGGACATCCACTTCCACGTGGAGATGGCCCTCGCGGCACTCGATGCAGGGGTGGCCGCCCTCAGGCTCAACCCCGGCAACCTGCGCAAGCGCGAGGAGATCCAGCTGGTGGCGCGCGAGGCGAAGGATCGCGCCATCCCGATCCGCATCGGCGTCAACGCCGGTTCGTTGCACCCGGAGTTTGCGGAGCGCTTCGGGGGCGCAACTCCGGAGGCACTCGTGGAGAGCGCGCTCTACGAGCTCGCGCTCTTCGAGGAGGTCGGTTTCGACGACGTCGCGTTCTCGGTGAAGGCCTCCAACGTGCCGCTGATGATCGCGGCCTATCGGCTGCTCGCCGAGCGTACCGATCATCCCTTGCACCTTGGCGTGACCGAGGCCGGGCCGCCGCCGGCGGGGCTCGTGAAGGCCACCGCCGGCATCGCGACGCTGCTCGCCGAGGGCATCGGTGACACGATTCGCTACTCGCTCACCGCTGACCCCGTCGAGGAGGCGCGGGCAGGACGGCAGTTGCTCGAGGCACTCGGCCTGCGAGAACGCAAGAACCTCGACCTCATCGCGTGTCCGAGCTGCGGGCGCGCCCAGGTGGACGTGATCGGGATCGCCAAGGACGCCCAGGCACGGCTCGAGGAGCTCGGCCTGCCGATCCAGGTGGCCGTCATGGGTTGCGTGGTGAATGGTCCGGGAGAAGCCAGGGAGGCGGATCTCGGTATTGCGGGCGGTCGGCACAAGGGACATCTGTTCATCCGTGGGCAGATCGTGCGGGTGGTCCCCGAGCAGGAGATGGTTGACGCGCTCGTCGAGGAAGCCAAGCGACTCGTTGCCGAGGGCGTCGAGGCACGGCTCGCGGCCGCAGCTCCCGGAGCGGCCGAGGAGGCAGCCCGCGATCGCATGGCCGAACTCGGTGGCGAGGAGGGCTCGGCCAAGCGCTAGCCTTGGGCGCCATGCGCGCCTCCGACCTCGTCTTCGCCACCCAACGGGAGGACCCACGCGACGCCGAGGTCGCCTCGCACCGTCTGCTCGTACGCGGTGGCTACATGCGGGCGCTGGCGAGTGGGGTCTGGAGCCTGTTGCCCCTCGGCTTTCGGGTCCTCGAGCGCATCGGCGCGATCGTGGCCGAGGAGTTCGACCGCGCGGGCGGCAACCAGCTGCTCCTTCCGGCGCTGCACCCGGTGGAGCTCTGGCAGGAGACCGGTCGCAACGTCACCATGGACGACGTGCTCATGCGGGTGGATTCGAAGCTCGGCTCCTTGGTGCTCGGTCCGACGCACGAGGAGGCGGTCATCGCCGCCGTCGGGCCGGACCTCGCGAGCTACCGGAGCCTGCCAGCCTTCGTCTACCAGATCCAGACCAAGTTCCGTGACGAGCCGAGAGCGCGGTTCGGCTTGATGCGCACCCGTGAGTTCGTCATGGCCGACGGCTACACGTTCGATGTGGACCGCGAGCACATGCGTGTCTCCTACCAGCGCGTCTACGAGGCTTACCTGCGCGTGTATCGCCGACTGGGCTTGAAGGCCGTGCCGGTCGAGGCGGACGCGGGCGCGATCGGCGGGGACGTGAACCACGAGTTCATGGTGCCCTCGGCCATCGGGGAGGATCACTTCGCGTCCTGTCGTGCGTGCGGGTACCAGGCCAACGTGGAGGCGGCTCGGCGTGGCCGGGGGCCCGATCGAGTGCTGCCCCCCATCGAGCAGCCGAGGGTGTATGCGACGCCGGGGGCTCCAGGGGTGCGCGAGGCGATCGCGGCACTGCGCGCCGAGGGGGCACCCGTCGACGATGACGGGATGCTCAAGTGCATGGTCGCCTACGACGACGCGGGCCGGACGACGCTCGTGCTCGTGCCCGGGCAGCGCAGCGTGAGGCTGCCACGGGGTTGGCGGCTTGCCGGTGAGGAAGCGTTCCGGCCCGAAGGTCCGTTCTTCCTCGGCTACGTGGGGCCGGTCGGGATGCGAGAAGCCGGCGTGCGGATCGTCGCCGACCCGATGATCCGAGAGCGTCCGTGGTGGGCGACCGGTAACAACGCCGAGGGCGAGCACGTCGTCGGTGTGCGCGTCGGCGTGGACTTCGAGGTCGACGACTGGATCGAGGTGGTCGAGGTCGTCGACGGGGATCCCTGCCCGCGCTGTGGCGCTCCCCTGGCGCTGGTTCGCGCGGTCGAGGTGGGGCACACCTTCCAACTCGGGCAGCTCTATTCGTCGCGCATGAGCCGGGGGACCTTCGTCGGCGAGGACGGGGCGACCCATCCGTTCTGGATGGGCTGCTACGGCATCGGCGTGAGTCGTCTCATCGCCGTCATCGCCGAGGAGTACCAGCGAGACGGTGGCCTGGCGTGGCCGCTCGAGATCGCCCCGTTCCAGGTCGCCGTCGTGCCTGCCGGCAGCAGTGACGACGTCGCGGCGACCGCTGCGAACATCGCCGAAGAGCTCGAACGGATGGGGCGCCGGGTGCTGCTCGAGGATCGGGGGCTGAGCTTCGGCGTGGCGGCCAGGGATCAAGAACTCGTCGGTGCGCCCCTGTGGGTGGTCGTCGGTGCGCGTTCGCTGGCGCGTGGCGAGGTCGAGCTTCGCAACCGCGTCGATGGGCGGACGCTCACCGTTCAGCTTCGCGATGTGGCCCAGGCGGTCGACGCCGAGGCCGGTCGCATCGGCGAGCGCGCCGACTGAGCGCTATACTCCCTCCGGGCTCGTTGCAGGGGCCGGGGTGACGTGGGCTTCGGCCCACGTTTTTTCGTCACCTGCGCGGCTCGCTCGGCGAGGGGAGGGGACATGGCGGACAGCCACGCACTATGGACGGCGCTCGACGAGCGACTCGCCGGTGCGGCGCTCCAGGTCGCCGACCTCGTGGTGCGGCCAGGTTCCGTCGCGGTCTTCGTCGAACACGACGATGCGAGCGCGCCGAGCCTGGACGAACTCGAGCAGGTGTCACGGGACGTGGTCACCGTCGTTCGCTCCGAGCTTGGAGACGTGGCGGTCGAGGTGTCGAGCCCGGGCCTGGAACGGCGACTGCGCAGGATCGAGCAGGCGCGTGCCGTGCTCGGCCGAAGCGTCGCGATCCGACGCGAGGGCGGTCGGCTCGGGGGTGTGCTCGTGGGGGTCGAGGGCGACGAGCTGATCGTCGAGGTCGACGGCGAGCCGCAGCGCATCGCGTGGGGCGAGGTGCGCGAGGCCCAGACGACGTGGTCGTTGGGGACCGATGGTGCAGACGAGCTGGATCCGGAGCGCAGCGGGAGGAACGATGGCCGTTGAGAACCCAGAGGTGATGGACGCGCTCGAGGTGATCGCTCGGGAGAAGGGCCTGTCGGTCGAGACGCTCCTCGAGTCGCTCGCCAACGCGCTCGCTGCCGCCTACAAGCGGCGGCCCGGCGCTGCCGAGGAGGCCTACGTCGAGATCGATCCCGCGAGCGGGACGATCCGGGTGATCTGCCAGGAGCTCGACGAGAACGGTACCGTCGTTCGCGAGTGGGAGGACACGCCTCGCGACTTCGGGCGCATCGCGGCCCAGGCTGCCAAGCAGGTCATGCTGCAGAAGATCCGCGAGGCCGAACGCGAGCAGAAGTACGAGGAGTACGCCGGGCGCGAGGGGGACGTGGTCACGGGGATCGTGTCCCAGATCGACCCGCGGTTCACGCTGCTCGACCTCGGCAAGATCGAGGCGATCATGCCGCACTCCGAGAGCCCGTCGAACGAGCGCTACTCGGTGAACCAGCGTTTGAAGGCCTACATCGTCGAGGTGCGACGGTCCATCAAGGGTCCACAGATCGTCGTGTCGAGAACGCACCCCGGCTTGGTCCGGCGCCTCTTCGAGGTGGAGGTGCCCGAGATCGCGAGTGGTGTCGTCGAGGTCAAGGCCATCGCGCGCGAGCCTGGTCATCGGACCAAGATCGCGGTGTGGTCGAACGATCGCTCGGTCGATCCGGTCGGAGCCTGTGTCGGTGCTCGGGGATCACGCGTCCACACCGTGGTGAACGAGCTCTTGGGGGAGAAGGTCGACATCGTCCCGTTCTCCGAGGATCTCGCGGAGTTCGTCGAGCGGGCGATCGTACCAGCGCACGCCCTCTCTGCGACCGTCGAGGGTCGCGATGCGCTCGTGGTCGTGCCTGACGATCAGCTGTCGCTCGCCATCGGCCGCGAGGGCCAGAACGCGCGCCTTGCCGCTCGTCTCACCGGCACCCACCTCGAGATTCGGCCCCAGAGCGAGGTCGAGGGCCGCCAGGAGGGTCAGCCATAGCGCCCCCGCAACGGATGTGCGTGGGTTGTCGGGCCCGGCGTTCTGCGTCGGACCTCGTGCGGGTGCACGTGGTGGAGGGGCGCCTCGCGGTCGGGGCGGGGCCTGGGCGCGGTGCGTGGATCTGTCCGCGGGAGGCGTGCCTCGAGCGCGCGCTCGCGCATGGACGGCTCCGACGAGCGCTGCGACTCGCCCCGTCGGACGGCGAGCTCGTCGACGAGGGCGTGCGCCAGGCCTGGCGAGCGGCGATCGCTGGGCACGGCGCGTCGAGCGCCTAGGCTCGAAGTGACTCACGTAGTGCTGTCGGCGCTCGTGGGCAGACAGGTGCGCGGGCGTGGGTCCGCATCGGTTCGGAGGCAAGGGCAACCAGTTGGCGCGCAAGCTCAGAGTGTACGAAATCGCGAAGGAACTCGGTCTCTCCAACAAGGAGGCGCTGGATCTGTGCCTCGCGTTGGGCGTGGACGTGAAGAACCACTCCTCGAGCGTCGAGGAGGCCCATGCAGACCGGATCCGACGTCGCGCGCAGCGAGATCATCTCGGCATCTACGCCGAGGCAACGACCCCCCAGGTGGCCCCGCCGAGCGCGCCGACCACGCCACCGAGCGTTCGTGAGCCCGAGCCGGTGGCGGCTCCCGAGATATCGGAGCCGGTCGTGGCGAGCGCACCCGAGCGGCGCCCCGACCTCGCCGCGGTGATCGCCGAAGAGGCGGCCAAGCGCGAAGAGGCCGAGCAGGCTGCCATCGAGAACGCGGGTCGAGCGCCGGAGCAGGCGGCGCCGCGACGTCAGGGCCCGCTCTCGCCATCGGGGAATCCGATCCCACCACCCCCGGGCGGGCGACCGCTGTCGCCGTCGGGTAAGCCGATCCCTCCGCCACCACGTCCACAAGGTCCACGCGACGGACGCGGCCGACCGGCTCGCGAGGGGTCCGGGCGCCCTGTGGGCGGGTCGCGTCCGGGTGCCGGGCGCCCCGGAACCGGTGGCGGGCGCCCCCCGATGGGGGGTGGGATCCGGCCGCCGGCCCGCGGTGGCGGCGGCGTCAGCACGCCCCGATTCGGGGGCGCAGCCGGTGCGTTCGCTGGCCGTCCCGGTGGCGGTCGGGGCCGTGGCGTGCGTCCGAACAAGAGTCGGCGGCGCATCTCGCGCAAGGAGTTCGAGGAGCTCGAGCCGACCCGAGCGACGGCCTATGTCCCGTCGAACGATCCGGTCCCTGACTACGAGGTCATCATCGAGCGGGGCTCGACGGCCCAAGAGGTTGCCCCCAAGCTCAACCGCTCGCCGGGCGACCTCGTGCGCTTCTTGCTCATGCAGGGCGAGATGGTCACGGCGACCCAGAGCCTCACCGACGAGATGATCGAGCTGTACGCGGCGGAGCTGGGCGCGAAGGTGCGCCTCGTCGATCCCGGGCAAGAGCAAGAAGCGCAGCTCGCCGCCAAGTATCTCGATGTCGATGAGACCCTCGATCCGACGGCCGAGGTGGTCCGCCCTCCCGTCGTCACGGTCATGGGGCACGTCGACCACGGCAAGACGTTGCTGCTCGATCGCATTCGCCACACGAACGTCGTGGCGGGCGAGGCCGGTGGCATCACCCAGCACATCGGTGCCTACCAGGTCGATGTCGAGGGGGGTCGCATCACCTTCATCGACACCCCTGGTCACGAGGCCTTCACGGCGATGCGTGCGCGTGGCGCGAGCGTCACGGACATCGTCATCTTGGTCGTCGCGGCCGACGACGGTGTCATGCCCCAGACCGTGGAGGCCATCAACCACGCCAAGGCGGCGGGCGTGCCGATCATCGTCGCGATCAACAAGATCGACCGTCCTGACGCGGATCCGAATCGGGTCATGCAGCAGCTCTCCGAGCACGGCCTCGTGCCCGAGGCCTGGGGTGGCGACACCATCACGGTGCAGGTGTCGGCGCTGCAGAGTCTCGGGATCGACGAGCTGCTCGAGCAGGTGCTCGTGCTGGCCGAGGTCCTCGAGCTGCGTGCCAACCCGACGGGTCGGGCTCGCGGTGTGGTGCTCGAGGGACACCTCGACGTCGGTCGTGGTCCGGTCGCAACCGTGTTGGTGCAGGGCGGCACCCTGCACGTCGGTGATCCCGTGGTCGCCGGCCAGGCATGGGGCAAGGCCAAGGCGCTCATCAGCGATCGGGGAGAGAAGGTCTCCGATGCCGGCCCGTCGACGCCGGTCCAGGTCCTCGGGTTCTCGGAGGTGCCGAGCGCGGGTGATCCGTTCCGCGTGACGGCCGAGATCTCGCACGCCAGGGAGATCGGCGAAGCGCGCGAGCAGCGGCTGCGGTTGGCGGCGAACGCCAACCGGGCGGTCGGCGCACAGGGCGTGCGGCTCGAGGACATCTTCGAACAGATCCAACAAGGCGAGGTCCCTACCCTCAACCTCATCGTCAAGGCCGACGTCCAGGGCAGCCTCGAGGCGCTCTCGGATGCGCTCGCGAAGCTCTCGCGCGACGAGGTGCGACTCGAGATCATCCACAAGGCCGTCGGTGGGATCACCGAGAACGACGTCACGCTCGCGGCGGCGTCGCACGCACTCATCATCGGGTTCAACGTCCGGCCGGATCGCCGAGCGCGTGAGGCCGCCGAGGTCCGTCACGTGGAGATCCGTACCTACGAGATCATCTACCAGGTGATCGAGGACATCGAGGCGGCCGTGGTCGGCATGCTCAAGCCGGAGTTCGAGGAGGTGGTCGTCGGCGAGGCCGAGGTTCGCGAGGTCTTCCGGATCCCGCGCGTCGGTGCCGTCGCAGGGTGCTACGTGCGCAACGGAACCTTGACCCGTGGTGGCCGCGTGCGATTCCTCCGAGACGGGGTCGTGCTGTGGAAGGGGACGATCTCCTCGCTGCGCCGCTTCAAGGAGGACGTGCGCGAGGTCCAGGCCGGGTTCGAGTGCGGCGTTGGGCTCTCCGATTTCCAGGACCTCCATGCAGGCGACATCATCGAGGCGTTCGAGCTGCGTGAAATCCCGCGGGGGTGAGCGTGGGCAGACGCGCAACCCATCCGTACGCGCGGACCGAACGGGTCGCCGCCGTCCTCCAAGAGGTGATCGCTGAGGCGCTGGAGCGCCTCGTCGATCGCGACGAGCGGCTCGCCTTCGTCACGGTGACCCACGTCGTCGTGAGCAGCGATCTGCGCCACGCCGACGTGCTGATCGCGTCGGGAACGGCGGAGACGCTCGAGGCGCTGGACGACGCTCGCGGAGAGCTCCAGCGTGCGGTGGCACGGGAGGTGCGCCTCAAGCGCACGCCCGCCCTGCGCTTCGGCCTTGACGCGCAACTTGCCGCCGTCGAGGAGCTCGAGGCGGTGTTCCGCCGCGTCCACGAGGCAGCGACGGATGATCCAGGGCATCTACCTCGTCGATAAGCCGAGCGGCCCGACCTCCCACGACGTCGTGGCTCGAGCTCGGCGTGCGTTCGGCACGCGGCGCGTCGGTCACGCCGGGACGCTCGATCCGATGGCGAGCGGACTGCTCGTGCTCGGTGTCGATCGCGCGACCCGGCTGCTCCGCTACCTCGAGGCCCAGACGAAGCGCTATCGGGCCGTCGCGCTCCTCGGCGTTGCGACCGATACCGACGATCTCGACGGTGTCGTCGTCGATCGGCGACCGGTCGAGGAGCCGACCCGCGAGGCCGTGGTGACGGCGTGCCGTCGCTTCGTGCCGGGTTACGACCAGGTGCCACCGGCCTACAGCGCGCTGCACCTCGACGGCGAGCGTGCCTACGTGCGGGCTCGCCGGGGTGAGGACGTCACGTTGCCTCGTCGGCGGGTTCGCATCGACGAGATCGAGGTGGGTGCGATCTGGCGCGATGGCGGCCCAGGGGAGCCCCAGGGCGTTCGCGTCGAGCTCACCGTCACCTGTGGCCCCGGAACCTACCTCCGCTCGCTGGTACGTGACCTCGGTGAGGCGCTCGGCACGCCCGCGACGCTCGCGTCGCTTCGGCGCGAGCGTGTCGGTCGGCTGGAGGTCGCCCAGGCGGTGGGGCTCGAGGACCTCGAGCGAGCGACACCGGTCCCGCTTCCGCTGGCGCTCGCTGGTCTCGGCCGTGTCGAACTCGACGGGGTCGACGCCACGAGGTTCCTCCATGGTCAGCGCATCGAGGCGCCGTCGGGTCTCGACGAGGGCGACGTGCTCGTCGGTGCCGAGGGTTCGTGGTTGGGGGTGGCGAGCTGTGACGGCCACGTGCTCGCACCGCGCGTGGTGCTCGTCGATGCGGGAGTTGCGCGGGCATGATCGTGGTTCGAGAGCTCGATGACCCTGCCTTCGTCGTCCCCAGTTCCGTCGTGACCATCGGGACCTTCGATGGTCTGCACCTCGGACACCAGCGACTCATCCGCGTCGCACGCGACGTCGCGCGTCGAGCACGCCTGCCCTTGGTCGTGGTGAGTTTCGATCGCCACCCCCTGCGCTTGCTCGCACCCGAGCGAGTGCCGCCGCTCATCATGACGCCACTGCAGCGCGATCGTGTGCTCGCGTCTCAGGGCGTCGGCGTGCTGTATCTGCTGCACTTCGGACCCGAACGCGCTCAGCAGGCGCCCGCGTCCTTCGCCGCCGAGGTGCTCGCGTCCAGGCTCGGTGCGACCCACGTCGTCGTCGGCGCCAACTTCACCTTCGGTGCCCGAGGGGCGGGTCGCCCTGCCGACCTCGTCGCCATGGGTCGCGACCTCGGCTTCTCGGTCGACGTCGAGGAGTTGGTCGACGACGACGGCGAGGTGGTGTCCTCGAGTCGGATCCGTGCGACGGTCGCCTCGGGGGACCTCGTCGAGGCCTCGCGCCTGCTGGGCCGTGCTTACGCGGTCGAAGGTGTCGTCGTCGCGGGGGATGGCCGCGGTCGAGAACTCGGCTTCCCGACGGCCAACGTCGTCGTCTCTTCGTCCTATGCGAGTCCGCCCGATGGCGTCTATGCCGGATGGGCGTGGAACGACTCGGGTCGCTGGGCTGCTGCGATCTCGCTCGGGACGAGGCCGACGTTCTACCCGACCGACGGCCTCCGGCTCCTCGAGGTCCACCTGCTGGACGCCGACGTCGACCTCTATGGTCAGTCGTTGGAGGTGGCGTTCGACTCCCGGCTCCGAGGGCAAGTCGCCTTCGCGGGTGTGGAGGAGCTGATCGCGCAGATGCACGCCGACGTCGCCGAGGTCCGTGTGCGCGTGGGAGACCTCGAGGGCAGGTAGGCTACTGCCTGGCTGTAGCATCATCACGTACGCCTGGAGCGTCCAGGCACGACACACGAAGGGACAGTGACCAACCCATGGGTTCCAAGGCGGAGACGATCGCGAAGTTCGGGCGCAGCGAGCACGACACCGGTTCACCGGAGGTTCAAGTCGCGCTGCTGACCGAGCGCATCGCCCACCTGACCGAGCATCTGAAGGTTCACAAGGGTGATCACCACACCCGTCGCGGCCTCATGATGATGATCGGTCGCCGCCGCCGACTGCTCAACTACCTGCGTTCGCAGGACGTCGAGCGGTATCGGACCCTGATCGCGGAACTCGGCATCCGCCGCTAGGCGCCGCACGAGCGACGAGGCGACTGCAGCCGGTCCCTGTCTCTCCCACAAGGAGCATCCATGTCATTCATCTCGGTTGAGCGTCAGCTGACCGGGGTACCCTCGCCGTTGCGCTTCGAGACGGGCAAGCTTGCCCTCCAGGCCAACGGAGCTGTGGTCGCGCGCCTCGGCGGCACCACCGTGCTCGTGACCGCCACTGGGGCCAAGCACGTGCGCGAGGGTATCGACTTCTTTCCGTTGACCGTCGACGTCGAAGAGCGCATGTACGCCGCGGGCAAGATCCCCGGTTCGTTCTTCCGCCGCGAGGGTCGTGCCACGGACCAGGCGATCCTGACGGCACGCCTCATCGACCGTCCACTGCGACCATCGTTCGCCGATGGCTTTCGCAACGAGGTGCACGTGGTGGCGACCGTGCTCGGTGCCGACCTCGTCAATCCACACGACGTGCTCGCCATCAACGCGGCCTCGGCCGCGCTCATGGTGTCGGGGCTGCCCTTCGAGGGGCCGATCGGCGCGGTGCGCGTCGCGCTCGCAGCCGATGGGAGCTGGATTCCGTTCCCGACGTTCCAGCAGGGCGATGCCTCGAGCTTCGAGCTCGTCGTCGCCGGGCGCAAGACCTCGGACGGTACCGACATCGCGATCATGATGGTCGAGGCGGGTGGCACCGAGGCGACCTGGGGCGCATTCGAGGCGAACGCCGCCATCCCGACCGAAGCGACGGTCGCGGAGGGGCTCGTCGCTGCGAAGCAGTGGATCCGCGAGAGCATCGAGCTGCAAGAGGAGCTGGTCGCCAAGCTCGATCATCGGCCGACCTTTGCGTGGACGCCGATGCGCGACTACGAAGAGGACGTGCTCGTCCGCGTGAACGAGGTCGGTCGCGAGCGACTGGCCGCGGCCAACGCGCACACCGACAAGGTGACGCGCCAAGATGCCCTCGACGCCGCTGGCGATGCCATCTGGGCTGAACTCGCCGACGAGTTCCCCGAGCGCGAGCGAGAGGTGCGGGCTGCGATCCGTCGGGTCACCAAGGAGATCGTGCGCGAGCGCATCACGCGCGAGGGCGTGCGGATCGACGGACGCGACACGACGACCATCCGTCCGCTCCTCATCGAAGTGGGACTCATCCCGACGGCGCATGGTTCGGGCCTCTTCCAGCGGGGCGAGACCCAAGTGCTCAACATCTGCACGCTCGGCATGCCGCGCATGAACCAGCAACTCGACACCCTCGGGGTCGACGAGGAAAAGCGCTACATGCACCACTACAACATGCCGCCGTTTGCGACCGGCGAGACGGGCTTCATGCGAGGACCCAAGCGTCGCGAGATCGGTCATGGCCTGCTCGCCGAGCGCGCGCTCGTGCCGGTGCTGCCGCCGGAGTCCGAGTTCCCGTATGCCCTTCGCCTCGTGTCGGAGGTGCTGAGTTCCAACGGTTCGACCTCCATGGCGTCCGTGTGCGGCTCGACGTTGTCGCTGATGGACGCGGGCGTGCCGATCCGGGCGGCCGTGGGGGGCATCGCGATGGGCCTCATCGCCCACGACGGTGTCTACACGACCCTGACGGACATTCTGGGTGCCGAGGATGCCTTCGGTGACATGGACTTCAAGGTGGCAGGTACCCGGGAGTTCGTGACCGCACTGCAGCTCGACACCAAGATCGACGGGATCCCCTCGGAGGTGCTCGCGGCCGCCCTCGAGCAGGCGCGCCAGGCCCGCGTGTCGATCCTCGATCAGATGCTCGCCGTCATCCCGGCGCCGCGTTCGGAGGTGGCCGAGACCGCTCCGCGGCTCATCACCTTCCAGGTGCCGCTCGACAAGGTCGGTGAGATCATCGGCCCGAAGGGCAAGACCATCAACACGCTGCAGCAAGAGACGGGTGCCGACGTCTCGATCGACGACGACGGCGTGGTCGGAACCGTGGTCATCGGTGCGCGTGACATCGAGGCAGCGCGCGAGGCGGAGCGGCGGATCCAGCTGATCCTCAACCCGCCGCAGGCCACCCTCGGCGAGGTCTACGAGGGCAAGGTCGTCGGCATGACCAAGTTCGGCGCCTTCGTCAACGTCCTCCCCGGCAAGGATGGCCTCGTGCACATCTCGAAGCTCGGACGCGGCAAGCGCGTCGAGCGCGTCGAAGACGTCCTCGAGATGGGCCAGGTGCTCAAGGTGCGCGTCGACGACATCGATCCGTCGGGCAAGCTCTCGCTCTCGATCGTCGACGACGAGAACGGTGAGACTCCAGCCCACGCTGGCGCGTCCCATGCCGGCTCGTCGCACGCCGGCGCGTCGCGGACCTCGGGGCGTGAGGGCTCCGATCGTCGCCATCGGCGTGACGAGCGCCCCGGCAACGACCGTCGTGGATCGTCGTCGGCTCCGGCCAACGCCGTGTCGTTCGAGGACCGCTTCGAGTCGGAGATCCAGCGCGAACTCGGCGACCTCCAGTAGGTGAGCCCCTTCGGGGCGACTCGTCGTGTGTCCGAGCGCCGGCCAGCAGCAGCTGGCCGGCGCTCTGGCGTCTGGGGGCGCCATCGGCGGCAGTACCGATCATGACGTTCTCGCGGAGGGCAGCGACTGGGGTGTGGGACGGGCACGGTCCTCTCGGGTGGGTCCGCTAGGGTCCAGCCCATGGCCCCTCCCATCGACCACCCGGTTCTCGACGTCGCCCTCGCCGCGCTCGATGCGGGGAGGCAGGCCCTGTGGCGCACGGATTCGCGAGCGGTGCTGGCGACGAAGTCGAGCCGGTCGGACCCGGTGACCGCGACGGATCGAGCGATCGAGCGCGCCGTGCGAGATGCCATCCTCGGCGTGCGTCCCCACGATCTCGTCGTCGGCGAGGAGTTCGGTTCGGCCGGTGAGCCGGGGCGGCTCAGGTGGCTCGTCGACCCGATCGACGGCACGGTCAACTTCACCTACGCGATCCCGTATGCAGCCATCTCGATCGCCGCGCTCGACGCATCCGGCGCACTGGTGGGGGTGGTGTGGGACCTTGGGTCAGACGAGACGTTCATCGCGGTTCGCGGGCAGGGCGCCTGGCTCGGCGACACACGCCTCGCCGTGCGACCATCGGTGCCGCTGGCCGACGCCCTCGTCGGCACCGGCTTCGCCTACGACGCTTCGGTCCGCGCCGTCCAGGGCCGAGTGCTGGCGGCGATGATCGATCAGGTGCGCGACGTGCGCCGCTTCGGGGCGGCTGCGCTCGATCTGTGCTGGACGGCGGCTGGCAGGTTGGATGCCTACTTCGAGACCGGCTTGAAGCCATGGGACGAGGCTGCCGGTGCTTTGGTGGTGCGCGAGGCGGGAGGCCTCGTGGCGACCGACCTCGTGGGCATCGGCGACGACGCGCTGACCGTTGCGGGTCCGCCAGGGCTGTTCGAAGAGCTCAGCGAGCGCCTCGGCGAGGTTCTCGCCGACGTCAGAGGGCCGGTCGGGGACGTGTCCGCCTCCTAGGCTTTGCGCCATGCGTGTCGGGGTCCTCGGTGCTGGCGGTCGAGTCGGTCAGGTGCTGTGTCGGGAGATTCTGGACCAGCCGGACCTCGAGCTCGCCGTCGCCGTCGATCCGAGGTTGGCCGGCATCGACCTCGGTCAGGTGATCGGTCGGCCGGCCGGTGGCTTGGTGGTCGTGGGCGACCTCGAGGCGTGCCTGCGTGCTGGGGTGGACGCCGTCGTGGACTTCTCGGTCGCGGAGGCTGCGCGACCCGCACTCGTGCGCCTGGCCGAGGCCGCCATCCCGGCTGTGGTCGGGACGACCGGCTTCACGCCCGAGGACATCGAGGTCATCGGTCGGGCGTACGAGGCGTCCGGAGCCGGCTGCATCATCGCGGCCAATTTCTCGATCGGTGCCGTCCTGCTCGAGCGCTGCGTGCGCCTCGTGGCACCGTACGTGGACTCGATCGAGATCGTCGAGGCGCACCACAGTGCCAAGCGCGACGCTCCTTCGGGAACCTCCCGCGAGCTCGCTCGGGTGGCTCGTGAGGCTCGCGAGGCAGCCGAGGCGGGGCCCCTCGTCGCGGATCCGACCACGCACGAGGTCCTCGCTGGCGCACGAGGTGCGCTCGGGCCTGGCGACATCCGCATCCATGCGCTGCGCGTCGAGGGTGCGATCGCCCATCACGAGGTGATCTTCGGCCTTCGCGGACAAACGCTGGCCGTGCGTCACGATACGCTGGATCGCAGTTCGTTCGTCCCCGGTGTGCTGCTCGCGCTGCGCCGTGTCGGTGAGGTTCGGGGGCTGGTGCTCGGGATCGACGAGCTGCTCTGAGAGGAACGGGAGGTTGGCCGTGGCACCAACGGTGGCGTTCGGACCGGAGATCACGGCGATGGCGACGCCATTTGGCACCGATGGCGCGCTCGACCTCGCGGCCGCAGAGCGCGTTGCCAGATGGCTCGTGGACCAGGGATCGAGCGCGATCGTCGTGACCGGCTCGACGGGTGAGTCGGCAACGCTCAGCGACGACGAACGGGCCACGCTGTGGCGGGTGGTTGCAGCCGCGGTCGACGTGCCGGTCATCGCGGGGGCGACCACCAACGACACGGCGCACTCGCTCCGGCTCGTCGACGCCGCCGAGCGGGCCGGGGCCAAGGGAATCCTTGCCGTCGTTCCCTACTACAACCGTCCTCCCCAGGCCGGTCTCGTGCGTCACTTCGGCCAGATCGCCCGAGCGACGAGCTTGCCCGTGCTGCTCTACGACGTGCCCGCGCGCACCGGGCGTCGACTCGAGCCCGAGACGACGCGTGAGCTCGCTCGGACGTCGACGAACGTGGTCGGCCTGAAGGATGCCTCCGGCGACCTCGCGGCAGCTGCCGCACTGGTGGCCGAGGCGCCCGATGGGTTCGTGCTCTACTGCGGCGACGATGCCCTCGTCTTGCCCTACCTCGCGATCGGGGCGGTGGGCGTGGTCTCGGTTGCGGGTCACTGGGCCGGCCCGCTCCAGCGGGTGATGATCGAGGCTGCGCGCTCGGGGGACTGGGAGCGAGCCCGGCGGCTGAACGCGGCGCTCGAGGCGTCCTATCGCTTCGAGAACCAGCTCGCCTACCCGAACCCCATCCCGACCAAGGCGATGCTCGCCGCATTGGGTCTTGCCGAGCCGGTCTGTCGATCGCCGCTCATCGATCCGACGCCCACGCTGATCGACGAGGCGCGCAGCGTCCTCGCCGATCTCCACGCACAGGCCGACAAGGAAGGCATCGAGCTTCGTGTCAAGGCCTGAGCTGCACATTCGCTTCCTCGGAGGGCTGGGTGAGATCGGCCGCAACGCCGCACTCGTGAGTGTGGACGGACGGGGGGTGCTCATCGACTTCGGCGTGATGTTCCCCAAGGCCGACATGCCGGGGGTCGACCTCGTGCTGCCGAACCTCGCGGGCCTCGACGACGTCGAGCTCGAGGCGGTGATCGTCACCCACGGTCACGAGGATCACATCGGCGGCTTGCCCTTCTTGCTCGCCGAGCATCGTGTGCCGGTGTGGGGCTCCGAGGTGACCCTGGGCTTCGTTCGCAATCGACTGCGCGAGCACGACCTCGGGGATGTGGACCTTCGCATCCTCGCCGATGGGGCGCGCGTGTCGGTGGGGTCCTTCGAGGCCGAAGCCATCCCGGTGACCCACTCGATCCCTGGTGCCGTCGCCGTCGCGCTCACGACGCCAGCCGGGGTCGTGCTCCATACCGGGGACTTCAAGATCGACCACACCCCGCTCGATGGTCGTCACATGGGGCTCGCTCGTATCGCGGCGCTCGGTTCTGATCCTGGGATCCGCGTGCTGCTGTCGGACTCGACGAACGCCGACGAAGACGGGTATGCCCGTTCGGAGCGAGCGGTCGGACCGGCGCTCGAGGACCTGTTCAACCGCCACGGCGCGGCTCGTGTGATCGTGGCCTGCTTCTCGTCGCACCTGCACCGTATCCAGCAGGTCGCCACGCTGGCACGCGAGCATGGTCGACGGCTCGTGCTGCTCGGTCGCTCACTCCAGCGCAACGTCCAGCTCGGCATCGATCTCGGTCTGCTCGATGCCCGACTCTTCGAGCGCACGCTCGATCCGCGCGAGGTGCGCGAGCTCGACCCCGCGAGCGTGGCGGTGATCGCGACCGGATCGCAGGGGGAGCGCATGGCGGCGCTCCACCACCTCGCGTTCGATCCCGCTCGCTGGTTCGCCGTCGGTGGCGACGACGTGGTCGTGTTCTCCTCCGACGTGATCCCGGGCAACGAGGCAGCCGTCAACTTGCTCGTGAACCAGTTCACGAGGCTCGGCGCAACCGTCGTCACCTCGGCACGCGAGCTCGTGCACGCGACCGGTCACGCCAAGCAGGAGGAGCTCGCCCTCGTCGTCGAGCTCGCCCGCCCCGACTACTTCGTGCCGGTGCACGGCGAGTATCGGCACCTCTCCGCTCACGCGGCGCTCGCGCAACGCACCGGTGCCGTCGGTCGTGGGGTGATCCTCGCCCGGGACGGGGCCGAGGTCGTCATCGGCGACGACGGTGCCGAGCTGGCTGACACCCCATGGGGCGAGTACCTCTACGTCGACGGTGTCGTCGGGGACGTCTCGCGCGGGGTGCTCCGTGAGCGGCGCAACCTGTCGGAGGAGGGCGTCGTGATCGTCGGGGTGACGCTCGGCCCCGACGGGGTCGCGCTCGGTGAGCCCGAGCTGACCTCGGTCGGGTGGATCCACGACGAGCGCGAGGAGGAGCTCCTCGCGGAGGTTCGGGCGATGCTGGTCGGAGCGCTCGGTGACGAGAAGCCGCGTTCCGAGGACGCGGTCGCCGAGCTCATCCGCACCCGGGTCCGCGCACTCGTGCGCGAGCGCACGCGGCGACGCCCCCTCGTGGTGCCCATGGTGACGAGGATCGACGAGGGCTAGGGCGTGGCTCCTCGATCGCGGCGCCCCTCATCCACCAAGGGCCGTTCCCATGGCGCGGGTGCTCGTGGCTCCGGCGCGCGTGCGCGGGACGCGAAGGCGACTCGGCGACGTACGAGTCCCGAGGCACTCGCGCTCGGGGCGGTCGTCGTGGGTCTCGCGGGCCTCGTCGTCGGCTACTCGGGGCTCTTCGGGGTCGTCGGCACGGGCGTCTTCCTCGCGGGCCGAGCGGCACTCGGTCGCGCGGCGTGGCTTGGTTGGCTCGCGGTGATCGTGGCAGGCCTGCGCGTGCTCGTGCGGCGCGAGCGGCCGAGACGGCGTGCGGGCGTCGGCCTCGCCCTGGTCGTGGTTGCGGTCGCAGCGCTGGTTGGCGAGGCGATGCGGGTCCACCCCGAAGCGTCTCGGGCAGGTGGGCTGTTCGGCGGCGTGGTCGCTCGAGCCCTCATGGCGCTCGAGGGTCGCACCGGGGCGATCGTGACGACGCTCGTCGTCATGGCCGCTGGTGCCGCCCTCGCCGGTGAGCTCCGCTGGCACGTGGTCGCCGAGCGGGTCGCCGAGCGTCTGCGCCACGTGCCCGACGAGGAGCCGTCGAGGACCACCCGTGTGGCTCGTCAGCGACCCGAGCGTGCCGCGGGCTCCGTCATCGAAGCCACCTTCTCGGAGCTACCCTCCGATCCCGTCGAAGCCGTCCCCGAGCGCCACCCCGACCTCGACGAGGATGCGGGGATCGCTGTGGCTGATGCGTCGTCGTCCGCATCGCTCGGTGAACCCGAAGCGTTCGGCTCGCCGGACGACACGGCGACACCGACACCGATCGAGCTCGTGGCGCCGCGGGCTTCGGCCTGGGAGCGTCCTCGGCGATCCATCCTGCGCCGAGGCGCGCGCGCCAACCTCGACCGCGGTGAGCTCATCCGGGGAGGCCAAGTCCTCCAGAGCGCACTGGCCAGCCACGGCGTCGCGGTGAGCGTGGTCGGTATGACCACGGGTCCGACGGTGACACGCTACGAGCTCGAGTTGGCCGAGGGCGTCAAGGTGGCGAGAGTGCTTGCCCTCCAGCGCGACATCGCCTACGCCATGGCCTCGGCTGACGTGCGCATCCTCGCGCCGATTCCGGGGCGCAGCGCCATCGGTATCGAAGTCCCGAACCGGGTACGCGAAGTGGTGACCCTCGGCGACGTCCTCGGTGACGTGCCCTCGAGTGCTCCGGTGCTCGCCGTGCCGCTCGGTCGCGACATCGCCGGTCGCAGCGAGGTGGTCGACCTTGCCCGCATGCCGCATCTGTTGATCGCGGGCACGACGGGTTCGGGCAAGTCGTCGCTCGTGAACTCGTTGCTCGTCTCCTTGCTCATGCGCGACACACCCGACGATCTGCGCCTCATCTTGATCGATCCGAAGCGGGTGGAGCTCTCGCAGTACGCGGGCCTCCCGCACCTGCTCACCCAGGTCGTGGTGGATCCTCGGCGCGCGGCAGCCGCGTTGTCGTGGGCGGTGGCCGAGATGGAGCGACGCTACGACGTGCTCGCGCACTGGGGGGTGCGCGACCTCGATGGCTATCGCGATCTCGTGGCTCGCGTCCAGGGGAACGCCGAGGCCGTCGGGGACGATGAGGACGCGCCCGCGCCGCTGCCCTACATCCTCGTCGTCATCGACGAGCTGAACGACCTCATGATGGCTGCGCCGAGGGAGGTCGAGGACGCGATCTGTCGGATCGCGCAGAAGGCGAGGGCGGTCGGGATCCACCTCGTGGTCGCGACCCAGCGGCCCTCCGTGGACGTCATCACCGGGGTGATCAAGACCAACATCCCGTCGCGCATCGCCTTTGCGGTGGCATCCCAGACGGATTCTCGTGTCATCCTCGACCAGCCAGGTGCCGAGAAGCTCGTGGGCAAGGGCGACCTGCTCCTCGTCACGGCCGACAGTTCGCAACCGCACCGGCTCCAGGCTCCCTGGGTGTCCGAGACCGAGATCGCTCACGTCGTCGGGGCCTGGCGCCGCCAGGGGCGCCCCGAGCTGGTGGGCGAGCTCGAGCAGGGCACCCCCGGCAGTCGTGAGAGCGTCGTCGGCGACGAGGACGTGCTCTTGCCCGAGGCGATCCGTCTCGTCGTGGAGTCCCAGAGCGGCTCGACGTCGATGCTCCAGCGGCGACTCAAGGTCGGCTTCGCGCGCGCTGGTCGTCTGATGGACCTCCTCGAGGCGAGGGGCATCGTCGGGCCGGCCGAAGGGTCGAAGGCGCGCCAGGTCTTGGTCGGGTTGGACGAGCTCGACGCGACCGCCGGCCGCGTCGACGACCCCACCTCTCAGGTTCCACCTAGCCCACCACGGTAGGCTGCTCAGCATCCCCGCTACGTGCGCGCTCGTGCTGTGCGCGCGTGAGTGGCGGGTCTGGCTGAGAGCGGAGGACAGCGGATGGCGTCGCGGAATCGGAGGAGGCTCGGAGCCCGCAGTCGAGGTTACGGTCGACGGCGGAGCGTGCGCCTCGGACGCGTCCTCATCGTGGTCGTGGTCGTGATTGTGCTCGCCGGGGTGGTGCAGATCGTGCGTGGGGTCCCACAGCCGAGCTACAGCGCCGTGGTGCCGGCGACGGCGACCATCCCCGGCTCCGCACCGAACGTGCCGTGGCCGAGCGGCGGCGAGGCGGCGGCGGAGATCGTTGGCGTCGGCAGGATCGGCACCTACGGGCCGACGACCCCGCAGACGATCGCGTCGGTGGCCAAGATGATGACGGCCCTCTTGACGATCCGTGATCACCCGCTCTCCCTCGGGCAGCAAGGGCCCTCCATCACGATCACGCCCGAGGACTACCAGATCTACCTCACGGACAAGGCCCAGAACGACTCGGTGATGGCCGTCGCGCCGGGCGAGCAGCTCAGCGAGTACCAGGCCCTCGAGGCGCTCCTCATCCCCTCGGCCGACAACATGGCCACGGTGCTTGCGACGTGGGACGCCGGGAGTGAGTCGGCCTTCGTGGCCCAGATGAACCACGAAGCCAAGGTGCTCGGTCTCACCGATACGCACTATGGCGATCCGAGCGGTCTGTCGGCGGCGACGTACTCGAACGCCAGCTCGCAGCTGCGTGTCGCGAGGCTCGTCATGGCGAACCCGGTGCTCGCGAGCATCGTGTCCAAGCCCCAGGCGACGCTGCCGGTTGCGGGTGTGGTCTACAACGTCAATGGCGAGGTGACCCACCACGGGATCATCGGCGTCAAGACGGGCTCCATCTTGACGGGAAACTTCGCGATGGCCTGTGCGGTGCACGTAGGGACATCGACCTACACCGGGCTCGGTGTCGTGCTCGACCAAGGCGGCGTCGCACCACTTGAGACCGCGCTCCACAACGGCGTGCGGCTCGCCGAGTTCGAGGAGCAGCTCCTCCGGCCGGTCACGGTGCTCAGGGCCGGTGAGGAGGTCGGGTCGCTCGCGGTCCCCGGTCACGGCTCCGTGGCCGTGACGGCGACTCGAGGGGTGACGCTGGTCGGGTGGCCAGGCCTGCTCGTGCAGGTCACGGTCCATCTCCACCAGCACCTCTACGGCGCGGCCGCGCACGCCGTGGTCGGCAGTGCAACGGTCACCTTGGGTGAACAGCGCATGACGGTCCCGTTGGTGGCGAGTTCGGCGGTGGCGTCGCCGTCGCTCCTGTGGCGCCTGACGCATCTGTAATGGTCGCACCCCATGGCCCGTGGCGCTTCGCACGGGCGCCCGGCTCGACCGCCAACCTGGGCCCCGGGTTCGACGCGCTCGGACTCGCGATCCCGTTCGAGACTCGTGTCTGGGCGCGGCCGAACTCGCGCTTCGTCGTTCGACTCGCCGGTACCGGAGGGAGCGAGCGGCTCGACAGCGGTCACCTGATCGCGCGGGCACTGTCGCAGGTCGCCCGCGAGCCGGTGGAGCTCGTCGTCGCCTCCGACATCCCGCTCGCACGCGGCCTCGGCTCGTCGGGATCGCTCGCGCTCGCCCTCGCGGCCGCGCTCGGTGCGACCGATCCGCTCGCCGCGGCGATCGTGCTCGAGGGGCACCCGGAGAATGCGGCGGCCTCCGCCCTCGGGGGCGCGGTGGTGGCGGTCGGAGGGGGTGGGGACGAGCTCGTGCTCCGGCGTGTGGCGCTCGATGCTCGGCTGCGGCTCGTGCTCGTCGTGCCTGAGCGTCGCCTCGCGACCGCCGAGGCGAGAGCGGTCGTGGCGCGCACCCTCTCGCTCGAGGACGCCGTCTTCAACCTGCAGCGCGTCGCCGCTCTCGTCGCGAGCCTCGGTGATGTGGAGGCGCTCGCGCCGTTGCTCTTCGAGGATCGACTCCACCAGCCCTGGCGCGAGCGGCTCTTCCCGGAAGCCGTGGTGGTCCGCGACGCGCTCATCGAGGCGGGTTGTCGCGGTGCGGCCTGGTCTGGGGCTGGGCCGAGCCTCGTGGGGTTCGTCGAGGAGGAGCGAGCCCCCCAGGCCGCCGAGGCCGTCCGGGCTTCGTTGGTGCGCGTCGCGATCGGCGCCAGCGTGCACGTGGTCGCCCCCGATCTCCGGGGCCTCGTCGTCGGGAGCGAGCCGCCGCCACCGGCACTCGCGGAAGGGCCTGCGGTACCCTTCGAGGCTTCCGGACTCGGCTAGCATGGACTCGATGTCCTCTCCTCAGCGCGTGGCCGTCTATGGTCCGAGTGCGCTCGCAACACCAGCGAACGCGGTCAGCGTGGTGCGGTTGCTGCTCGCCCCGGTCATCGTGGTCGTGCTGCTCGGGGCACCGGACGGCTGGGTTCCGCTCGCGCTGTGGGCTGGGGTCGCCTTGTCGGACAAGGTCGATGGCGTCCTCGCACGGCGCCAGGGCGTGACCCGAGCGGGCGCGTTCCTCGACCCACTCGCCGACAAGGTGCTGGTGTTCTCGGTGCTCGGTGCGCTGTGGCTCCTCCATCGGGTGCCGGCGCTGCCCATCGTCATCATGGGCACGCGCGAGATCGCCGTGAGCGTCTATCGGACCCAGGTACTCGCCGGGGGCCAGAGTCTGCCGGCTCGGTTGCCGGGCAAGCTGAAGATGCTGGTGCAGGTGATCGCGGTTGGCGTGGCGCTCGTACCCGGGTTTGCGCTGCACGACGAGAGCGTGGTCACGACCCTGTTGTGGGGCGCCACGGTTCTCGCCGTGGTGAGCGGCGTGCAGTACTTCGTCGACGCCCGCTCGATCCAGTCCTGAGCGCGGGTCCCGTGGACGTCTGTATCGTCTCGATCGGCACGGAGCTCTTGCTCGGGCAGATCACGGACACGAACGCCCGGCTGCTCGCGGAGCGACTCGCTTCTGCAGGACATACGAGCCGCCTACGTGTGACCGTCGGCGACAACCATGCCCAGATCGTGTGGGCGCTCGCGGAGGGACTTGCGCGGGCCGACGCCGTCATCACGACGGGTGGTCTCGGGCCGACCCAGGACGACATCACTCGCGAGGCGGTGGCTGCGGTCGCGGGGGTGCCGCTCGAGCGCGACGAGCGCGTCGCGGCGAGGATCGAGGCGATCTTTCGCGATCGAGGGCGTCCCATGCCCGAGAACAACTACCGCCAAGCGCTGGTGCCACGTGGCGCCCAGGTCATCGAGCAGCGCAAGGGAACCGCCCCTGGTCTCGTCGTCCCCGTGGGATCCAAGCTCATCGCGTGCGTCCCTGGCGTTCCCTACGAGGCGGAGGACATGGTCGACGAGGTGCTCGCCGCCTTCGCCGCTCACGATCCGAGCCCGGGCGTGCTCGCATCGCGCGTGCTGCGGACCTGGGGTCTCGGTGAGTCGCGCTTGGCCGAGCTCGTGGCCCCACGGTTCGATGCGCTGTGGGGGACGCCCACGACGCTCGCGTTTCTCGCCTCGGGCATCGAGGGTATCAAGGTGCGTATCACCACACGCGGCAGCGACCCCGACGGCGTCAGGGCGACCCTCGATGCCGAGGAGCGTACCCTCAGAGCGATCCTCGGCGACTACGTGTTCGGTGTCGACGACGACTCGCTCGAGCGGGTCGTCGCGCGTGCGGTCACCGGCCGACAGGCCCGAGTCGCGGTTGCCGAGTCCCTGACCGGAGGGATGCTCGCGAGTCGGCTGGTCTCGGTCCCTGGTGCCTCGGCGTGGTTTCGCGGTGGTGTGGTCGCCTACGATTCCGCCATCAAGCACGAGGTGCTCGGGGTCCGGGCCGAACGTGTGGTGAGCGAGGCTGCGGCCGTCGAGATGGCGCTCGGTGCGGCGCGGGTGCTCGGCGCCGACATCGGGGTGGCGACGACGGGCGTCGCCGGGCCGGATCCGCTCGAGGGCGAGCCCCCGGGAACGGTCTGGATCGGGGTTGCGATCGGGCAGCGTGCCGCGGCGCGTCAGGTCCGTCTGCTCGGCGACCGCGAGCGGGTGCGGACGTATGCGGTCGCGAGCGCGTTGGACCTCGTGCGGCTCACGCTGGAGGGGTCGCCCCGAGGTCTGTCGCTGGAGGAGCACTCGGCATAGCCGATCATGCGTTCGCATGTCGTCGGCTCGTGCTACGCTACGCATGTATCCACGAGGGGAGGCCGTATGGATCGCGACAAGGCGCTCGAGACCGCCATCGCACAGATCGAGAAGCAGTTCGGCAAGGGCTCCATCATGCGCATGGGGGAGCACCCCGAGATGGCGATCGAGTCCATCCCGACCGGCGCGATGGCGCTCGACCTCGCGCTCGGCGTGGGCGGACTGCCCCGTGGCCGGATCGTCGAGATCTACGGGCCGGAGAGCTCGGGCAAGTCGACCCTCGCACTCCACGTCGTCGCCGAAGCGCAGCGTCAGGGAGGTCGGTGCGCCTACATCGACGCGGAGCACGCACTCGACCCGGTCTATGCCCAGGCCATCGGTGTCGACGTCGACCAGCTGCTCATCAGCCAGCCCGACTACGGTGAGCAGGCCCTCGAGATCGCGGACCTGTTGATCCGTTCGGGTTCGATCGACGTCGTCATCGTCGACTCGGTCGCCGCTCTGACGCCCAAGGCCGAGATCGAGGGCGATATCGGCGATTCGCACGTCGGGCTCCAGGCGCGACTCATGTCGCAGGCGCTCCGCAAGCTCACCGCCAACCTCTCGAAGACCAACACGCTCGCGGTCTTCATCAACCAGCTGCGCGAGAAGATCGGTGTGATGTACGGCTCGCCCGAGGTCACCCCGGGTGGTCGTGCGCTCAAGTTCTACAGCTCGGTGCGGCTCGACATCCGGCGTGTGGAGTCCATCAAGGACGGCGCGGAGATCGTCGGCTCCCGTGCGCGGGTGAAGGTGGTCAAGAACAAGTGTGCGCCGCCGTTCCGCCAGGCGGAGTTCGACATCGCCTACGGCAAGGGGATCTCGCGCGAGGGATCGCTGCTGGACGTTGCGGTCGAGATGGGGCTCGTGAAGAAGGCCGGAGCCTGGTACACCTACGACGGTGAGCAGCTCGGCCAGGGGCGCGAGAACGTCAAGGCCTTCCTCGCTGCGAACCCGCAGCTCATGGCCGAACTCGACGTCAAGGTGCGCGAGCGGGTGGCTGTGGACCGTGGAGTCGCCCTGACGCACGGCATCGTCGCCGAGGCCGAGGCGATCATCGAGGACTAGCCCCTCCTGGGGCGGTGGTCGGGCGCGTAGACTCGTCCCCGCGATGCCAAGCAGCTACGTAGTGCGCACCTTCGGGTGCCAGATGAACGAGCACGACTCCGAGCGCATTGCGGGCGTGCTCGAGGGGCTCGGGCTGACGCGTGGCGACGATCCCGCGGACGCCTCGGTCGTGGTCTTCAACACCTGCACCATTCGGGCCAACGCCGACGAGCGTTTCTTCGGTCAGGTGAACCAGCTGCGAGAGGCACGTCGTCGCAATCCGTCGATGCGCATCGTGGTCGCCGGGTGCTTGGCGCAAGGAGAAGGCGCAGGACTGCTGGAGCGCGCGCCCCACGTCGACGTGATCGTCGGCACGCACCAGGTTGGCCGCCTCGCTGAGCTCCTCGGTGCAGCCGATGGGGCGGAGGCGGTGGTGGACGTCCGTGAGCCCGAGCCGGGCAGCGTCGGTCTCGACGACCCCACGCCGTGGGGCGAGGCGGTGAGCGAGGAGCCCTGGCGAGCGTGGGTCACGATCCAGGTGGGGTGCGACAATCGCTGCGCGTTCTGCATCGTGCCGAGGGTGCGCGGACCGGAGGCCTCACGCCCATTCGATGCGATCGTCGCCGAGGTGCGCGAACTGGCCGCACGGGGCGTGAGCGAGGTCACCTTGCTGGGTCAGAACGTGAACTCGTACGGGCGCGATCTCGTGCTCGCGATGCGTCGGGCCGAGGACGAGCGCGAGCGGGCTCAGGTTGCGAGTCGTTCGGGGGTCGCCTTCCTCGGCCAGGGCGTGCCCAGGGTGCGTCCGCTGTTCGCGGATCTCGTGCGCGCGGTCGGGGCGGTGCCAGGGATTCGGCGGGTTCGGTTCACGTCGCCGCACCCCAAGGACATGCGTACCGAGACCTTCCAGGCCATGGCCGAGACCCCGACGGTGTGCGAGAGCCTGCACTTTCCGCTCCAGTCGGGGTCGGATCGGATCCTTGCCGCCATGCACCGCGGCTACAGTGCGGATCGCTTCCTCGCCAAGCTCGCCGAGGCTCGTGCCACGATCGACGATCTCGCCGTCTCGACCGACATCATCGTCGGCTTTCCGGGCGAGACAGACGCCGACTTCGAGGCGACGCTCGAGGTCGCGGCCGAGGCGGCGTTCGATCTCGCCTACACGTTCATCTACTCTCCCCGCCCGGGTACCGAGGCAGCGGCCCTCGTCGATCGGTTCGTCGACCCGGACGTGGTGCACGAGCGCTTCGACCGCTTGGTGCGCGTCACGGAGCGCTCGGCGGCAGCGGCCCATCGTGCCAGGGTCGGGCGAGACGAAGAGATCCTCATCGAAGGTCCGAGCCGCAAGGATCCCCGGACGGCCACCGCGAGGACGCGTCAGCACAAGCTCGTCCACATTCCGGGGCTCGATGCGCGCGCGCTCGGGGGGCGCTATGGGCGCGCGAGGATCGTCGACGCGCGGGCACACTATCTGATCGGCGAGATCATCGACGTCGAGCCCGGGGAGTCATCGCTCGTCGTGCCGTGAGCGAAGGTCCGCTCGAAGAGGAGTTCGCCGCGTACCAGGTCTCGACCGATCCCAGCCTCGGTCCACAGCCGGAAGGCACCATCGGTAGCCTCGAGTGGCGTCGTGGGCTCGTCGGCGCCGTAGTGCGACGAGGGTGCGAGATCGCCTGGTCGATCGACGCCAGGCAGGCTTGCCAGGGCGACGGCGTGAGCTCGGCCGACCGCGGTCTCGTACATGCCGCCGACCAGGGCGTCGAGTCCTTCCGAGCGGGCCCTGGCGAGGATGGCGAGCGTCGGCTCCCAACCGCCGAGGCGCGCGAGCTTGAGATTGAGCGTCACCCGTGCGCCGAGCGCGAGCATCGTCGTGAGGTCGCCCGGCCCCCGCAGCGACTCGTCCAGGCACACCGGCGTGAGGGCCGAGCGAGCGAACTGGGCCACCGCGACCGGATCGTCAGGGTCGATGGGCTGTTCGAGCAGACTGAAGCCGAGCCGATCGATGGCCGAGAGCGTGGGATCCGAGGGGTCGTCGAAGGCACCGTTCGCATCGGCGACGAGGTCGATCGTGGTCGGGGTGAGGGTACGCGCCTCGGCGAGCAGGCCGAGCGACGTGTCGCGCTCGATCTTGAGCTTGATGCGCCGATAGCCGGCGGCGATGGCGCGCTCGATCGCGCCGAGGACGGCGTCGGGCTCGTCGATCCCGAGCGCGATCCCCGTCGGGACGGGGTCGTCTCGGCCGCCGAGCAGCGCCCAGAGCGGGCGGCCGGCTCGACGAGCCGCGAGGTCGTGGGCCGCTTGCGACAGGGCGGCGCGAGCCGCGCGATGCCCGCGAATGGTGTGCACGCTCCGTGCGACCGCCTCCGGCCGGACTCTCTCGAGGCGGGGGGCGAGAAAGCGCTCGAGCGCGAGGAGCTCGGTGGCGAGCGTCTCGGAGTCGTAGGTTGGCTCCTCGAGCGCGGCGAGCTCGCCGAGACCGTGGACACCCTCGTCGTCGACGAGCTCGACCAGCACGCGCGCCCCGACGTGGACGACCCCATGGGCGCTGCGGTGGGGGTCGCGTTCCAGGGAGACGCGCCAGATGCGCAGTCCTTCGCTCATGCCCGGAGCCTACGTGGCCGACGTGGCTAGCCTGACAGGAGTGCCGGGACGTCTCGCGATCGTCGGCCCGACCGGGTCGGGCAAGACCAGCCTCGTCACGCGTGCGGTTCGTGACGGACTGCTGCGCGGTGTCGCCGTCGTGTCGGCCGACGCGTTCGCCGTGTATCGAGGACTCGAGATCACGGCCTGGGCTCCGGGTGACGATGACCGCGCTGGGATCGACTACCACCTCCTCGGCACGGTCGACGTCGCCGAGGAGGTCTCGCTCGCGTGGTTCCTCGGTGCACTCAGTGTGATCGAGGCCGAGCGGGCCGGTGGCGGGGTCCTTCTCGTCGGCGGGACGTCGCTGTGGGTCCGGAGCGCGGTGAACGGCCTCGCACCGCCGCCCCAGGCGCCTGGTCTTCGGCGGTGGTTGGAGGCTCGCGCGACCGATCCCCACGGCGTCGCCGCGCTCGTGTCCTTGCTCAGAGTCGTCGATCCCGCCGCGGCCTCGGGGATCGACGGACCCAACGCACGCCGTGTGGTCCGCGCGCTCGAGGTGGCGCTCGCGAGCGGCGGTGCGCGCAGCGTGGCTGGAGAGGCGCTCCGCGCCACGGCGCCGGCGCGCTACGTGCAGATCGGGCTTCGCCGTGGCGAAGCAGCGCTGCGTCGGGCCATCGAGGCTCGTGTGGAGGCCCAGCTCGCCGCGGGCTGGCTGGCCGAGATCGAACGGATCGGGCCGATCGCCTCGCGCACGGCTCGTCAGGCGATCGGCGTTCGCGAGCTCACCGAGGTCATCGAGGGCCGACGGACGCTCGCTGAAGCTCGAGCGGCCATCGTCCGACGCACCTGGCGGCTCGTACGACGTCAGCGGGCCTGGCTCGAGCGCGATCCGCGCATTCGCTGGGCCGACAGCGTCGACGAGGCCCTCTCGGCGATCGCGGGAGCGGTGGAGGAGGCGGCGTGAGGCTGACCAAGCTCGTCGGGGCGGGCAACGACTTCCTCGTGACCACCGATCCGGACGAGACGGCGCGGCTCGAGCCGAGCGTCGTCGTGGCCCTGTGCGATCGCCGCAACGGCGTCGGTGCCGACGGGGTGATTGGTCTGGATGCGCACGACGCCATGGTGCTCTACAACGCCGATGGGTCGAGGGCCGAGATGAGCGGGAACGGCCTGCGCTGTCTCGGGCACCTCGTCACCGAGGAGCGAGGCGTGGGCGAGGTGGCGTTCGAGACCGACGCTGGCCGGCGGATCTATCGGCGCGTCGGGCGTGAGGGAGGCAGCGTCCTCGGGGCGACCACCATGGGTCCGGTCAGCGTGCGGGCGAACGAGCGCGGTTGGTTCGTCGACGCCGGCAACCCGCACGAGGTGCGCCAGCTCGCGAGCCCGCAGGAGCTTGCGAGCCTCGACGTGGCGAGCCTCGGTCGTTGCGCCCAGGCGCACTACCCTCAGGGGGTGAACGTGGAGTGGGCCGTGGTGCTCGCGCCGGACGAGGTGGTGATGCGGGTGTTCGAGCGTGGCGTCGGTGAGACGGAGGCCTGTGGTACCGGATCGACGGCCGTCGCGGTGGCGCTCGCGTCCGCAGGGCTCGTCGAGCGCACGTCGGTGCGGGTGCGCAACCCGGGCGGGGCACTCACGGTCGAGGTCACCGAGCCAGAGCCTGTCCTCGTGGGTCCGAGCCGCCTCGTCGCCTCCGTCGACGTCGACGTGGAGGCGCTTCGCGCGTGACGCTGATCGAGCGCTCGTTCCGCGAGCGCATCTTGCTCGTCGGCGTCGTCCACCATGGCGAGCGTCGCGAAGCGGTCGAGGACTCCCTTGCCGAGCTCGCCGCGTTGGTCGACACCGCGGGCGCTGACGTCGTGGATCGAGAGCTCGTGCGTCGTGACGCGGTGGATCCGGCGACCTACGTGGGCTCGGGCAAGGCTGCTGAACTCGCGGAGCGCTCCGAGGCCCTCGACGTCGACACCGTCGTCTTTGACGACCCACTCTCGCCGGCCCAACAGCGCAACCTCGAGCGGATCCTCGGACGCACGGCGATCGACCGCACGGCCGTCATCCTGGACGTGTTCGCGCAGAACGCCCGCAGCGAGGAAGGACGTCGCCAGGTGGAGCTCGCCCTGCTCTCGTACCGGTTGCCACGGCTTCGCGGTCGGGGGGTGGCGCTGTCGCAGCAGGTCGGGCGCATCGGGACTCGAGGTCCTGGCGAGACCAAGCTCGAGGAGGATCGTCGTCGTATCCAGGCTCGTATGGCGCAACTACGCCGTGAGCTCGACCAGCTCGCCAGGCGTCGGTTGGTGCAGCGGCGAGCGCGGCTCGCGTCGCGCCAGGCGCAGGTTGCCCTCGTCGGCTACACCAACGTCGGCAAGTCGGCCTTGTTGCGGGCGCTGTCGGGTGCGGACGTGCTCGTCGAGAACCGGCTGTTCGCCACCTTGGATCCCCGGACCCGTCGGGTGGCGCTCCCGGGAGGCGAGACGATCCTCGTCACCGACACCGTGGGCTTCATCCGCAAGCTGCCCCACGAGCTCATCGAGTCGTTCCGTTCGACGCTCGAACAGGTGGCCGAGGCCGATCTGCTCCTGCACGTCGCCGACGCATCCAGTCCTGACGTCGCGGCCCAGATCGCTGAGGTCGAACGCACCCTCGCCGAGATCGGTGCCGATCGCGTGCCGCGGCTCGTCGTCTACAACAAGGTCGACC
Source organism: Acidimicrobium ferrooxidans DSM 10331 (assembly GCF_000023265.1). Classification (GTDB taxonomy): domain Bacteria; phylum Actinomycetota; class Acidimicrobiia; order Acidimicrobiales; family Acidimicrobiaceae; genus Acidimicrobium; species Acidimicrobium ferrooxidans. The sequence goes on from NC_013124.1 coordinate 668,398, forward strand.
TTCGGCCGATCGACACGCTCGCTGCTGGCGTCCCCGAAGGAGTCGCGATCTCGGCCGAGCACGACATCGGCCTCGACGACCTGCGTGCTGCCATCGCCGCGGCGCTCGATGCGATGCGGCGTCCGCGTCGCTACGTGGTTCCGGCTGGGCGGGGTGACGTGCTCGCGCTCATCCATCGCGAGGGTGCCGTCGTGCGAGAGGAGGTGGATGCGGAGCGGGTGCTCATCGACGCGGTGCTCGACGATGCCTCCGATCGGCTGGTCCGCCGGGCGCTCGGAGAGGCGCCACCTGAGCCGCTAGGGTGAGGCGGTGTCGCAGCGCCCCTCCCGCGTCGAGCTCACCGCGCTCGCAGCCGATCGGCACCCGTTCGTCGTCGATGCGTCCATCGGCTCGCCCGTCGATCCGCCCCCAGCGTTCGTCCCGCACCTGCTCGCGTGCCAGGGGGAGGAGCGTGCGTACCCGCCAGCGGCAGGGACGCCCGCACTCGTGGAGTCGGCGACGCGCTGGTTCCACGCGCTGCGGGGGGTGACGCTCCCCGACGGCGCGGTCGCGCCGACCATGGGGTCCAAGGAGGCCATCGGTACGCTGGCGTGGTTGCTTCGGGAGCGCCGACCCGATCGGGGGGTCGTGCTCATCCCCGGGCGCGCCTACCCCACCTACGCCGAGGGAGCGCGGGCGGCCGGCTGTGAGATCGTGCGGGTCCCGGACGACTGCTCGGGTGCTCCTGCCTTCGACGCCGTGGCTGCGTCCGTGTGGGATCGCACGTTGGTCGCGTGGGTCAACTCGCCGTCGAATCCGACCGGTGCGGTCTATGACCCGGGGCCGGTCGTCGCCCTCGCCCGCGAGCACGGTGCGGTGCTGGCCTCGGACGAGGCCTACGGCGACTTCGTGTGGTCGGGGGAGGCCCCGAGCGCGCTGCGCGCGGGGCTCGAGGGCACGCTCGCGCTCGTGTCGCTCTCGAAGCGCTCCAACCTGGCCGGGCTGCGGCTCGGTCTCGTGGCGGGCGACCCCATGCTCGTGGACGAGGTGGTCGCGCGCCGACGCGCGCTCGGCCTCTTGGCCTCAGGGCCCTCCCAAGCAGTGGCGGCCGAGGCGCTCGCCGACGAGGGTCACGTCGCCGAGCAGCGCTCGCGCTACGCTGGGCGGCTGCGCCGCTTGGCCCGGGTCATCGAGGCGGTCGCCGACGTCCCGGTGCGCGTACCCGATGGCGGCATCTACCTCTGGGTCCGCGCTCCCGACGACGACGGGGCGGCGTTCGCCAGGTGGCTCGCGACGCGCCTCGGGATCGTCGTCGCCGACGGTGCCGACTACGGCGATCGTGCGTTCGTGCGCATTGCGGCGACGGTGAAGGATCGGGCGATCGATGCCCTGTGGGAGCGGGGAGGAGTGCGATGACCGAGGACGCGCGTGCGGCCAGCGTGCATGGCGCGTTCGCACATGGCGAACCGATCGATACCGCGGTGCTCGTCTCGGTGTTCGAGGACCTCGAGCGCGGCGCGCTGCGGGTGGCCTCCGTCGACTGGGACGAGGGCCGGGTGGTGGTGCACGAGTGGGTCAAGGAGGCGATCCTGCTCTCGTTCGGCCACTGGCCACTCGTGGAGTCCGAGGCCGGCCCGCTCACCTGGGTCGATCGCATCCCGCTGCGGCGCGATCTCGCCGAAGCGCGGGTACGTGCGGTGCCCGGGGCGATCGTGCGGCGAGGGACCTATCTCGGCGCGGGTGTCACGCTCATGCCGAGCTTCGTGAACGTCGGCGCCTCGGTCGGTGAGTCGACGATGGTGGACACCTGGGCCACGGTGGGCTCGTGTGCCCAGATCGGCGCCCGTGTCCACCTCTCGGGAGGCGTGGGCATCGGCGGGGTCCTCGAGCCGCCGCAGGCCGCTCCCGTCGTGGTGGGTGACGACGCCTTCGTCGGCTCGCGCGCGATCGTGGTCGAGGGCTCGATCGTCGGGCGGGGCGCGGTGGTGGCCGCCGGGGCGGTGGTGACCCCGACGATTCCGATCATCGACGTCGCCACCGGCGACGAGCTTGAGCGCGGCAGGGTGCCCGACTGGTCGGTCGTTGTGCCCGGCACGCGAGAGCGCCGTTGGCCCGGTGGGACCTTCGGCCTCGCGGCTCTGCTCGTGATCGCGCGGCTGCCCGAGGGGGAGCGCCACGAGAAGGCCGCGCTGAACGACCTCCTGCGCGCGCACGGCGGAGCCCTGTGAGGGACCCGGTCGAGCTCGCGGCGGCCTACCTCGAGGTTCCCTCCGTCACCGGCGACGAGGCGGCGCTCGCTCGGCTCGTCGGTGAGCACCTCGATGCGGCGGGGCTTCGAGTCGAGGTGGTGGCGGGCTGCGTCGTGGCTCGCAACCACGGCGGGGACTCCTCGGCGACGCTGCTCGTCGGCCATCTCGACACCGTTCCCGGTGAGCTCCCTGTCGCCGTCGACGAACTGGTGTTGCGTGGACGGGGTGCCGTCGACATGAAGGCAGGGCTCGCGGTCGCGGTGGCGCTGGCGTGCTCGGAGCCCTCCGTGCCCGTGACCGTCGTCGCCTATCCGGGCGAGGAGGGTCCGATCACAGGCAACGGGCTCGCGCACCTCGTGGCCGAGCGCCCCGAACTCCTCGCGGGTGCTCGCGGCGTGCTCCTCGAACCCACGGGTGGGTTCCTCGAGCTGGGGTGCCAAGGGGTCGTGCGCGCGACGCTCCGACTGCGTGGGCGTCGAGCCCACGTTGCTCGAGCCTGGATGGGCCGCAACGCCATCGATCGGGTCGGCGAGGCGCTCGGGACGCTTCGCGCCCTGGAACGTCGCGAACCCCAGATCGGCCCGGTGCGCTACCGCGAGGCGATCGAGGTCGTCGGGGTGCGTGGGGGCGTTGCATGGAACGTCGTGCCGGACCTCGTCGAGATCGACGTGAGCTATCGGTTCGCCCCCGACCTCGATGCTGCCCGGGCGCGCCAGCGCCTCGAGGAGGCCGTGCGTCCCGTGATGGACGACGGTGATGACCTCGAGGTCGCCGAGGCCGTGCCGGGCGCGGTGAGTGACCTCGGTCGGTTCGGCGCACTGCGCAGCGGCGCGTTCGGCGTGCGTGCCAAGCTCGGCTGGACCGACGTCGCCCAACTCGTCGCGGCGGGCGTGCCGGCGGTGAACTTCGGACCGGGGGATCCAGAACTTGCCCACACGGATCAGGAGATGGTCGAGGTGGCCGAGGTGCGCCACGTCGCCCAGGCGCTGTGGCGGTGGTTGCACGCCTAGGACGATGGTTCGCCTCTTCCGATGGCGAGTGAGGCCAGACCTCGGACTCGCGATGCGGGTCGAGGTGGAGGTGAGGAGGCCCATCCCTGGGCGAAGGGTCGCTCTCGAGCACCTCCGATGCAGTGTCTGAGCGCAGCCGGTCTGGCCCGCCGTGTGCTCGGGCGTGGTGGGGCAGGCAGATGGGCGTGGGCCTGTGGCGCCCGACGCCGTAGGTCGGGGTGAGGTGCCCCAGATTTCGTAGACACCCAGGTTACTTCACGCGAGCCTCCTCCGCGACGAGGTGCTCGAAGACGACTGGGGCAAGGTAGCCGATCTTCGAGCAGCTGCGCTGGTGGTTGTAGAACTGGATGTAGCTCTGTATGCCGCGGCGCAGCTCGGCGAGGTCGCCAAAGGCGTGGCGGTAGAAGAACTCGTGTTTGAAGATCGACCAGAAGGACTCCGCGCTCGCGTGGTCGTAGCAGGTGCCGGTTCGCCCCATGGAGCGCGTGATCCCGTGTCGGGCACAGAAGGCCACAACTCGATGGTCGCTGAACTGACTCCCTCGGTCGGTGTGCCAGATGACCCCCTGCGCGTGGGACCCACGCACCGCGACGGCCTGGCCGAGGGCCTCGAGCACGAGCGTGGTCTCCATGCGCTCCGCGACGCTCCATCCGAGCACCCGCCGCGAGTGCTCGTCGCGCACCACACACAGGTATGCCATCGCGCCGGCGAGAGCGAGGTAGGTGATGTCCGAGGTCCAGAGGGCGTGCAGGCGCCCCGGGTCGAACTTCCTGGCAACGAGGTCTGGTGGGTAGATCGCCTTCGGATCGGCGTGGGTGGTCGCTGGGCGGAACCTCCTGGGGCTGATACCGGCGATGCCGCGCCTGGCCATCGCTGCTGCCACCGTGTTGTGGCTCGTCACCACGCCAGCGGCGAGGAGTGCCGCCGTGATCCGTCGTGCGCCGTAGGTGCCAGAGGATGCCTGGTGGACCGCGACCACTCGGTTCTCGAGGTCGCGTCTTGCACATGCCCGACGCGACGGTGCTACCTGGGTGCGTCGCCATCGGTAGTAGCCAGCCCGGGAGACCTCGAGTAAGCGTGCCATCCGTTTGATCTCGAAGCGAGCGTACTCCGCCTCCATCAGCGCGAATCTCTCTTGCTTGGTGGCTTCGCGGCGAAGTACGCGGCTGCTTTTCCCAGGAACTCGTTGTCCTTGCGCAGCTCCTCGAGCTCCCTGCGCAGCCTGATGAGCTCGGTGCGCTCCTGCGCCGTGAGGGGCGGGCTGCCAGTGGCGTTTGCTGCTTCGATCCGCCTGCGCTCCTCCCGCACCCATCGATAGAGGTTGTGCTCCCCGATCGCGAGCTCACGGGCCACCTCTGGGACGCTCCGGCCGCTGTCGATGACCCGGTGGGCCGCCTCGGTCCGGTACTCCAGGGTGAACTTCCTTCTCGACGTCCCCATCGACCTCCCCTTCCCTCTGCCATGGTACGTGTGACTTACGACGTGTCAACGGAATCTGGGGCGGCTCAGGGGACCAATGTGCGCGCTGGTCGGGTCGAGGTGGCGGCAGGCATGAGGTTGCGATGGCCACGACTGGATCGAGGGGGACGAGATCGTCTGTCAGTTGCGCTGCTTCGAACGCCTCGAGCGCGTTCACGGTGACCTTCGGCGCCTCGGTCCCCGTTGCGTGCTGTGGAGGTGCTCGAGGACGCGATCGGCGCCGTCCACGGCTTCACGATGCCGGGGACGCGCATCCCGTGGGTCGATTGCGCGCCGTGGTGATCGGTGTCGCAACCGAGTCCGCCGTTGCCGTGAGCTCGGCACCCTCGTGTGAGTGCTCGCTGCTCATCGCGGGCACCTAGGAGAGGGGCGCGTGTCGCCAGGCGAGCCGGGCCAGCGAGGGCTGCCGCGGGTCGGCAACGTGAGGCGCTCGAGGGGGCGAGTCGGTCGAGAGCGCCCTGGTTCGTGTGGCCCGGCTGGGTGTCGGTCTTCTCGTGGGGGTGCGCGCCTCGTGCGGCGAGCTCTGGTGCTTCCCAACCGGGAGCGCCGGACGTGGCTGAGCGTTCGAGAGCCCGCACACCGTGTCCTACGGGAGCTGCACGAGCGGCGGGCCAGCAGGTCACCTCGTACTCGGCCGCCCGCGTGGGCGAGCGAGGTGGCCGCGATGGCAAGGTCCTCGCGGCGATTGGCGCCACGCTCGGACCCCGGCCCTCTCCGCTCGGTGCCGAACCCATCGAAGGTCGCACGATGCTGCGCGTCCATCCGAGCCGACCGCCACACGGGTGTGGTCGTCCTCCTCCTTCGGCGCTCCTTCGGCGTTGGCTGGCCCAGCAACGGCGGCGCGATCGCGACCGAGGCGCGGGTAACGTTCGCCCGAGGCCAGAACGAGGAGGGTCGGAGCGATGTTGGAGGGCACGGTCGTGACGGTGCTCTTCGAACTGCACGCTGAGGGGCTCGGCTATCGCGAGATCGCCCGCCGCACGGGCATCTCCCGCAACACGGTGCGGCGCTACCTGCGCGACGGCGCGAGCGCGGGACAGGTCACTCGTCCCCGGCGCCGCTCCAAGCTGGATCCCTTCAAGCCCGAGATCGATCGCCTGGTGGCGGACGGGCTCACCTCGGCCCCGGCCATCACGGAACGGCTCAAGGAGCTGGGCTACACCGGCAAGGTCACCATCGTGCGCGATTACGTGCGTACCATCCGTCAGGGTGCATCGCGCGGGGCGTGACCCGCGCCGCCATGCGAGCCAAGGGTTTCGGCGGTCGTCGTCGTATCGTGTTCGCGGAGGGGATGGCCGGCTCCCGAAGCCGAGTCCATCTCGCATGTGAGGCCCGGCGGTAGGGTCGTGCGGGCGCCATGTGCATCTGTGGGGGATCCTCGTCTGGTCGACAGGCCCCGGTGGCGTGCGGCATCGTGCGCTTCGTCGGGTGCACGCAGCGGGAGGGCGGCAGCCCGAGGCGTTCGGCTTGCGGGCGTGGTCCTTGCAGCAGCCGGGTCGGCGCAGCTCGCGTGTCGTCAACGCTGTGGTGCGGGTGCCGTCGCGCTGGTGCGAGCGCGTTCGGATCTCCTCGGATCTCGTCGACGAACACCGGTGCTGGGTCTTGCGCCCGTCGGCGCGAGGCGTCGTCGGCCCGACGCACAATCCTCACGGCGCGGCCGGACGCTCTGGCACCGCTCAGGCGATGGGGGCGTTCATGGGGAACTGGAGGGCGAAGCGGCCTCGTGGCGCGTCGCATGGACTGCTCGCTGGGCGATGGGATCGGTTGGCGATGTCCTCGTGGTCCTCGAGCAGGTCGGAACGGTGCAAGGCATGCCGACCCGTCGGACACAGCACCTGCAGCGGCAGGGCTAAGCCAGGGGCGCGAGCACGTACCTGGACGCTCCTTGGCGAGCAGCCGGCGGCCTGGTCAGGGTGCCTGGTTGGCGAACTGTGCGTCGACGACCTGGCTCATTGGCATCGGCGTGTGGTAGTCGAGGTTGCCGGCGCCGAGGTAGACCGACTGCATGGAGGAGAGCACCGACGATTGGGGTGCGAGGGTTGGGGAGAAGACGTTCGGCGGCTCCGAGCGCAGCAGCGAGAGCGATTCGCCGGTCGCCTTGGCGATGATGGCGAGGTTGGCGGCGCTGGTGGCGGCCGACCCTTGGAGGTCTTGCGCGCCCTTGGCGAGCGCGTCGAAGAAGCGTTGGGCGGCCGACGTGTGGATGAAGCTGCCCCCGTAGATGATGCCGGTGACGGCGATCCCAACGGGAGCCCCTGCAAGCACCGTGCCTTGGTGCTGCGCGACGGCCGCTTGGAGGAACGGTGTCGCCATGTAGGCCGCAGCGACGCCGCCGTTCGCGAGAGCGGCGCCTTGTTCGGGGAAGTTGACGTTGACCAAGGTGACGCGAGCGAGCGAGAGGTGTGCCTTCTCGAGCGCGAGCGCGGTGAGGTAGGCGCCCGCGGAGCCCTGGCCACCTGCGACCGCAATGCGCTGGCCGGCGAGCTGGGAGAGCGAGGTGATGTGAGCGGCCGCCGAACCCACCAGGCCGTTAGCGGCGGCGCCCGGCGCCTCCTCGGCCATGGAGCCAACGACGCGGACGTCGAGGCCCTGGTGGATGGCGTTGAAGAGGCCGGCGCTGAAGCCGCCGAGGACGACCTGGACCCGGTTCGTCGCCGCCAGCGTGATCGCGCTCTGGCCGTTGGCGACGACTTGGAGGTTCACCTTGATGTGCTCGGCGGCGAAGTAGCCGTGTGCTTCGGCGACGAAGAGCGGTGCGAAGAGGGGGAGCGGGACATAAGCCACCGTCACCGTGGTGGGGGCGGTCGATGAGGTGGTGGTCGACGAGGTGCTCGTGGTCGAGCCACACGCTGCCGCTGTCAATCCGAGAGCCGCTGTGAGCGCGAGAGCGCGACGATGGCGACGTTGCATGGATCCCCCCTTGGTGCAAGCTGAGGGGATGCTAGCGTGCCCGCCGTCTGGTCCAGGGCAGCACGAGCCGTTCGACGCCAACGACGATCCCGGTCGCGACGACGCCGAGGAGGGCGATCACGACGAGGCCGACGTACATGTCGGCAGGTTCGAACAGCTGCCACGAGTTCCAGACGAGGTAGCCGAGCCCCGAGTTGGCCGCGACGAACTCCGTGGCCGTCACGACCACCAGCGCGAGCGCGACCGCGACGCGAAGCCCCGTGAAGATGCCGGGTGCGGTCGCGGGCACGAGCACGTGCACGAAGCGGCGCCAGCGCGTGGCGCCGTAGGCTTGTCCGGCCTCGAGGAGTTCTGGCGGTACGCGTCGGACGGCCCCCAGCGTGTTGAGCTCGACGACGAAGAACGTCACTGCCGCGACGGTGATGATCTTCGCGGTCTCGCCCAGGCCGAAGATCACCAGCAGCAGGGGCAGGAGCGCGATCTGGGGTACCGCGTAGAGCGCGGCGAACAGCGGTGAGAGCGCCGAGCGCAGCGGACGGACGACCCCGAGAGCGAGGCCGACGACGACCCCGAGGACCGCGCCGATGACGTAGCCGACGGCAAGGCGCGCCGTCGTGATCCCGAGATCGGCGCCGAGGGTGCCGTTCGTGGCCAAGCTGCCGGCGGTGCGCACGATGTCGCTCGGCGGGGTGAAGATCCGGGTGTCGATCGCGTGTGTGGAGGCGGCGATCTGCCACGCCACCAGCAGCACGATGGGGGTGGCGATACCGAGGGCCACGTCGGCGGCGCGAGCTCGGCGAGCACTGCGGCGTGCGCCGCGGACGGCGAGTTCGCTCTGGGTGGTCACGAGGGGGCTCCCATCGAGGCTCGCACCTCGGTCTCGAGGCGCGACCAGAGTGCGTGGCGCAGCGAGGTGAACGCCTCGGTGTCGAGCATCGCTTCGTCGCGTGGTCGTGGGAGTGGGACGTCGAAGACGTCGGCGATGCGGCCGGGCCTCGCGGTCATCGCGACGACGCGATCGCCGAGCCAGATCGCCTCCTCGAGCGAGTGCGTAACGAGCACCATCGTGACCCCGGTCTCCTCGTAGAGGCGTGCGAGGTCTTGCTGGACCACCAGGCGCGTCTGGGGGTCGAGGGCGCCGAGCGGCTCGTCCATGAGGAGCAGCGCGGGGTCGGTGACGAGCGCCCGAGCGAGCGAGAGCCGTTGGCGCATGCCGCCCGAGAGTTCGTCTGGCCAGGCATCGGCGACGCCCGCGAGGCCGAGGCGCTCGAGCCAGCCCATCGCCCGCCGGCGGCGCTCGGCTCGTCCGATCCCCGCCATGCGCAGGCCGAAGGCAGCGTTGTCGACGACCCTGAGCCACGGAAACAGCGAGTGGTCCTGGAAGACGAAGGCGATGCGCGACCGGACCGAGGGGTCGATCTCGAGCGTTCCGGTCGTCGCGGCGGACAGGCCCCCGATGATCCTCAGCAGCGTGGACTTCCCGCATCCCGAGGGACCGATGATGGAGAGGAATCCCCCGGGGGGCACCTCGAGGTCGACGCCACCGAGGGCCTCACGCGCGCGTCCTCGGTCGTCGACGAAGACCTTGCCGATCCCGGCCGCCTTGACGAGCGCCGTCGCTGTCGCGGGCGCTTCGTGGGGCGCCTCGTTGCGATGATCCCCCATGGTGGAGGGGATGCTAGCGGACGGCGGCGCCGTCGTAGGAGCGCAGCACGCCGACGACCCTTCCATGCAGGTGGCAGGTCTCGTTCCACGGCATCGGCGCGAGCGAGGGATCGTCCTCGTTGGCCCCCTCGAGCCACACCGAGCTCCCGTTGCGCCGCAGGATCTTCACCGTGCCGACGTCGTCACCGACGGAGGCGACCACGATGTCGCCGTCAGCGGCGACATCGCTCGGGGCGACGACGACGAGGTCGCCATCGAGGATGCCGACGTCGACCATCGAGTGGCCACGCACCCGCAGTGCGAACGCACCGGGCGCGGCCATGGATGCGGGCACCGCGACCGACGTCTCGACCTCGACCTCTGGCACCACGTGGTAGCCGGCTCCGACCTCGGCGAGCACCGGTACCGCAGCCGATGGCGCCCGTCGGGCAACGCTCAGGCTGCGAGCCTTCAACGGTGAGCGCACGAGGCGTCCGTCGCGTTCGAGTCGACGAAGGTGGTGCTGGACGCTTGCCGGCGACTTGAGACCGACCGCATCGGCGATCTCGCGTACCGATGGAGCCCAACCTCGCTCCTCGACGACCTGGGTGACGTAGGCCAGAATCGCCTCGCGCACCTCGGGGTTCTCGCGTGTCATGCTGCGCCCTCCTCTCCTGCAGTGTACTCAAACGCACGTTCGCACGCAACCGATGAGCGATCGCGCGTTCGGCCAGGTAGGCTCGCTGGAAGAGCCCGAGTGAGGTGGCGTGCGCTGTCCCTTCTGCGGCACCAACGAAGATCGCGTCGTCGAGACGCGGGTCGCTGACGACGGCGCGGCGATCCGGCGGCGACGCGAGTGCCTTGGTTGCGGTCGACGCTTCACGACATTTGAGCGCATCACCGAGGCGCGTGTCTTGGTTCGCAAGCGCTCGGGCCAGCTCGAGCCGTTCGACCGCGACAAGCTGCGGCGCGGGGTGCAGGCTGCGCTGAAGAATCGCCCCATCGGTGCCCTCGAGATCGAGCGCCTGTTGGCCGAGGTCGAGGAGGCGGTGCGGGCGGTCGACGAGGTGGAGTCGGCGGAGCTCGGTCTGCGGGTCCTCGAGGGCCTCCGTCAACTCGATCCGGTCGCCTACGTGCGCTTTGCGAGTGTGTACCAGAACTTCACCGATGCCGACGACTTTCGGCGCGTGCTCGCCGACCTCGGTCCGAAGCGCATCGCGAAGGTTCGCCCCGAGGGCCAGGCGCGATGACGTTGATCCTGACGAGGAGGTAGTGATCATGGCGGGACGTATCGTCACGGCGGAGCTGACCATCGCAGCCCCTGCCGACACGATCTTCGACGTGCTAGCGCGCCCTGCGCTCCATCCGGTGCTCGACGGCTCGGGCACCGTGCGCGGTGTGCTCACCGGCCCTGAGCGCCTCTCGCTGGGCGCCCGCTTCGGCATGCGGATGCGCCTCGTCGTCCCGTACGTGATGTGGAATCGCGTCGTCGCGTTCGACGAGGGCCGCGAGATCGCATGGGCGCACCTGGGTCGCCACATCTGGCGCTACCGTCTGACGCCGGAGGGTGAGCAGCTCACGCGAGTGGTCGAGTCGTTCGAGTGGGACGATGCACCCCTGCGCCTCGTGTACGAGATGACCGGCGTCCCGGAGCGGAACGCGCTGGCGATGCGCCTCTCTCTGGCGCGTCTCGAGGCGCTCGTCACGGGAGAGAGGCGGGCGGAGGGCGGCCAGAGCGCCTGAGTCGCCCTGATGCCGCTCCTAGCGGACTGGGGGGAGACGGAGGCCGACCGCTCTGACCGGCTCGTCCGCACCGAGGAAGAGCTCTTCGACGTCGGGGCCGCACTCGCCCGACTCGAAGCGGCACGACTCGCGGCCTCGACTCCACTCGGCGACCATGAGGAGGCGAAGCGCACCGCGCGCGAGCGCACCCGGGCGCCCTACCGAGGCATGCTGGAGCGGCTGCTCGAACGGGTCCTCGGCGAGCGGGTGGAGGTCGCGCTCGACGAGGAACTCGACGTTCTGGGGATCCGACGCCCAGGCCGCGGCCAAGGGCTCCTCCCCTGAGCCAGCTGTGGGCCGGCACCGGGGAGCGGTCCGTGCTCTGCGTGCGTGGTCGCGACCCGCCTGAGCAGGGGGCGTCGGTTCTCCTCGACGGCGTGCTTACCCTCTCGGACGCCCAGCAGGGCCGCCGGTTCGTCGCCGAGCTCGAGGCCTCGCCGAGGACGGCCAAGGAATCGTCTTCACGGCGTACCCCGATCGCTACCCGGCATGGGCCCGCAGGGTCGGACCGCCGCCCCCGTCAACCACGCCACCACCGCACGGTCGGGGCGCCTGTCCCGCTCTGAGCTCGTCGAGGCGATCTGGCTCGAGCTCGGCGTCGCGGGCCGGCTGCTGCCCCAGCTGCGGGAGGAGAGCTTCGTGGCCCAGGAGGGGGCCGGCGCGGCCTGCGCTAGCGGTCAACAGGGGAATGTTCACTACACTAAGTCGAGGACGTGGCGGGGAATGGCTCGACGTTGCGGCAACGCGAGCTTTCCGTGCCACAGTGCGCTCGGGGAAGCCGAACGGGCCCGTCTTGGGTGCGGGGAGGAGTGCCGCCATGGCCGAGAGTCGCTCGTTCCGACGGTCCTTCGGACGGTCGCTGGGGTGGTGGCTCGGGTTCGCTGCGGCCGTCGTGGGCGCAGGTGCGGGGGGCTACGCGCTCGGGGCGACGTCGCAACCAATGCGTAGAGGGGCGCCCAGTACCTCGCGCGCGCACCCTCGTACTACGACGACGCCCCCTCCTGCGCAGTCGGGGTCCTCGGTGCCGAAGGGCGTCTCGGGTGGCTCGCAGGTGCCTGGCGCGACGGGGCTCTACGTGGACGGCGGTGCTGGTACCCCCCACTATGTCCTCGCTTGGCACCTCGGTCCCGACGGCGCGATCAGTGGCGCCGTCGACTACGTGTACCAGGATGGGCAGACCTCGGTTGTCTTCACCTTCACGGGCCAGCTCGATGGCTCCGACACCGTCGCGACGCTGACGCCCCACACGATCCCCCAGGGGACCGGCTCGGCCTCCCAGCCGCCCGGGACGGTACCGGCCGCGATCTCGGCGACCCTGTCGACGTCCTCGATCCAGCTCGGGGAGTGCACCACCTACCTGCATTTCGCGCCGAACGAGGCTGCGTGCACATTCCTCGCATCCTCTAGCCTGCAGTGACCGGCAGGCCGTCCGGGTTCCCTCCCTGGAGGCGGCCTCGGCCAGGAGCTCGATGCCCCCCCGTCCCTGAGTGCGGACCCCCTCAAGGTCACCGAGCCGCTCGAGGCCACGCACCTGCTGGGGCCAGGCGGGGTTGCAACTGTTGAGACGTAACTGTGTTCTCACAAGGGATCCGAATGTGTGCAGGTTCAATTCGACCGGTGGTGAGGTGCCCCAGATTTCGTAGACACCCAGGTTACTTCACGCGAGCCTCCTCCGCGACGAGGTGCTCGAAGACGACTGGGGCAAGGTAGCCGATCTTCGAGCAGCTGCGCTGGTGGTTGTAGAACTGGATGTAGCTCTGTATGCCGCGGCGCAGCTCGGCGAGGTCGCCAAAGGCGTGGCGGTAGAAGAACTCGTGTTTGAAGATCGACCAGAAGGACTCCGCGCTCGCGTGGTCGTAGCAGGTGCCGGTTCGCCCCATGGAGCGCGTGATCCCGTGTCGGGCACAGAAGGCCACAACTCGATGGTCGCTGAACTGACTCCCTCGGTCGGTGTGCCAGATGACCCCCTGCGCGTGGGACCCACGCACCGCGACGGCCTGGCCGAGGGCCTCGAGCACGAGCGTGGTCTCCATGCGCTCCGCGACGCTCCATCCGAGCACCCGCCGCGAGTGCTCGTCGCGCACCACACACAGGTATGCCATCGCGCCGGCGAGAGCGAGGTAGGTGATGTCCGAGGTCCAGAGGGCGTGCAGGCGCCCCGGGTCGAACTTCCTGGCAACGAGGTCTGGTGGGTAGATCGCCTTCGGATCGGCGTGGGTGGTCGCTGGGCGGAACCTCCTGGGGCTGATACCGGCGATGCCGCGCCTGGCCATCGCTGCTGCCACCGTGTTGTGGCTCGTCACCACGCCAGCGGCGAGGAGTGCCGCCGTGATCCGTCGTGCGCCGTAGGTGCCAGAGGATGCCTGGTGGACCGCGACCACTCGGTTCTCGAGGTCGCGTCTTGCACATGCCCGACGCGACGGTGCTACCTGGGTGCGTCGCCATCGGTAGTAGCCAGCCCGGGAGACCTCGAGTAAGCGTGCCATCCGTTTGATCTCGAAGCGAGCGTACTCCGCCTCCATCAGCGCGAATCTCTCTTGCTTGGTGGCTTCGCGGCGAAGTACGCGGCTGCTTTTCCCAGGAACTCGTTGTCCTTGCGCAGCTCCTCGAGCTCCCTGCGCAGCCTGATGAGCTCGGTGCGCTCCTGCGCCGTGAGGGGCGGGCTGCCAGTGGCGTTTGCTGCTTCGATCCGCCTGCGCTCCTCCCGCACCCATCGATAGAGGTTGTGCTCCCCGATCGCGAGCTCACGGGCCACCTCTGGGACGCTCCGGCCGCTGTCGATGACCCGGTGGGCCGCCTCGGTCCGGTACTCCAGGGTGAACTTCCTTCTCGACGTCCCCATCGACCTCCCCTTCCCTCTGCCATGGTACGTGTGACTTACGACGTGTCAACGGAATCTGGGGCGGCTCATGGCGAGGCCTACTAAGCGAGTCGCAGATCCCCGTTACTCCCTAGGGGATCGATGTGTGGGAAGCGGCTTGCGTAGGGTGACCGCCCCCCAAATCGAGTCCACTCTCAATGTGAGACCCCATATCTTCAGGCTGCCGCTCGCTCGTCCTCTCGGGCGCCGATCATCTCGAGCGCGTAGAACTTCCGGCTCCTCGCCGAGGCCGCGAGGATCCGCGGCTCCGGTGGCGACGTCGAGCTCGATTGAGCTTCCCCCCATTTGCTTGACAGTCTGAATTTAGGCCACGGCCGCCTCCGCACGGGCCCAGGAGAGCTCGTACTCGACGGGCGGTAGGTACCCGAGGCTCGAGTGCAGCCACAGGGACAACAGGTGTTGCGACGATCGATTGCAATCACCCACCACAGCCATCGATGCCACTCCGCAAGCGGAACGGCCTAGGGACGGCGTCGACGGGCCGCGAGCCGCAACTTGATCCGATGTCCGGAAGCGGATCCTCGGCTGCGGCTGCCGACTCAGGTGGCCACGACCTCAACCGATGGTGCACCGCGGAGTCGGCGGTCGGTCGTCACCAGCGGTACGCCGCGGGAGACGGCCAGTTCGATATAGATCGCGTCGACCAGCCGAAGCTCTTGGCGACGGGCCCAGGTCCCGAGGAGGAGATCGTGGACGGGATGCCGCTCGATCGGTGCTGCGGCCAGCTCGCGAAGCTTGACCTCGACGGTGCCTGCATCGAGGCTGTCTGCTCGATGCAGGCGTCCCAGGGCCGACAAGACTTCTGCGTCGACGTGCGCCGGTGCGTGCAAGGCGTGACCAGCGATGCGACGCCGCACCGCACGACCGAGCTCATTGTCCAGCAGAAGATCGACCAGAGCGGATGCGTCGACGACGGCCTCAGCCATGCCGCGTCGGTGCTTCGTCCCTCGCGGCGTCGAGCGCTGCAAGCGCGCGCTCATGTGACACTCGCGCAATCGGGCTCGCCAGCGTTGCAAGCCAGGCATCTGTCGAGCGCGACGCCAGGCTTCGCCGGACCGCCTCCTGGGTCACCGCAGACAAATTCAAGCCGGCCTTCCTCGCTTGTGCCGCAAGATCGTCCGGCAGGTACACGTTCACTCGAGCCACACCACACAATATACACACTTGCGCTACGGTGCGCTCCGCAAGCCGATCGGTCACCGACCCGACTACCCGCGACGCTTCGCCTGCTACGACGACGCACGAGCCTGGTGCGAGCGCTTCCTTCGCTGGTACCACCACGAGCACCGGTCACGTGCGGGATCGGACTCCACGCCGTGGCCGACGCGCACCACGGGCGTGCCGTGGAGCTCCGAGCACACCGGGCAGCGGTGCCGTTGACCGCCTCCCAGATGGCTCGGAGCTCGCTGACGAGCACCAGGTGCTCTGGGTCCTCGCTTCGGTCTTTGCGGTGTCGCCAGGGGTCGTACGCCTGGCGAGAGACTCGATGACTCGTGCTAGCGCTGCTATCGAGAAGCCATTGGCCTCCTGGCGGGCAATCGGAGTGGTAGCGGCTCACTGCCCCCCCTCCCTCACCGAGTGGGCGATCCCTCGCTCCGCCAGCTCGAGTTCCATGATGAGCTGTGTGACCTGACGGCGCAGCCGGGTCAGCTCTTCGCGCTCGGCGCCTGTGAGACCTTCGAGCTCACCTCGGTCGATCCGCTCCTGACGCACCCAGTTGCCAAGGGTCTGCTCATTCACGCCGAGTTCGCGGGCAACGTCAGCGATGGTTCGGTGCTGGTCGAGCACCAACGCTGCGGCATCCTTGCGGAACTGGCTCGGGTAACGGCCTCGTCGTCGACGAACGGGGGCCTCGCGCGGTGGTGGATTCGGTGTCTGGCTCATCCCTTCCTCCTAGAGCAGGTGTCGCTTTGGAGGGGGAGGCCACACCGTCCTGCCGCACTCGACGCTTGAGTACCTACCGCCGTTCGAGTACGAGCTCACCTGGGCCCGCGAGGAGGTGGCCGAGGCCTCAACCCAGACTGTCAAGCAAATGGGCGAAACCCAGAGGGCCGTCGAGGGGGCCCTGGACGGGCGCGCGGCGTAGCCTGGCACCTGTGTCCATCGACCTGCGCTCCGATACGGTGACCCAGCCCACAGACGCTATGCGTCGTGCCATGGCCTCTGCTCGTTGTGGGGACGACGGCTACGGCGAGGACCCGACGGTCCGCGAACTGGAGGAGCGTGCGGCGGGGCTCCTCGGGATGGAGGCGGCGCTCTTCGTGGCTTCCGGCACGATGGCCAATCAAGTGGCGCTGCGAACCCTCACGACGCCAGGTTCGGTGGTCGTGGTCGGGGCCCGGGCCCACCTGTGCCAGTTCGAGCGTGGCGCGAGCGCTCGTAATGCGCTCGTGCAGCTCCACACCCTGGCCGACGACGACGGAGCGCCGACGGCCGATGCGGTGGCCGATGCGGTGGCGACCTATCGTGCGATTGGGGTTCAGCCAGCCCTCATCGCGATCGAGAACACGCACATGCCCTCAGGCGGAACCCCTCTCGATCCGGTGCGCACCGGCGCTCTTGCCGATGCGGCGACGGCGACGCCGCTCTACATCGACGGCGCACGACTCTGGAATGCTTCGGTGGCGCTCGGGGTCGAGCCGAGTGTGCTCACCGAGCGCGCCACCGCGGTGTCGACGTGCTTCTCGAAGGGTCTGGGGGCGCCGATGGGTTCGGTCGTGGCCGGATCGGCTGACCTCGTCGAGCGTGCGCGGTGGGAGCGCCAGGCGCTCGGCGGTCGCCTGCGCCAAGCTGGGATCATCGCCGCCGCAGCCCTCGTCGCCCTCGACGAGTGGCGAAGCGTCCTTGCCCGAGACCATGAGCGAGCGGCCGTGCTGCGCGACCGTGTGGCGGCAGAGCTCGGTGATGCCCGCGTGCGCTGGGGCGGGACGAACATGGTGCTCGTCGATGCCGATCGCCCGGTCGAGATGCTCGCCCGCCTTCGTGAAGCGGGCGTCTTGGCCAACGCCATCGGACCTCGGACGCTGCGCTTCGTCGTCCATCGGGATCTCAGCGATGCCGAGGTGACCGTCGCCGGTACCACGATCGCCCAGGTCGTGTCGTGATGGAGCCTCAGCGACCATGACGGTAGAGATCTACGAGCCGGCGGCGAGCGTCGCCCTCGCCTGCTTTGCCCACCCGGACGACGCCGAGGTGCTCTGCGGGGGGACGCTCGCGCGACTCGCGGCCCAGGGAGCACGGGTCGTGCTGGTCGTGGCGACCCGCGGCGACAAGGGGCTCGCGCGGGTGGACGACGCCGAGGAGCGCCGCACCGGTGAACTGCTCGAAGCGGCCGCCATCCTTGCCATCGCCGACGTCGTCCAGCTGCGCTATGGTGACGGCGATCTCTCCAACGACCTCGAGCTGCGTCGGCGGCTCGTGACCGTGCTCCGGTCCTTCGCTCCGCAGCTCGTCCTCGGTCCCGACCCCACGACGGTCTTCTACGGCGGACGGCTCTACAACCATCGTGACCACCGCGAGCTCGGCTGGGCACTCCTCGACGCCGCCTTGCCGGCCGCGAGTCAGCCGGGTTACTTCCCCGAAGCGGGCGAGCCGATCGGACCGCTCGAGGTCCTCCTTGCCGGTTCGGAGGAGCCCAACAGCGCGGTCGACGTCTCGGCGTACCTCGAACGCAAGGTGGAGGCGGTACGTCAATACCGGAGTCGCCTCGGCGCCGCCGACGGCGTCCTCGCCGATGCGGTGGTCGGCCGTGCCGTGGACGCGGCGCGCAGCGTCGGCATTCCGGGCGCGGCGGAACTGTTTCGCAGGGTCGAGGGCGCAGGTTGAGGGGAGGGGCGATGGTCGAGATCGAGGTTCGAGGCCCGGGTCACCACGAGCGCAGCACACTGGCGGCTCGAGCGGTCGCGGTGCTCGCGGGCGCGGGGCTCGACGTGGGTGTGGTCGTCGACGTTCGTCCGCGGCTCGCCGCGGACATCGAGGCCCAGCTCGAGGCAGGTGCGGCACGCGTCGTGCTCACTGGCCCCGGCTTCTCGGCGGTGGCACGTACCGGTCGTGAGGGCGTGGAGGAGGCACTCTCCGAAGGCGACGTGCTGATCCGACTGCGTGCCACCGCCGACGAACTCGGGGTCTACGGGGTCGACGATGCGCTCGGGCAGGAATGGGTCCGTCGCCTCCGCGATGCGGGTGTGCCCTGTATGGGGCCTGAGATCGGGGTCTGAGCGTCCCGGAATCGGCGGTGGAACGGGAGCGTTGGGGTTTTCGACGACGAGCCGAGGCACTAGAATCATGACAGATCAAGCCTCGGTTTGGTCTGTCGGCGTCGAGGAGGACGGATGGCGCTGAACGAAGAGGAGCAACGGATTCTTCAGGAAATCGAGCGCTCCTTCTACGAGAGTGACCCCGCCTTCGCCGATCGCGTCCGCTCGGAGACCGTGTACCGGCATGCTGGACGCAACCTCAAGTGGGCGATCGCGGCGTTCGTCGTGGGACTCGCCTTCACCATCCTCACCTTCACAACGTCGGTGATCCTCGGCGCAGTCGGCTTCTTGGTCATGCTGGGAGCCGCGTACGCCTTCGAGCGCAACGTCCGTCGTATCGGTCGGGCGTCCCTGAGCGACATGGCGCGCTCTGGTCGCGGCCCGTTCGGGTCCATCGGTCGGCGTTTCAACCGCCCGGACGACTCGCAATGAGCGCTGCTCGCGCTGCGGACGGGGTCGTTCGAGGCCTCCGTGTGTCCGTGGCGCGAGAGGCACTCCGACAGGTCTGGGCGCTGACCTTCGGCTCTCGTGGGAACCCGTGGCGCCCGGGAGCCGTTCGCACGTACCTCGGCATGCGGCACGAGGCCTTTGGGGCGCGACCGTCGTTGCGCCAGATCGTGCGCTATCTCGCGTGGGCCGCGGAGGAGCGTCGCGCCTGGAGGATGCGGTGAGCGCGCGTGTCCATCTGAGAGCGGCCAGAGGCTGAGGCTCGCATGACTGCCGGGGTCCTCGTGCTCAACGCCTCGTATGAGGCCCTCGGTGTCGTCAGTGTCGAGCGTGCGGTCGGGATGGTGGTCGACGGGGACGTCGACGTCGTGGACGTCACCGACCTCGTGCTCCACTCGCCGTCGACGGCGATTCGTGTTCCTTCGATCCTGCGTCTCCAGCGCTACGTGCGGATACCGGCGACGCGTCGGATCGCACCAACGCGGCGCGCCATCTTCGCACGCGATGGTTATCGCTGTCAGTACTGCGGGGGGCCTGCCGAGAACGTCGACCACGTCATCCCGCGCAGCCGTGGCGGCCGACACGTCTGGGAGAACGTGGTCGCCGCGTGCCGTGCCTGCAACGCTGCCAAGAGCGATCGGCTGCCGGCCGAGGCGGGGATGCACCCTCGACGCGAGCCTCGTGCGCCGGCCGCGCGTACTGGTTGGTTGCTCACCGTTGGGGTGCGTCGGCCCGAGTGGGAGCCGTACCTTCGAGCGGCCTGGGGAGACTCAGCTCGGGATCTCTTGCTTGGCGGCGGCGACGATGGCCGTGAGCTTGCTCGCCGGGAAGAGCGGACTCACGCTCACTCGCGCGCTGCCCGGTAGGGCGTTTGCGATGGTCACGACACCTCGAGCGGTGTCGTAGGCGCGCGGGACATCAGTGCCGACCACGAGGAAGGCCGCCCGGGCACGTGGGCCGAGCCGCAGTGAGGTCGATGCGAGGAGGATCTGATGGTTCGAGGTCCCGACCCGCACGATCTCGTTGGGCAGCGGCGCTCCGACCGGCAGGTAGAAGCCCCCGACCGAGCAGCTCGTCGCGCTCGTGTTCTCAACCGAGACGACGGCGAGGTCGTCACCTGTGCGGGTGCGCGAGAGCTCGATCACGCTTCCGTGGAGGACCGATGCAGGGCAGGTCGCGTCGTAGGCCTGGCGGTGGGCTCGCTGGCCGAGGACGACGCCGAGCACCGGCCCGCCGATGAGCGCGATCGCTGCGAGCGCAATGGGCACGCGGAGCGCACGAACGGGCGCGCGCACGCCTTGTGCCATGGGTCCCTCCCTGTGTGTAAGCCCCGACGAGCGCTCGTGCGCGACCCGCATGTCGCTCGCCATGGTCGATAGGCTAGGCCCGTGGAGCGAGTACCGCCTCCTGTCGTCCTCCCCATCGGCGTCGCGGTCGCCTCTGGGCTCGCGCGCGTCGATCGGCTGCCCTCCCGTCTGCGGCGATCGATCGGCGGCGCCTTGCTCGTGGCTGGGGCCGGTCTGGCTGGTTGGGCGGCGTTGACCATGGAGGCGAGCGGAACGTCCCCGGATCCTCGCAAGCCCCCGGAGGCACTGGTCAGTTCTGGGCCGTATCGGTTTACGAGGAACCCGATCTATCTCGGCATGCTGAGTGCGCAGGCCGGCGCGGCGTTCATCACCGCTCGCCCATCGCTGGTGTTCGGGGCCCTCGTCGCGGGCGTGTTCCTCGACCAGTTCGTCATTGCACGCGAGGAACGTGAACTCGCCGAGCGCTTCGGCGATGCCTACGCCGAGGTCGTCGCTCGGACGCCTCGGTGGCTCGTGCGCCGGTGATCTGCCACCACGAATGGCAGTGTCAAGATCGAGAACAACAACAGTGCGACCGGGACGGCGCTCACGATGTACCAGGGCCAGGGGCCGAGCAGCGACAGCATGGTGTGCTCGGCGGGTGGTCGACGCAGGAACATATAGTCCGCGCCGGTTGCCCAGTCGATGAGGCCGTCGAAGGCCGTGTAGGCGATCGAGATGGCAAGGACACGCCAGGGAGCGCTCGGTCGAGGATGGATGCCACGACCGATCGTCAGGTAGAAGGCCGCCACGACGACACCGACATGGCCGACGAGGTACTCGAAGAACACGAGGTGGGGGAAGCGAACCGCAAGGTCTGGGGTGATGATCGCCTGCAGCGTGCCGGCGATGCCCCAGAGCCAGACCACTTCGACGAGCCAGCGTCGGGGTACGACGCACGCGATCGCAGCGATGAACGCAGCCGCGTCACACAGCGAGAGCGGCAGATTCGCTGCCAGGGAGGCGTGCGGTGCGAGGGCGACGGCGACCGCGTCGCTCGCGGCGTCCGCTGCGATGGCGATGGCGATGATCCATCCCACCCAGTGGGCGGCGCGTGGTGATCGACGCGAGGCCGCGATGCCGATGGCGCCGGCGACGCCAAGCACGCCAACCGTGGCGAGATACGGACCTGTGGTAGGTGCGATCGGCGTGCTCATCGTGGTGCTCGTGCCATTCTCGTCACCTTCGATGCTACTCATCGTGGCCCTTGGTGTCGGAGAGGCTCGTTCGCTTCGCCGCGCTCGCTTTCAGGCTTGCCGATCATGCTCATGGGCCTTCAGTAGGCGTCGCTGGTGGGATGCCGAGGGATCCTCCAATGGCTGTGGTGACGCCATCGCCACGGTTAGCCCAGCGACGGGAGCCTGTGCGTCGGTTGATCGCGCATACAGATGCAGGTGCCGCTGGCGCACAACGCCGGGAGTCAGTCGTTGCCCCTCGATGCTGGTGGCCACCTGGGCTTCCCCCCATTTGCTTGACAGTCTGAATTTAGGCCACGGCCACCTCCCGGCAGGCCCAGGAGAGCTCGTACTCGACGGGCGGTAGGTACCCGAGGCTCGAGTGCAGGCGGACGGTGTTGTAGCGCTGAATCCAGGTAGCGATGGCAGAGCGAGCCTCGGCGAGGTTCGCGAAGCGGTAGCGACCCACCAGCTCGCGCTTCAGGCTCCCGAAGAAAGCTTCGGCGACGGCGTTGTCGTAGCAGGTCGCGACCCTGCCCACCGACTGGCGAAGCCCGAGCGTTGCGCACAGCTGGCGAACCTTCCGGGAGAGGTACTGACTGCCCCTGTCGCTGTGGAAGATCGCCCCAGCCAGGCTGCCCCGAGTCCCGAGTGCTCCGCAGATCGCCTCGACCACCAGGTCATCGGGCATGCGACGCCCAAGTGACCAGCCCACGATCCGCCTCGAGCCAAGGTCTGCCACCGTGGCGAGGTAGCAGAACCCCTCGTCGCTTCGGACGTCGGTGATGTCGCTCACATACCTGCGCTTCGGTTCACCAGGGGCGAAGTTCTGGCTCACGAGGTCCGGCAGTGGCGCTTCCTCTTCCCGCCTCGTGGTACGCACGAAGCGCCGGGGTGGGCACGCTGCCATCTCGAGCTCGCGCATCAGGCGTTCCACCCGCTTGTGGTTCACGCAGTAACCACTTCGTCGCAGCTCATGGGTCACCCTGGGGCTGCCATAGGTGCCGTCGCTCGCCTCCCAGATGGCGCGAAGCTCGCTCGCGAGCACCAGGTGCTCTTGGTCAGGGCCGCGCTCGCGCCAGCGTCGCCAGGCGTAGTACGCCTGGCGAGAGACCCTCGCTACTCGGCATGGCGCCGCTACTGGGACGCCCTCGGCCTCCTGGTGAGCGATCCAGCGGTAGCGGGTCACTGGTTGCCCTCGCAGGATCCGCAAAGGCCAGGCAACGTTTCGCCAGGTCTCGTTCCATGGTGAGCTGCTTGACCTGGCGGCGCAGCCGGGTCATCTCCTCGCGCTCGGCGCTCGTCAGGCCTTCTCGCTCACCGCGGTCGATGCGTTCCTGACGGACCCAGTTGCCGAGGGTCTGCTCGTTGATGCCGAGTTCGCGAGCGACCTCAGCGATGGTGCGGTGCTGGTCGAGCACCAACGCTGCGGCGTCCTTTGCGGAACTGGCTCGGGTAGCGGCCGCGTCGTCGTCGAGCGGGGCTATCGCCCGGGGGCGGGTTCGGTGTCTGGCTCGTCCCTTCCTCCTATAGCAGGTGTCAACCTGGAGGGGGGAAGGCCACAGAGCCGCTCACGCGACCGTTACTGCCCAGCCCTGACGCGACGCGGCGACCAGCGACGTGGCTAGCGTGCGGTGGTGCGCGACAGCGGCACTCAAGGCGCCCCGGGGCTTCGCGTGAGGGATGCGCTCACCAATGTTCGCCCGACGACGGTGTCGGTGAACGCTCGCCGACGTGTCGAGGCCTTCGTCCGTCCGAGCTCAAGCGCGACGATCACACGAAGGTCTGTGTGTTGCAAACCACGAACTATCGCAACCATGAGCCGGGCGCGCGGTGCTCGGTCCGCGTCGGGGACATCGGGGCCCCAGGGGGTCGAGGTGGCGTCGTCGACCGGTCGGGGTGGGTGGGCCGACGTGTGCGTTCAGCGTGCGTGGGAGGGAGTTGTCACCTTGACACCGTCGCCAGGCACGTGGCACGGTCAGGCCCGAGGCGAGACAAGCTCGCAGGTCTGCAGCTACCGCGCTCGAGAGGAGTTTGCGCGTCGCCGTGGCTGCGACGGCGGTGGTTCGGTTCGAGTGTTCCGAGCCATCACCAACGCTCTGCGCGGGTGCGTGATAGGCGGTCGGTGGCCATAGCCGATGTGAACCGGGCCTGCGGTTCGCGCAGGGATCGCGACCGAGGCCGCTCCCGGCAGATCCTGCTGAGGTGAGCATCAGGGCCTCATGCTCGGTCCTCGCCGTCGTCGAACTGCACCGCTTCGAGGCGCTGACGGCGCGCTTCGAGCGTCTCTCCACCGTACATCCAGTAGGCCCCACCCTGTGCCGACGTTGTCCGCAGACCGATCCGCTGTAGAGCCTTGACGGCCGCCGCGGACAGGCTCAGGTTCTCGCCCTCGAACTCCACTCGATTGCCAGGCAGGACGGTCACGTCCATTGTCTCGTCTCGCGAGAACGTCAGTACCGCGCCCACCGGGATGTCGAGCGCCTCGATGCGCAGATTCGATCGACGCTGCCTCATGCTGTTAAGCGCGACCTGGTCGTCGGCATCGAGTTCTGGCTCCGTCACCTGGATCGGCGTGTGCGGTGCGATGGAGATGGCCAGGACGACTCGTTCTGGCTCAATTCGGAAGAACTCGCGCTTCGGATTGACCCGCGCCTCGGAGAACAACTGGTGGAGCTTGCGTTCCAATGTGCTTGCGTCGGCGACCTCTGCGGCGAAGTGGCACTCGAAGGGCAGTGGGACGCCGGTCGTGTAAAGGTCGTTCATCCGTGAGGCTACATCGCCGTTCGACTTGCCGATTGAGCCGCCCCAGATTCCGTTGACACGTCGTAAGTCACACGTACCATGGCAGAGGGAAGGGGAGGTCGATGGGGACGTCGAGAAGGAAGTTCACCCTGGAGTACCGGACCGAGGCGGCCCACCGGGTCATCGACAGCGGCCGGAGCGTCCCAGAGGTGGCCCGTGAGCTCGCGATCGGGGAGCACAACCTCTATCGATGGGTGCGGGAGGAGCGCAGGCGGATCGAAGCAGCAAACGCCACTGGCAGCCCGCCCCTCACGGCGCAGGAGCGCACCGAGCTCATCAGGCTGCGCAGGGAGCTCGAGGAGCTGCGCAAGGACAACGAGTTCCTGGGAAAAGCAGCCGCGTACTTCGCCGCGAAGCCACCAAGCAAGAGAGATTCGCGCTGATGGAGGCGGAGTACGCTCGCTTCGAGATCAAACGGATGGCACGCTTACTCGAGGTCTCCCGGGCTGGCTACTACCGATGGCGACGCACCCAGGTAGCACCGTCGCGTCGGGCATGTGCAAGACGCGACCTCGAGAACCGAGTGGTCGCGGTCCACCAGGCATCCTCTGGCACCTACGGCGCACGACGGATCACGGCGGCACTCCTCGCCGCTGGCGTGGTGACGAGCCACAACACGGTGGCAGCAGCGATGGCCAGGCGCGGCATCGCCGGTATCAGCCCCAGGAGGTTCCGCCCAGCGACCACCCACGCCGATCCGAAGGCGATCTACCCACCAGACCTCGTTGCCAGGAAGTTCGACCCGGGGCGCCTGCACGCCCTCTGGACCTCGGACATCACCTACCTCGCTCTCGCCGGCGCGATGGCATACCTGTGTGTGGTGCGCGACGAGCACTCGCGGCGGGTGCTCGGATGGAGCGTCGCGGAGCGCATGGAGACCACGCTCGTGCTCGAGGCCCTCGGCCAGGCCGTCGCGGTGCGTGGGTCCCACGCGCAGGGGGTCATCTGGCACACCGACCGAGGGAGTCAGTTCAGCGACCATCGAGTTGTGGCCTTCTGTGCCCGACACGGGATCACGCGCTCCATGGGGCGAACCGGCACCTGCTACGACCACGCGAGCGCGGAGTCCTTCTGGTCGATCTTCAAACACGAGTTCTTCTACCGCCACGCCTTTGGCGACCTCGCCGAGCTGCGCCGCGGCATACAGAGCTACATCCAGTTCTACAACCACCAGCGCAGCTGCTCGAAGATCGGCTACCTTGCCCCAGTCGTCTTCGAGCACCTCGTCGCGGAGGAGGCTCGCGTGAAGTAACCTGGGTGTCTACGAAATCTGGGGCACCTCAGATCTTGACGATCCCTGGCATTGCCTCGTTGGTGAGGACATAGATGATCTCGGCCACACGGCAACGTTAGCCAACGGCCGTGCCGTCGAGGCTCGAGGACGCGCGAGGAGGCTCGGGAGCACGCCGGGCGTGGCGTTCGCCGACTCGCGAATCCAGGTGCTGCGCAGGAGCGTTACCGCGTGATGTCGGGCGAGCTCGCGCCATGGATCCAGCCTCTGGGCGCGAGTGGCTCGCCGCCAAGGGTGCGCTGTCTCGCGTCGGCGACGATGCGTCCCACGACGATCGGTTCGCGCAGGCCTGCGGCTCGACAGGCGTCGATCAAGGCGGAGGGATCGTGGATCGCGATGACGAGCTCGTAGTCCTCGCCACCTCCGAGCGCGTCGGCGAGCGTGGCGTCGGGCGCGATCGGAACGTGATCGAGCTCGAAGCCGACGCCGGATCGGTCGGCGAGCCGGTGCAGGTCGAGCGAGAAGCCGTCGGACACATCGATCGCGGCGCTCGCGCCGTAGCTGGCTGCAAGCTGGCCGTGAGCGAGGCGTGGTTGAGGGGCAAAGAGGGCATCGTGGAGGTGGCGCGGGAGTGCCTCGGGGGCCTCTCCTGCGAGCACGCGTCGTAGGCCCGCCGAGGCCGCACCGAGCGGACCGGTGAC
This sequence comes from Acidimicrobium ferrooxidans DSM 10331, assembly GCF_000023265.1. GTDB lineage: Bacteria > Actinomycetota > Acidimicrobiia > Acidimicrobiales > Acidimicrobiaceae > Acidimicrobium > Acidimicrobium ferrooxidans. The sequence goes on from NC_013124.1 coordinate 694,293, forward strand.
GAGCAGGTGGTCACCTGAGCGGGCGCCACGTCTCGTGAGCGGGGTGCCATCGACCTGACCGAGCGCGGTCACGCACAGCGTCAGCGTGGCTCCCCGTGTGGTGTCTCCACCGACGAGGGGCGCGCCGAGGCGATCTGCTGCCTCCGCGACCGCGACGGCGATGGCGCGGGCATCGATCGCTGGTGGGCAGGCGAGCGCGAGCAGGGTTGCCTCCGGTGTTGCACCAGCGGCCGCGAGATCCGAGAGGTTCACCGCGACCGCCTTGTGTGCGATCGCCGCGAGGGGCCACCGGTCGACCTCGACGTGGACACCGTCGACGACGAGGTCGGAGCACCACACGCGCGACTTGGACGAGGGAGCGATGGTTGCCGTGTCGTCGCCGATCGCCAGCGAAGCCGATCCGGCGCCGATGACGGCCTCGATGACCTCGTCTTCGCGCCAGTTCGTGTCCACTTCAGCTATCTAAGCTGCCTGGTTTGCGCATTCGGTCCGGATGCTGGCAGCATGGAGGATCCTGTTCGAGCAACGAGCGAGCAACTTGACCCTTCGGGAGGAGACCATGGGGATCGCGGATGCGAACCAGGACGTCCAGCGTTGGATCGATGAGTGGGTGCGCGTGCTCGAGCCCGCGCGTGTGGAGCTCTACCTCGGCGAGCGGGAGGAGACCGATCGACTCATCGACGGTCTCATCGCCCAGGGCACCCTTCGACCGTTGGACCCCTCGCGGCGTCCTCGGAGCTACGTGGCGGCCTCCGACCCGAGGGACGTCGCCCGCCTCGAGTCGCGCACGGTGATCTCGACCGACGATCCCGATGATGCGGGCCCGACCAACCATTGGCAGGACCCGACCGCCATGCGCGAGCGTCTCGGCAAGCTCTTCGCGGGGTCGATGCGCGGGCGCACGATGTACGTCATCCCGTTTGCGATGGGGGTGGTGGGATCACCGTTCGCGGTCTACGCGATCGAACTGACCGACTCGGCCTATGTCGCCGTGTCGATGGCGAAGATGGCCCGTGTCGGCCGCGCGGCCTGGGATGCGATCCTCGGCGGTGCGCCCTTCGTGCCGGCGGTCCACTCGGTGGGAGCGCCGCTGGCACCAAGCCAGCGAGACGTCGCGTGGCCCTGCGATCCGGACAACACCTGGATTGCACACTTCCCGGCCACCAGCGAGATCTGGTCGTACGGGTCGGGCTATGGCGGCAACGCGCTCCTCGGCAAGAAGTGCTTGGCCCTGCGCATCGCGAGCGTGCACGCGCGTGAAGAGGGGTGGCTCGCTGAGCACATGCTCATCTTGAAGCTCACCTCGCCCGAGCAGCGCACCTACTACATCGCTGCGGCGTTCCCGAGCGCGTGCGGCAAGACGAACCTAGCCATGCTCCAGCCTTCCGTGCCAGGGTGGCGAGCCGAGACCATCGGCGACGACATCGCCTGGATCCGTCCGGGCCCCGACGGGCGCCTCCGGGCGGTGAACCCCGAGTACGGCTTCTTCGGTGTGGCACCAGGGACCTCGCGCCGCACGAACCCGGTCGCGATGGCGACGATCAGCCACGACACCATCTTCACCAACGTCGCCGTCACGCCCGATGGCGACGTGTGGTGGGAGGGCATGGACGAACCGGCGCCGAGCGGCCTCATCACCTGGCGAGGCGAGCCCTATGACCCCGCGAAGGGACCTGCAGCGCATCCCAACGCGCGCTTCACCGTGGAGGCCAGGCAGTGCCCCACGATCGCGCCCGAGTGGGAGGATCCGAACGGTGTGCCTCTCGACGCCATCGTGTTCGGTGGGCGACGCCGCGACACCGTGCCTCTCGTCGCCGAGGCGAGGTCGTGGGAGCACGGTGTGTGGCTGGGCGCCACGATGGCGTCCGAGACCACCGCGGCAGCCGAAGGGTCGGTGGGCCGGGTACGGCGTGATCCCTTCGCGATGCTTCCCTTCTGCGGCTACCACATGGGCGACTACGTCGCGCACTGGCTCGAGGTCGGTGCCCGTGCCGGCGCCAAGGCACCCCGTCTCTACGTCGTGAACTGGTTCCGCCGCGACGACGAGGGGGCCTTCGTGTGGCCTGGGTACGGCGAGAACGCGCGGGTGCTCGCCTGGATCGTCGATCGCCTCGAGGGCCGGGCCCAGGGGGTGTCGCATCCCTACGGCACGGTGCCGGCACCAGGGGAACTCGACCTCGCGGGCATGGCGGAGGCGCCGTCGTGGGACGCGCTCTTCGGCATCGGTGACGAGGAGTGGTCACGCGAACTCGAGGATGCTCGAGCGTTCGTCGCCACCCTCGCTCCGCGGTTCCCGGCCTCGCTCCTCGACGTCGCCGAGGCAGCGGACCGAGCAGCAGACACCGACAGGGGCTGAGGCACCCCGGCGATCAGATCATCAGGAGCCCGTGGAGGCGCTCACCCGGCCTGCGCGAGTCGTCCCGGCGACGACGAGAAGAGCGGCTATGCAGAACGTGGCGGCCATGATGGCAAAGGCCCAGCGGAACCCGAGGTCGGTGACCGCGAGCCCGATGAGGGCGACCCAGGCCGCGCCGATGGTTTGTGAGACGGTGAAGAACACGCCGAAACCCTGCCGTTCCAGGTCGCGGGGCATGTGATCGGCGAAGACGGTCTGGCGGAGCGGCAGTTCGGAGTAGGAGAAGATCCCGATCGCGAGCCCGACCAGCGCGAGTAGGAGTGGCTCGGCGCCGACCACCACGAAGCCTACGAGCGCAGCCGCACCAAGCACGTAGTTGATGAGCAGGGTGCGGCGATGGGCCGTGCGGTCGGCGAGCTGGCCCATCGCTACCGGCCCGATGACCGCGCCGACGTAGATCACGGTCAGGATCACCGTGATGGCCGCGGTGGAGGTGTGGATGCCGTCGTGGAGGTAGGCGGGTGCGTAGAGGCCGATGATCCCGATGCCCTGGCCGCCCGCTGCGATCGTGCCGGCGAGGAGGAGGGTCCACACGGGTCGGGCACGAAGGAGCGTCCACAGCGACACGGACGAGCGGGCGGACGACGTGGTCTGCGCCTGGGGGATCGGACGACGCCAGGGACTGCGAATCCCGACAGCGGTCACCACCGCGGTGGTGGCGAGGAGCGCAGCCAGCACCCACAGCGCACTGCGCCAGCCGCCGATCGCGATGGCGAGGCCGGTGATGCTGGGCGCGATCAGCGTGCCGATGTTGCCGGCGGTGACGTGCCACGACAGGACGGTGCCGCGCCGCTTGGGATGTCGGGAGGAGAGGAACGACGACCCCACCGGGTGCTGTGGCCAGCCGGCAGCGGCTTGGATCAGCCGTCCGCTCGCGAAGATCACCACGTTCGGCGCGAGCGCCGAGACCGCGGCTCCCACGACGGAGCCGATGTTCTGGAGCGTGAGCAGCAGCCTCGCACCGGCGCGCTTGACGACGACGGCCAAGCCCTGGAGTGCTGACCCAGCAATCGCGGCCACCGAGAGCAGCGCTCCGATGACCGCATACGAGGTGTGGAAGGCGGTGAGGGCATAGGGGATCACGATGCCGATGCCGGCGACATAGGCGTGTTGGCCCGCGTGCGACCACCCGACGCTTGCGAGGTCACCGAGGAAGGAATGTCGAGTGGGTTTGGGTTCGCCGGCGTTGGTGGAAGAGGACTCTGGCATCGATCAGCTCCCCTCCCACCCTAACCGGAGGTGCCAGCCTGGGTGCGATTAGCCCTGTCGGCGCTGGCGCTCGGGCTCGATGACGAGCAGGACGCGCTCGGAGGTGATCGGAGCGGCGTAGGGTCCGCCGGTGTAGCGCTCGGAGAGCCGATCGATGTGCTCGCGAGCGCGAGCGCCGCCCTCGGTGGCGATCACGCGGCCGCGAACCTCCACGTAGCGATAGGGGTTGGCATGGTCCCACACCACCAACGCGACCCTCGGGTCGCGTTGGACGTTGCGGTACTTCAGCCGATGGACCTCGGTGTTGATGAGGACGTGGTCGTCGTCGATGTCGAACCACATCACCGACGACTGTGGCGACCCGTCGGGGAGCAGCGTGGTGAAGGTTGCGAAGTTCGCTCCGGTCGCGAGCTCCACGAGGAGTGGATCTAGCATGCACGTAGGTTAGCCCAACCCGGGCTGGGCCCGCGAGTGCGCTCGCTCGTCCACCGTGACCGGATCGACGGGCGCAAGCGCGGCCACGGCGCCCAAGTGGCACACTCGGACGGAGGCGACCTCGTAGGCGACGGTACGGGAGGGTAGGCATGGCGGTTGCGTGGATCGACGGGGCCCTGGTGGACGAGGCCGATGCCCGGGTCCCGGTGTTCGATCATGGCCTCGTCGTTGGCGACGGGGTCTTCGAGACTCTCGTCGTCGTCGGAGGGCGGGCCTTTGCAATCCGACGTCACCTCGAGCGTCTGGCGCGCAGTGCGCAGGGGATGGGGATCACGCTCCCCGACCTCGATGCGTTGCGCGGCGCGATCGAGGCCGTCGTCTCGACCAACGGTTACGAACGAGCCAAGGTGCGGGTGACCTACACCGCCGGTGACGGCGAACTCGGCTCGGGTCGTGTCGGTGGTCCGACGAGGGCGATCGTCGCCGAGGCGCCGATCGAGCTCGAACCTGCGACCTGTGCGGTCGCGGTGGCCCCGTGGCCTCGCAACGAACGTGGCGTGCTCGCCGGCATCAAGACGACCTCCTATGCCGAGAACGTGGTCGGGCTCGCGTGGGCGCGAGCGCGCGGCGCATCCGAGGTGCTCTTCGGGAACCTTGCGGGCAACCTGTGCGAAGGATCGGGCTCCAACGTCTTCGTGGTCCGTGACGGCGACGTGCTCACGCCGCCGCTCGACGCCGGTCCGCTCGCCGGAGTGACGCGTGCGCTGCTCATCGAGCGCTTCGCCGTCAAGGAGACCAACATCCCCCTCGACGATCTCTTCGACGAGCGGGTGTCGGAGGTCTTCGTCACCTCCACGCTGCGCTTCGTCCAAGGCGTGCACCGGCTCGACGACCGCGAGTTCGAGCAGGCTCCGGGTCCGGTGACGGCCAGGGCACAGGCGCTCTTGGCTGATCTCGTTGCCTCTGACATCGACCCCTGAGGAGTCCTCGTGCGCTTCGACGATCTTGCTCGCGTCAGTGAGCTGGCCGCGCGGTTCCCGGACGCCGCTGTGGTCCGGCTCGTCGCGTTGCACGGTTTCGGGGGTGGCGAGCGTGCGGCGGACCTCGCGATCATGGCTCCCGAAGGAACGGTCGGGGCGATCGTCGGCCCGGGGGTCGTCGATCGCCTCGGATCCGACCCGACGCCACGACTTGCTCGTGTCGAGGTGAGCGATCCCGACGCCGAGGCGCATGGCCTCGCCTGCGGTGGCTGGGCGGAGGTGCTCGTGCATCCCGCCTCGTGGCTGCCGCCACTTGGCGAGGTCGCCGGTCGGCGTGTCCCGTTCGTGTTGACCACCGTCGTTGGTGACGACGGACCGGTGGCACCGATCGCGATCGAGGTCGATCCGCTCGTGCGTCCAGGCGTGACGGTGCGCGATGGCGTCCATCGGCAGGCGTTCGTCCCGAGGCCGCGTTTCGTCGTGGTCGGCGATGGGCCCCTCGTCGACGAGCTGGGATCCCTCGGGACCTGGCTCGACGTCGAGGTCGACACAGGGGACGTCACTGGGCTCGGCCCGCTCGACGGCGTGCTCGTGCTCACCCACGATCATGAACGGGCCACCCCGGTGCTCGCGTCCGCGTTCGGTGCAGGGGTCGGCTACGTGGCGGCGCTCGGATCGCGAGCCACCCAACACGAGCGTGTGGAGCGGCTGCGAGCCGTCGGTGTCGACGCGCGCCGACTCTTCGGCCCGGCAGGTCTCGACCTCGGATCTCGAAGCGTCCGCGAGACGGCGCTGTCGATTCTCGCTGAGTGGCTTGCCGTGACGCGAGGGCGCTCCGGTGCGCACCTCGCCGCCGGCGACGGACCGATCAACGGCTAGTCGATCGCGTCCAGCTTGAGCGGAGGGATGTCGCCGAGCGGTGGGGGCGACGACGGCTCGCCCTCGAGCGCTCGGTCGCAGAGCCACGCCCGCGAGGGGCTCTTGGTCGATGCCGGGCAGGTCGAGTCGAGCAACCGCAGCTGCTTCGCTGAGCGCGCCGAGGTGGGTGAGGAGGTGGCGCGCGTTGGTCGGCGCTTCGGCGAGCTCGGCCGCCGTCCTCCGGACCGCGTCCCCAAGGCGCTTGCCTACGCTCCCATCGAGGGCTGCGGTGATGCGTTCGACGAAGCCATCGCGCACAACTCGGTCGGCGAGCACCTCAGCGGCGTCGAGGGCGTGGACGTGGGGGGTTCCCTCCCAGATCGGGAGCACGAGTGCTTCGCGGTGCCATCGTGCGATCGGCGCGTCCTCGACGAAGCCAAGCCCGCCGAACGCCTCCATGGCCCGCTGGGTGACGAAGGCGGCCTGCTCGGCGGTCCGGACCTTGGCGACGTGCGACCGTGCGCGAAGGATCTGGTAGGCACGGTCGCCGTGGTGCGATCCGAGCGAGCTCTGCGTCTCCTCGGCGAGCTCGAACGCGAGCAACGAGGTGGCGAGCTGAGAGGCGCGGAGGCGAGCGAGCTCGTCGGCGAACAAGGCATGGGCGAGCAGCGGTCGACCGAACGCGACGCGGCGCTGCCCACGGATGGTCGCCTCGGCGAGCGCGATGCGTGCGATGCCGGCGGCGCTCATGGCGTTGGCGACCCGCGCGATCGTGAGCGATTCGAGGATGCGATGGATTCCGTCGGGGGGAGCTGCGAGGAGTTCGGCGGGCGCGTCGGCGAGATCCACCTCGCCGGTCGGGACGGCGCGGGTGGCGAGCTTGTCCTTCAGCCGGCGAACGGAGAAGGCGAGCGAGCCATCGGGCTGCTCGCGACGCACGAGGAAGAGCCCGAGCGAACGGACCCCGCGAACCTCACCGACGTGGGCCGCGACGAGCGCAACGTCGGCGAGTCCGGCGTTCGAGGCGAAGAACTTCTCGGCCGTGCCGATCCGCCACTCGCCGTTGGGCGTCTGGGTCGCACGGGCACGGAGCGACCCAAGGTCCGAGCCGGCGTGGGTCTCGGTGAACCACGTCGCGCCGAACCATGGCCCCTCGCGCAAGCGTGCGGTGGCGCTGTGGTGGGGGGCGAGATCCGCGAGTGCGAGCGAGACCTGCGTGGTGAGCGTGATCGTGCAGTAGAGGCCGGGATCGGCGAGGAGGTAGCCAGCGGCGAGCGCGGCGAGGAGGCCGTCGGGCTCTGTCGTGGCGAGCGCGACCATGGGACGCAGTCGCTCGAGCAGGGCCACGTGGGTCGGGGCGAGCTGGGCGCGGTCGATGCGGTTGCCGTCGAGGTCGTGGGCGACCAGCCGTGGCGGCGCGTCACGGTCGACGTGGCGCGCGACCTCGAGGGCGTCGGCCGAGATGGTGCGATTGAGGTGCTCGAGCTCGGATCGTCGAGCCGCAGAGAGTCGAGCGGCGAGCCAGCGCTCGACCACGGGATCGAGCGCGAGCTGATCGAGTCCACTCGCGTAGCCGCCCTCCCGTGGCATCACCATCCGATCGCGCTCCCGTCCTCGGCCCGGGGGTCCGAGCAGCTGATGACGTCGTGCTCGCGAACCATCGCGATATGGCACACGCCGGCGGCCGTGGTGAGGCCGGGCTCGAGGGTGAGCGGCCCGATGCGCTCGGCGAGCTCGCCGAGGACGGACGGATCCACGTGGTCCTCGATCACCCACGTGCGCTTCCCGTCGTGGTGGTGGGTGTCGAAACCGGGGTGTGGACCGGACGATGCGGCGGTCTCGGCGAGTCGGGCGCGAGCGAGGGCAGTGCGCGGGTCGATGCCCTCGCGCAGCGTCGCAGAGACCACCTGGGCGATGACCGTCGGCTGACGATCGCCTCCCATCGTCCCCGCGACGAGGCGCAACGTGCCGGTACGCGGATCGGTGGCCATGAGCGGCGCGAGGGTGTGGCGCGGGCGGCGGCGCGGGCCGAGCTGGTTCGGACTCGCGGGATCGAGATCGAACCCGACCGCGCCTCGCGAGTGCACGAAGACCCCGGTCTCGTGGGTCGTGAGTCGGGTGCCGAACGCATTCGCGTTCGACTGGACGAGGACGCAAGCGCCCCCTGCGTGGTCGACGACGACGATCGCCGTGGTGTCGGGTGCGTTCGGGCGTCGGAGGGTCGCGGGCGGAGACGACGGAGCCGGGGCGGCGAGGGCGGCGGCGACGTCGGCCCCGTCGTAGTGGAGCTCATGGAGCCAGCGGGTCTGCTCGATGGCGTCGACCATCTCGAGATAGGCCTGCGTGAGCGACGTCGGTCGTTCGGGCGGGAGCGCCGCGAGGAGGCCGAGGGTGAGAAAGCTCGCCGACGGAGCCGGTGTCCCCATCATGCGCAGCCCGAGGGCGTCGACGGCGATCGGCTCGACGAGCTCGGCTTGGGGTCGGGCGAGGTCTTCTGCTCGCAGTGCGCCTTGGGTGAGCGCCATGAGCTCGGCTCCGACCTCGCCTGCGTAAAAGCCCTCGCGTCCGAGACGCGTGATGGCCTCGAGGGTGCGGGCGATGCCGTGGTGACGGATCCGCTGGCCAGGGACGAAGCGACCCTTGAACGCCGCCGTGAGCTCCGAGCGAAAGCCGAGGTCCGAGAGCTCGCGTGCGCCAGCGGCGAGACGGGCGGGCGCGGCGAAGCCGTTGCGCGCGTAGTCGATCGCGTCGGCGAGGATGGTATCGAGGGCAAGGCGGCCGAAGCGTTCGTGGGCGAGGAGCCAACCGTCGACGGCCCCTGGCACCGTGATCGCCGCTGGATGGTCGCGGGGAATGGTGCGAAACCCTTGCTCTCGCAGGATCTCGGCGTTCGCGTTCGAGCCGGCGCGCCCGATGCCGACCAGCGCGTGGACACGAGGTGGCGTGCGGGGTGTGCGAGGTTGATAGACAAGTCCGACGACGTCGCCACCGAGGCCGCACGCGTCAGGGGCGACGACGGCGAGCACCGCGTTCGCCGCGATCGCAGCGTCGACGCTACTGCCGCCGCGACGCAGCACCGTGAGGGCCGCCTGCGAGGCGAGCGGGTCGATGCTCGAGACGGCCGCATGGGGGAAACCGTGACACGCGACGACAGGTGGCTCCACATCGCGCAAGGCTACTCCACACGTCGCTTCGGCGCGCAGGGCCGTGAGAAATGCGCGATTGCGTGGTCGACGAGCTCTTGTGCGGCGGATTCGTGAGATTTACTCGTGTGGTCATACGGAATCGGCTTGCCTCGGGGAGCGAGATGCGCTAGCGTACACAACGGTTCCGCGCTCCGCGTTGCCACAGCGCGACCGCGGCGTACGTCCAGGGCACACGAGGCCAGCACCGAGAGGGCACGGCCGAGAGGGCAAGGCCGAGAACACGGCCAAGAAGGAGCAGAGCATGATTCGCACGATCGGGCTGCCGGCGGAGACGAAGGATGGCGAGCGACGGGTAGCGCTCGAGCCGAGCGCGGTCAAGAGCTGTGTCCAGGCCGGGCACGATGTCCTCGTGCAGGCCGGTGCCGGCCGTGGCGCTGGCTTTGGTGATGCCGACTACGAGGCGGTCGGCGCGAAGATCGTGGCCAGTGCCCAGGAGGCCTGGAGTGCGGATCTCGTCGTGAAGGTGAAGGAGCCCCAGCGTCACGAGTGGGCCTACTTCCGGCGCGACCTCGTCCTCTTTGCGTACTTGCATCTGGCGGCCGAGCCCGAACTGGCGCGGGCGCTCATGGACGCTGGGGTGCGCGCGTATGCGTTCGAGACGCTCGAGGAGCGAGGCGGCTTGCCGCTGCTCGCGCCGATGAGCGAGGTCGCCGGACGCACCGCCGCCATCGTGGGCGCTCATTACCTGGCCCAAGGGTCGGGCGTGCTCCTTGGCGGCTCGGCAGGCGTTCCGCCGGCTCGTGTCGTGGTCGTCGGGCTCGGTGTCGCAGGAACGATGGCGGCGCGTGGTGCGCGCGGCATGGATGCGGAGGTCACCGGGATCGACATCGACCTGCACCGCTTGATGGAGGCCCACGAGCGCGGGATCGTCACGGCGACGCTCGCGAGTTCCGAGCACGCGATCGGTGAGGCCGTCGCCGATGCCGATCTCGTCGTCGGTGCCGCCCTGGTGACCGGGGCGAAGGCGCCCAAGCTCGTCCTCGAGGAGCACGTGCGATCGATGCGACCGGGGTCGGTGATCGTGGACCTCGCCATCGACCAGGGCGGGTGCGTCGAGACCGCCCGACCGACCTCCCACTCGAACCCGATCTACGAGACCCACGGGGTGATCCACTACTGCGTGACGAACGTGCCGGGCCAGTACCCGCGCACCGCGTCTCGCGCGCTCAGCGCCGCGATCGCTCCGAAGCTCGTCCGCCTGGCCGCGAACCTGGATGACCCCCTCCTCGCGACCGCGCTCAACGTCGCTGACGGTCGGGTGGTGCACCCGACGGTCGCCGATGCCCTTGGGCTCTAGTGTCGCTGCCCGCACCCAGCCTCTGGCTGCGTGAGCTCGGTCGCGACCGTTGGCGTCCGCAGCTCGATGGATCCCTCGAGGCGGACGTCGCCATCGTCGGCGGTGGCTTGAGCGGCCTGTGGACCGCACACGCGGTGCTCGACGCTCGTCCGGGCGCCTCCGTGGTGGTGCTCGAGGCCGAGCGGGTCGGCTGGGGCGCATCCGGGCGCAACGGTGGCTGGGCGTCGGCACTGTTCCCGGTGAGCTGGGGTACGGTGGCGCGCAGCTTCGGGCCGGAGGGGGCACGGGCGTTGCGCACACGTCTCGTCGAGAACCTCGACGAGATCGAAGCCGCCCTCGGCGATGACGCCGCGGACGTGGAGTGGCACCGAGCCGGCACCGTCGTGGCGGCCCGAAGCGAGGAGCAGTGGCGGCAGCTGGTGGCCGATGTCCGGGAGGAGCAGGCGCTCGGCCTTCGGGACCCTGGGGTGCTCCTCGACGCGCGAGGCGTGCGGGCTCGGTTGGCGATCGACGGCGCTGTCGGCGGAGTCTTCGAGCCCGTGTGTGCCTCGGTGCACCCTGCCAAGCTGGTCGAGTTGCTGGCTCGGCGCCTCGAGCAGCGTGGAGGTCTCGTGCTCGAGCGGAGTCGGGTCCACTCGGGTGCACCCGGCGTGCTCGTGGGTGTCGGCGGTCGCGTCCGGGCATCGCAGGTGGTGTGGGCGACGGAGTCCTACAGCGCCGCCGAACCGCGCTGGCATCGGGCGCTCGCCCCGGTGGCATCCCAGATCATCGCGACGGCACCGCTCTCGGCGGCGCAGCGTGAGCGCCTGGGCAACCCCGAGGCAGGGCTCACCTTCTCCGATGGTCGGCGTCTCGTGATCTATGGTCAACTGCGAGCCGACGGTCGGGTGATCTTCGGCGGACGAGGCGCGCCGTATCGGTTCGGCTCTGGCGTCGAGTTCGCGACCGAGGTCGGCGCGAGGATGCGCCTCGGCCTCGCCGCGACACTCGCGGAGCTGCTGCGTGAGGCCGGGCCCATCGAGATCGAGGCGTCGTGGGGCGGTACCATCGGTGTCTCGCGCGATTGGTATCCTCGGGTGCTGCACGATCCGAGCGAGCGCATCGTCTTCGTCGGCGGGTATGCAGGCGACGGCGTCGCGATGACGCGCCTCGCGGGCCAGCTCGCGGCGGCGTACGCGACTGGGGTGCGGCTCGATCCGGACCTCGCCGTGATCCTCGGCCGACCGGTGCGGCGGTGGGAGCCGGAGCCGATGCGGTGGCTTGGCGTGAACGTTGGGCTCGGACTCACGCGACTCGGCGATGCGCTGGAGGGTCGGCCGCACGCGCAGCGCGCAGTGGACGTGCTCCGAGGAGCAGTGCTCGGTCGTTAGCGTTCGCTGCGATGGTACGTCGTAAGGTGGAGCGAGACCGCCCAGGTGCGGTCAAGACGAGAAGGAGGCAAGGCGATGGGCCGCTTGGCACCGGTGTGGAGCAAGGTGTCGCCGATCACGGTCACGCATGGCCGAGGCGCGCGTGTGTGGGATACGAACGGTCAGGCATGGCTTGACATGACGGCTGGGATCGCCGTGACCTCGACGGGTCACGCGCATCCCAAGGTCGCCGAAGCCATCGCTCGTCAGGCCGAGCGCTTCATCCACGCGCAGGTGAACATCTACACTCACGACCTCTTGCAACCGCTCGCCGATGCCCTCGATGCGATCACGCCCGACGGTATCGACACATTCTTCTTCTCGAACTCGGGTGCAGAGGCAACCGAGGCGGCCGTCAAGCTGGCTCGCCAGGCGACCAAGCGCCCCAACGTCATCGTGTTCCAGGGGAGCTTTCATGGCCGCACCGCCCAGGCGATGGCCATGACGACCTCGCGCACCGGGTACCGGGCCGGCTACATGCCGCTGCCCGCTGGCGTCTTCGTCTCGCTGTTCCCTGGCTTCCCGCGCTCGAGTCGGGTGGGTGACGAGGTGAGTGTGGACGAGGCACTCGACTACCTCGACTACCTGCTCGCGTCGCAGACGGCGCCGGCCGAGACCGCCGCCGTGGTGATCGAGCCGGTGCTCGGCGAGGGAGGCTACATCCCGGCGCCGGCGGCGTTCCTCACCGGCGTCGTCGAACGCGCCCGGGCGCACGGCATCGTGTTCGTCGCCGATGAGGTGCAGACCGGTTTTGGTCGTACCGGGCGGATGTTCGCCGTCGAGCACGCCAACGTCACGCCGGACATCCTCGTGATGGCGAAGGGTATCGCGTCGGGATTTCCCTTCTCGGGGATCGGAGCATCGTGGGAGCTGATGGAGCGCTGGCCGGTCGGGAGCCACGGAGGAACCTATGGCGGCAACCCCATGGGCGTCGCGGCGGCGCTCGCGACCATCCAGGTGATCCAGGAGGAGGGGCTCGTCGACAATGCGGCTCGACGTGGCGCCCAGCTGCAGGCGTCGATGGAGCGCATCGCCGAGAAGTTCGAGTGCGTGAGCCGAGTTCGTGGCCTCGGGCTGATGGTCGGTGTCGAGCTTCGTGACGACGCGGGGCGGCCCGATGCGGACCTCGTCGGCCGAGTGCTCGCCGAGATGCAGGCGAGCCACCGCGTGCTCGCGATGAGTGCTGGCACCTTCGGCAACATCATCCGCTGGATGCCCCCGCTCGTGGTGAGCGAGGCCGAGATCGACGAGGCCGCCGCCGCGTTCGAGGCGTCGCTGGCCCACGTGCTCGCACAGCGGTAGGAGCGTCCTGGTCGGGAGGCTCTCGGTCTCCCCCGACCGCCCCCACTCGAAGTGCTCGAGCGGGGGCGGTCGGCCAGGTGCAGGTCACCGCGGTCGGGCGCCGTGGCCGCGCCCCGCGCGCGCGGCCGCGAGGCGTCTAGCCGTTCGCGAGTGAGGGACGCACCTCCGCGACGACGAAGTCGCGAGCGGTGCCCTCGAAGTAGCGCTGTGGCGGCCGGAGCATGTCGTAGACCAAGCGGTAGCCGTCGGACGGCGAGGCTGCCTGGCCGAGCTGGTGGTTGAAGTAGAAGAAGTCCGTCCAGTCGGAGTTGATGTCCAGCTCCATCGCGTTGACCGCTCCGACGCGCGCGAGGAGGCGGGCGAGCGACGCGACCGACAGGCCGGGACCCGTCACGTAGACGAGCGCGCCGTTACGGGTGATGCCAACGCCGGAGCGCCACACCAACAGCTGGTTCCCGACCGTCGCGCCCCAGATGGCGAAGTTGGTCGAGTTCACGAGTGGATTGATGCGCCCGTTGGAGATGAGCGGGATCAGGTTCTGTCGAACGACCGCGATCCCCTTGGGCACATGGTTGCCGTGCGTCCAGGTCTCGATGGTGGGCACGCCGCTCGTCGAGATCACGAAGCTGGCGGCACCGTTGCGCAAGGGAACCGCCGTGCGGCCATAGGCGTAGTACCCGCCGTTCGCGTCTTGCATGCGAAAGCCGGAGTTGAAGGCGGCGACGAGATCGGCTGCGACCGGGTTCGTGATCGGTGCCATGTAGGGCCAAGGACCGCCACCAGGCGGTTCCTGGGCACCCGCATACTGGATGAAGCGCAGGAGCCGAGTGTCCATCCAGGCGACCCCGGCGACCAGCGAGGTATGGATGGGGTCCGGGCGCATGAGGGTGACGTAGAGGGTAGGGACGCCATTGACGAGCGGCCCCTCCGGGGTCCAAACGCCCTCGTTGGCGAGCGGCGGCTTGGCGAACGGGATCACACGGGCCGGTGCCGGGAGCGGCCCCGACGCGGTTGCGTCGACGTGGCCGACCGGTGTGAGCGCGTGACGCGGTGGCTTCCCGCCCGTCGGCGGTTGGTTGATGGCGTACCAGGTGTTCTCGAGAAAGGCGACGAAGCTCGCGCCCCCGTGTCCGCGGACCCACTCGACGAACTTCACGCCGAGCGACGCCGAACCGGGCATCGTCACGGTGCCGATGCCGGCCCAACTCGCCATGGCGAGGACGACGACGAGCACGACGGCGCGAACCAGACGGAACGTGCGCGAGCGGCGACGGCGAGGAAGCCGCTCGATGCGGGGGCGGCTCGGCGCGGATCGTTGGACGGTACTCACGAAAGCTCCTTCTGTCGCAGGGGGGTGGCGAACGAAACGGCTGCAGTCACGGTAGCAGTGGGGAGTTCGACTCGGAAGCGGGCGCCACCGAGGTCGCTGTCGAGGACGCGCACGCGACCCCCGAGCCCGACGGCGACGCTTCGTACGATGGCGAGCCCAAGGCCCGTACCGCCGTCATGACGGGCGCGGGCCGTATCGAGCCGCGCGAAGCGCTCGAAGACCTCGTCGCGGCGATCAGGAGGGATGCCGGGTCCGTCGTCGTCCACATCGAGCGTCACGCCGGGCCCGAGGGAGCCGGTCACGAGCGTGGACGTCCGAACCCGAACGCGAGAGGTCGCGTGTCGTGCAGCATTCTCGAGCAGGTTGCGAACCAGCGACCGGAGCAACTCTGGCTCGGCAGCGATCGTGGCATGCACATCGGTAGCGAGCGCGAAGCTCAGGCGGGGATTGAGGCGTTCGAGGCGAGCGACCTCGTCCTCGACGACACCGACCAGGTCGAGCTCCGTGGAGGCGGGGCGTCGGGGTCCGGTCTCGGCGCGCGCGAGGAGGAGCAGGCTCTCGATCAGGCGCTGCATGCGATCCGCCTCGGACAGGGCGATCTGCGTCGATTCGTCCCAGTCGGTGATCTCCGGGTGGAGCGCACCGACCTCGAGGGTGGTGCGCAGCGCCGAGAGCGGGCTCTTCAGCTCGTGCGACGCGTCCTGGATGAACTGCTTCTCGCGGATGAGCGCGTGTTCGAGCCGTGCGAGCATGGCGTTCATCGTCTGTGCCAGTCGGGCGATCTCATCGTCGCCCGGCGGTTCGGTGACGCGCTGGTCGAGCTGCGACGAGGTGATCTCTGCGACGTCGCTGATCATCTGGTCGACCGGTGCCAGCGCTCGCCTCGCCAGCCACCACGTGGCGCTGGCGACGACGAGGAGCACGAGCGGATAGACGACGTCGAAGATGTGCACCAAGGTCCTCGTCGCCTGATCGACACTGGCGAGCGAGGCGATGGTGAACACGTAGTAGGTCTCGACGCCGGAGCTGCCGACCTGGGCAGGTACGGCGCTGTGCGCGAGGGTCGCTGCTGCGCGTGTGGTCAGCGCGATGGGCTCGGCGACGAGCACCGATCGGATGTCGATGTCGTGGCCGACCAGGATCGACCGCGCCTTGCTCGTCGCCCGCGTGACGACGAGACCGGCGGGTGGGACGTGGTGCGGATTGACGAGTGGGGCGACGCCACGGAGGTTGGGGGTCGCAGCGACGACCTGCCCGGTGCTCGAGACGATCTGGGCCGCAAGATCGCCGCGCGGGAGCGGGAGCGGTCGAGGCACGTCGCCGTTGCGCACGAGGAGGACGATGTCGTAGGCCTCGCTACGAGCGGTCTGGACGATCCCCCTCGTCAGGGCGGTACGGAGCACGAGCACGGTAGCGACGAGGCTTGCGAGGAGCGCGAGACCGACGGCGACGGTGGCCGCGACGGTGGTGCGGACCACCACCGACGCAGCGAGGCGACCGAAGAACCGAACGACGCGCCAACGAGATCGTGCGAGACGCCCCAGGTATCCGAGCGAGTTCAGCCGCATGGGCCGCGGTCACTCACTGGCGCTCGACGCCATCGCCTCGCTTCTGCCACCATCCTCCTCCAGGCGATATCCCACGCCGCGGATGGTGGTGATTGCCTTCGTGCCGAACGGGACATCGATCTTCTTGCGCAGATACCCGATGTAGACCTCGACGATGTTCGAGTCTCCCTCGAAATCGTAGTCCCACACATGGGCGATGATGTCTTGCTTGCGCAGGACGTGGCCCTTGTTGCGCAGCAAGAGCTCGAGGAACGAAAACTCGCGGGTCGTCAGATCGATGGTCACGTTGCCGCGCGTGACACGGTGACTCGCTGGGTCGAGGGTCAAGTCGCCGGCCTGGAGGATGGGTGGGTGGCTCTCGACGTTACGACGCAACAGCGCTCGGATGCGCGCGACGAGCACGGTGAACGAGAACGGCTTCTTCAGGACATCGTCGGCACCGGTGTCGAGCGCCTCGGCTTCGTCGTATTCACCGTCCTTGGCCGTGAGCATCAAGATGGGTGTCCAGTTGCGCTCCTCGCGCAGGAGTTGCGTGAACTTGAACCCGTTGACACCGGGCAACATGATGTCGAGGACGATGCAGTCGTAGGGGGCATGGCGCGCCATGTCGAGCCCCGTCGTGCCATCGCTCGCGGTATCGACCGCAAAGCCTTCAGCGCTGAGCCCGCGCTTCAAGCTGGCGAGCAAGTTTTCCTCGTCGTCGACGATGAGCAGTCGCATGACACACCTCCCAGCACTCGGACCCTACGAGGTTTGCTCGGGGCTCGCCTCAAGCGAGTCCGAAGGTTTCCTGAGAGTCTGCCGATCCGAGCTGCTCGAGACGCGGCTTACGTGAGCGTGGGTGCGTGGGCAGGCCGAGACTGGTGCCGACGCCGACGAGCGCGACGATGCGTTCGTGGACAGCGAGTTCAAGTGCGCTGGCGAGGACCGGGTCGCGGGCGAGGCGCCCTGTTCGCCACATCGAGCCGTACCCGAGTGCCCGCAGGGCGAGCAGGAGATACCCGGTCGCGACGACGGCGGCGTCACGCTGCTCCTCGACGCTCGTGCGAGCGGCGGCGTCGGGGCTCGCGATCACCGCGACGAAGAGCGGCGCACGGGAGAAGCTCACTCGAGCACGTGCAGCGTCGTCGGGGCGTTCGAGTTCGATGTCGGCGACGATCGCCGCTGCTGCGTCGGGCCAGATCGCGACCATCCGATAGGGCGTGAGAGAGCGATGATCGGGTGCCGTCGCAGCCATCTCGATGGCGAAGGCAAGCTCGGCCGCCGAGGGCGCTGGCGGCGCGAGCTTCGGTTCGGAGCGCCGGGTCGCCATCACGGTCAGTGCCGGTGCGCGTCGAGCAAGCTCGAGCAGGCTGTCGTCGCTCACCAGCCACGCTCGATCCAGGTCGCGAGGGAAGGGCGCTCGGCCCCGACGGTCGTGATGCGCCCATGTCCTGGCAGAAGGACGCACGGATCGGGCAGCTGTTCGAACAGTTCGGCCGAGATCGAGTCGATGATCGTCCGAAAGTCCTGGGGTGAGCCGGTCTTGCCTGGACCACCCGGGAACAGCGTGTCGCCCGTGGCGCACAGTGACGTGCCGAATGCGAAGCAGACCGACCCTGGCGTATGGCCCGGGGTGCAGATCGCCTCGATCGTGACGTCGTCGATGACGAGCTGCTGCGATGTCTCGATGCGATGGGTGACCCACGGGGCATCACGGCCGTCGGCCGCACCCATCCAGACACTCATGCCTCGCGCCGCGAGTGCTGGAGCGGCGCCAATGTGGTCTGCGTGGCCATGGGTGATGAGGAGAGAGGTGATCGATCGTTCCTCGGCAGCTCGCCAGAGCGTGTCTGGATCGCTCGGGGCGTCGATGAGGACACCTCCGCCCGGCCAGGAGCACAGCCAGGCATTGTTCTCGAGTGGTGCCAGGACGAAGCGCTCGACGACCACATCGTCGAGCGTGATGACCAGCTCTGGAGCGCCCACGTGGCGGGAGCCTAGCTGGTTCGCCTGGATCTGGGGGACGGGCTCGTGCGCGCCTCAGCGTGCGGCGAACGGTGGTGGGTACACTGGAAACGGGTCGTCGTGACGGACGAGTCGTGAGTGAGGGGACCGAAGGTGAGACGTGTCCGGCGCTCGGGGGAGTGGGCTGTTCCGGTCGCGAAGGACGACCGGGATCGGGCTCGAGCGATTCTCGTCGAACGTCTGCGTTCGGGCGCGATGGGATTCGATGAGTACGAGCGTCGGCTCCTCAAGGTCGAGCGAGCTGCCTCGGTGCCGGCTCTCTACGACGCAACCTTCGGTCGAGCGCGACTCCCCTTCGGGGGAACGAGGTGGCGCCGACGACGTGTCCGGCTCTCGGTGGTCGGGCTGGTGATCGCGGCTGCGGTCGGGGCGCTCGGGTTCATGTGGATCGGGTTCCTCGTCGCTGCCGCTGTCGTGCTCGTCGCTGTGGCGGGCGTCAACCTCGCGGTCTGGGTGCAGGCCCGCAGGTACCCCCAACGGTTCGACCAGTCCGTGGGCGGCACGTCGCGCTAGCCGGGTGCACCGGAGGGAGCCGGTCGACCTGCGTTGCGCAGCCGATACGCCGATTGGATCGATGCGCCGCTTGGGACTGCGTCGATCGGCCCGGAGCGAGTCGGTGAGGTTGGCTTCGGCGTCGCGGCCAGATAGCGTGCGGTCGGTGCCATCGACGCACGAGGTGGCTGGCCAGAAGGGAGCGGTCAATGAGCCAACACTGGCATGAGGTGCAAGACGAGCTTCGCGACCCGGTCAAGGAGCTCCGTGCCCAGATCCCAGAGACGTGGCACGCCTATGCGACGTTGCACCGCCATGCACTCGAGGCCGGCCACATCGACGCCAAGACCAAGGAGCTGATCGCGCTCGCGGTTGCGGTGACGACCCAGTGTGACGGCTGTATCGCGTCGCACGCGCGCGGTGCGGCACGGCAAGGCGCGACCGCTGAAGAGGTCGCGGAGGCGCTCGGCGTCGTGGTCTTGCTCACCGGCGGCCCCGGGACCGTCTATGGCCCACGCGCCTATCAGGCATTCCTCGAGTTTCGCGAGGACTATCGAACCGCTGAGTGAGCCACGGCCTGGACGACGAGATCGACGACGTCGATCCCAGCGCGAGCGAGTGTTCGTGCTCCGACGACATCTTCGATCTCATTGACCACCACGTCGTCGTCGTGCTCGAAGAGGTCGATGCCGTAGTAGCCAGGTCCGATCAGACCCATGACACGGGTAGCGAGGCGATGGGACTCGCGAGTCGGTGTGGCGAGGTGTCCCGATGCTCCACGGCTCAGGTTCGCAGCCACCCCGTCGGCCGCGCGTCGCTCGGTCCATGCTGCGATCGTGCTCCCGACGACGTAGGCGCGCAGGACGCGCTCACCGCCTTGGACGAAGGCTTGGGTGATCCACGCGTCGAGATCGCACCTGGGTGGTGCGGCTGCCGGGACGATGCGCACGCCGTGGCCGCCGTGGCCCGCTCGAGGTTTGACGACGAGATCAGTGGCCGAGAAGGCGCGGTGTGCGAGCCACGAGGGCGTCGTTGGTGGTCCGGGGAGCTCGTGCTCGGCGAGCCACCGGGCGGTCGCCAGCTTGTCGTTGCCGATGAGGGCCAGAAGCGGTGGGTTCACCACGACCGGGAGCCGGTCGGCGAGCCAGCGACGCAGCTCGCGATCGCGCGAGCGGGCGATCGCGATGGCGGTGTCGGCAGCCAACGCCGGGCGATCACCGGGCCCGACCATGCGGAGCGAGCACGAGCCGAAGTGTCGCTCGAGCCCGTCGCGGAGCGCGCGTGCAAAGTGCACGTTGCGCGCCAGGGACCATGGATCGTAACAGAGGAGGACGCGGCTCATCGGCTGGGGCCGAGGAGCTGGTCGAGCACCGCGGCTGCGACATCGATGCCGGTGATGGCACTGAGGCGCCAGATGTGTGCGTTGGCGTTCACCTCGCAGACGATCGAGCCCTCGCCGTCGTCGTCGATGAGCAGGTCCACGCCTGCGTTCTCGGCGCCCACGGCTCTCGCAGCTTCGATGGCGAGCGTCTGTTCGCGCCGGGAGGGCCAGTACGGATAGCCCGCGCCACCTGCCGAGAGATTGGCTCGGAAGTCGTGGCGCTGGCGGCGCTCCATCGCAGCCACCACGCGGTCGCGAGCGACCTGGAGCCGTCGATCGCGACCACGCGACGATGCGATGAAGCGCTGCACCAGGAGGCGACGGTCCGCGAGTGCCGAGGCGATGTCGATGAGATCGTCGAGCGTCTCGGCGAGGTGGACCTGCGATCCGAACGAGCCCTTGGCCTCCTTGACGACGAGGGGGAGGCCCACGTGGCGCACCGTGGCCTCGAGTACACCCGGGTCGATGGGCTGCTTGGGATAGAGCGGCGGTAGGAGTACGGACCTCGGGACCGTGAGGCCGGCGCCGACGAGACGTGCATCGGTGCGGCGCTTGTCGTCGCAGGCGAGGATGGCCTCTGGCGAGTTGACCACCTGCGCGCCGTCAGTGCGGAGCGCCTCGGCGGTGGAGGCGTCCTTGTCGAGCATCAGCACGAAGCGTGCATGCGGCGGGTCGTCGAGCCAGATGGCCTCGCGCGAGAGATCGAGGACGCCGACATGCGGTGTTCGCTGACGCGCAGCGTGGAGGTAGAGGCCAGCGTTCGCGCGGAATGCTGGGCCGAGTCCAAGGTTCGCCACGACCAGGATGTCCAGCGGGCGCGTACGATGGCTTGGCGCCGGGTGCACGCGCAGAGTCTACGGGTCGCGGTGACGGGAGGACGTGTGGGGGTGGTGAGCCGAGACGACATCCTCGACGGACGTGTCGTCCTCACGGCCTCGGGAGGGCTCGACGACGTCGAGGAAGGCGTGACGGTGCTCGCCCTGTTCGGTGCCACCGAGGCCGTGGGGGGTGGCCCTCCCGTCGAGGTGCTCGGGGGCTTCGCCGATCGTCTTGCGGAGCTGTCGCGCCGACCGGTGGTCACCTTTGCGCCGCGAGGACTCGATGGCGGTGGTGCGTTCCGAGAGCGAGAAGCGCTGGCGGATGCACGGCGTGTCCTGGCCGAGGTCGGAGGGCCTGTCGTCGTGCTGGCGGCGACCGTGGCAGCCGGGGTCGGCGTTGCACTGGGCCGCGACGAGCGGGTCGTGGGGGTGGCGCTCGTCGACCCGTGGACGATCGGCGAGGCGGTCGCCTTCGGCGTGAACCTCGACACGGATGCGAGCATCGATCAATCCGGCGATGCACTGGCCTGCGCGGTGCTCGTCGTCACCGACCACGAGCGCGACGTCGGTGCGATCGAGACGATCGCACCCGAGGCTGAGATGCATCGGCTCTCTGGGGCCGCGCGCAGCTTCGTGCTCGATGCGCGCGTCCTCGCCATCGTGGCGGGCTGGATCGAGCGGGCCCCGTGGTCTGGGGAGGTCGCCTCGCCCGAGGCCTAGAGCACGGGCGTGGAGGATCGGCGGTTGTGCGTGAGAGTGGCGGCGCCGGGTGTGCCCCAGCTCGGCTGTTCGCGCGCGAGCTCGATGGCGGCGCGAAGGTCGTGCGCTGCTTGCCTCGGGTCCGGGGCTTCCGTCAGTGCCCGCACGACGACGAAGCGCCGTGCACCCGCCGCGACGAGCGCTGGTATGGCTTGAGCCGTGACGTTGCCGGTGATGAAGCGGGGTCGAGCCTCGGCTGCTCGGTGTGCGAAGGCGACGTAGGAGCGGCCGGTGCCGGGGCGCCCTGGCTTCGTCGGTGTGGGCTCGACCGGCCCGACGGAGAGGTAGTCGGCAAGTGGCGAGGCGGCGTTGAACTCGGCTGGTGCGTGCGTCGACAAGCCCACGATTCTGTCGGGGCCGACGAGGGAACGAACGGTGCCGACGTCGAGGTCGTCTTGACCGACGTGGACCCCGTCGGCGTCGCTGGCGAGTGCGATGTCCGGCCGATCGTTCACGATGAACGGCACGCCGCGCCGCGCAAGGAGCCGGGCGAGGTCTCGAGCGGCGCGAAGCACGAGTCCATCGGGCGCGTCCTTCGCCCGGAGCTGGACGATGTCGACACCGCCGCGCACGGTTGCGTCGACGAACGCAAGCAGGTCACGCCGCAGCGGGACGCACAGGTACAGGCAGCGGTCCCCGAGCGACCTCGTCACTGCCGCGCCTTGGCGCGAGCGGCCTTGACCGCCGCCTTGGTCTCACGGATGCGCTCGATGGCTTCTGGCGAGACGGCGTCGGCGACCGAGCGAAAGCTGCCGGGCTCGCCAAAGGGCTCGCTCTCGCGCTCCCACCCGTCGGGACGAACGCCGAAGCGCTTGGCGAGCAGGGCGAGGTAGATGCGTGCCTTCTCGTCGCCGAACCCAGGCATGGCCTCGATGCGCCGGCGCAGCTCGGCCGCGTCGCGCACGTCCTCCCAGAGTGCGGTGACATCGCCGGCGTAATGCTCGCACACGCTCACGGCGAGTGCATGGATGCGCTTGGCCATCGAGGTCGGGAATCGATGCAGCGCTGGCTTGGTGGCGACGAGTCGTGCAAGGTCCTCGGGGTCCATCGCCGCGATCGAGCACGCATCGAACGTGCGACCGAGCGCACGGAGGCGCTGCTCCAGCTCGAGCGGACCTCGGAAGGCTCGTTCCATCGGTATCTGCTGGTCGAGCAGCATGCCAACGAGGAGGGCGAAGTGATCGGTGGCGAGCAGCTCGTTGGCGCGCTCGTCGTCGGTCAGGTAGAGCTCGATCACGCTTGCTCCTTCGACGGGACCGTATGAGTGGCGTGCCCTCGAGCCTACATGGTCGGGTCGAAGCGCTCGGGTGAGACTCCGTAGTGCGCGAGCGCATCGTGGAGTTCCTCGGGCTTCGCCTCGCCGATGCGCACGAGTTGCGCGATCGCGGCGACGACGACGTGCGCCGCGTCGACCTCGAAGAAGCGTCGAAGCGCCTCGCGCGTATCCGAGCGACCGAAGCCGTCCGTGCCGAGCGCGAGGAAAGGTCGATCGACGAAGTTGGCGACCTGTTCGGCGACGAGCCGGACGTAGTCCGTGGTGGCGACGATGGGCCCGCTCGACTGGGCCATGAGCTCGTCGAGCCACACGCGCTGGCGTTCGGTCCCGGTCAGTCGCTCCGTGCGCTCGGCCTCGAGGGCGTCTTCGCGCAAGCGCTTGTACGACGTGATCGAGAATGCGGTCGCTGCCACGCCCCAGTGGCGAGCGAGTTCGCTCTGGGCCTCGAGCACTGCCCGGTGCGCGGTTCCGGAGAAGAACAGCGTCACGGGACGGCGCCGATCGCGAGGGGTCGCTGCCGAGATCGGCTCGACGTCACCCATCTCGGGGGCAGGACGGAAGAGATACCCGCCGCGCATGATCGCCTCGACCAGTGCCGCTCGCTCGAGGTGGTCGGGCGCGGGCGGCATCGGGTAGTTCTCGTTGTAGGTCGTCAGGTAGTAGATCACGTCTCTCGGCTGGGGACCGTACATGTCGGCGATCCCGTGCTCGAAGACGGTTGCGATCTCGTAGGCGAACGCTGGGTCGTAGGCCTGCACGTTGGGGAATGCCGCCGCCAGGAGCAGCGAATGTCCATCGGTGTGCTGGAGGCCCTCACCGAGGAGCGTGGTGCGCCCCGCCGTGGCGCCGACGAGAAAGCCGCGCGCTCGTGCGTCCGAGGCCGCCCAAAGCAGGTCCATCGTCCGCTGGAAGCCGAACATGGAGTAGAAGAGGTACACCGGGATCATCGGAACGCCGAGCGTTGCATACGACGTGCCGGCCGCGGTGAACATCGCCGTGGCACCGGCTTCGGTGATGCCCATCTCGAGGATCTGGCCGTCTTGTGCCTCGGTGTAGGACAGCAAGAGCCCGGCGTCGACCGGCGTGTAGAGCTGTCCGATCGACGAGTAGATCTTGGCCTCTCGAAACAGCGCTTCGAGACCGAACGTCCGCGCCTCGTCCGGCACGATCGGCGCGATACGGGATCCGACCTGTGGGTCCTTGATGAGCGATCGCAGAATGCGAGCCATCACCATCGTCGTCGACACCGCTTGGGCGCCAGAGCCGTCGTAGAACTCGGCAAACGCCTCGCTGCTCGGCGCAGGGAGGCTCCGTGCGCGTTCGACGCGCTTCGGGAGGTAGCCGCCGAGGACGCGGCGCCGTGTGTGGAGATACTCCTCCTCGATCGAGCCCGGAGGAAGCGTGATGTAGGGCGGATCCTCGCCCGCAAGCATCTCGTCCGAGATCACGTCGTTCAGGTGGAGGCGATCACGGAACTCGAGGAGCTGCTCCCGGGTCATCTTCTTGATCTGGTGGGTTGCGTTGCGCGCCTCGATGTCCGGGCCGAGCGTCCAACCCTTGATGGTCTTGGCGAGGATCGCGGTGGGTGAACCCGTGTGGTTCACCGCGGCGTGGTAGGCCGCGTAGAGCTTTCGGTAGTCGTGTCCACCACGAGGGAGCGCCTGGAGCTCCTCGTCGGAGAGGTGCTCCACGAGGCGACGGAGGCGTGGGTCGGGTCCAAAGAAGTGTTCGCGAATGTAGGCCCCCGACTCGGTCGCGAGCTTCTGGAAGTCGCCGTCTGGCGTCGTGTTCATCTTGTTCAGCAGCACCCCGTCGACGTCCCGGGCGAGGAGCTCGTCCCACTTCGAGCCCCAGATCACCTTGATCACGTTCCAGCCGGCGCCGCGGAAGGTCGCCTCGAGCTCTTGGATGATCTTGCCGTTGCCCCGAACTGGGCCGTCCAGACGCTGCAGGTTGCAGTTCACGACGAAGATGAGGTTGTCGAGGTGCTCGCGTCCGGCCACACCGAGCGCTCCCACCGCTTCGGGTTCGTCGAGCTCGCCATCGCCCACGAACGCCCAGATGCGACTGGAAGCGGCCTGGGCGAGCTTGCGATTCTCCATGTAGCGGTTGAACATCGCGTGGTAGATCGCCTGGATGGGCCCGAGGCCCATCGAGACCGTGGGGAACTCCCAGAAGTCCGGCATGAGTCGCGGATGCGGATACGACGACAGGCCCTGGCCACCGACCTCCATGCGGAAGTGATTCAGCTGCGCCTCGGTGAGGCGTCCCTCGAGGAAGGCGCGGGCGTAGAAACCTGGTGAAGCATGTCCTTGGAAGTAGACGAAGTCGCCGGGGTACTCGGTGTCCTTACCGCGGAAGAAGTGGTTGAAGCCAACCTCGTAGAGAGCTGCCGAGCTCGCATACGTCGACAGGTGCCCGCCGATGCCGTCCGCGGCATGGTTCGCTCTCGTCACCATCACCGCGGCGTTCCAACGGATGAACGCACGGATCCTGCGCTCGATGGCCTCGTCCCCCGGAAACCATGGCTCGTTCTCCGGTGCGATGGTGTTGATGTAGGGTGTCGAGACCGTCGCGGGGAAGCCGACCTGGCGCTCCCTCGCCGCTTCGAGCAGCTTCATCAGCATGAAGGTGGCTCGCTGGCGACCTCG
Organism: Acidimicrobium ferrooxidans DSM 10331; assembly: GCF_000023265.1. Taxonomy (GTDB): domain Bacteria; phylum Actinomycetota; class Acidimicrobiia; order Acidimicrobiales; family Acidimicrobiaceae; genus Acidimicrobium; species Acidimicrobium ferrooxidans. The sequence continues at coordinate 719,687 of NC_013124.1, forward strand.
CTCGTCGACGAGTGCGTTGAAGGAGTCAACCCACTCCGCCGTCTCGTCGGGGTCGATGTCGGGGATCTGATGTGCGAAGCCGTCGATGATCACGCCTCCATTCTGACAGCTCCCGATGTCGGTGTCGACTCCCCGCTAGCCTGGCGCGGATGGCCGTCGAGCGTCTCGTCTACACCGATGGAGCCTGTTTGGGCAACCCGGGTCCTGGTGGCTGGGCCTGGTTCGAGCCTCTCACGGGACGTCGAGCGTCCGGCTCGGAGGCGCAGACGACCAATCAGCGGATGGAGCTCACCGCGGTGCTTCGAGCGCTCGAGGCAGACCCCGCGCCCCTCGTACTCGTGCGCTCGGACTCGCAGTACGTCGTGCGGTGCTTCCAGGAGCGGTGGTGGGCACGCTGGCGGCAGAACGGCTTTCGCAACGCCAAGGGCCAACCCGTGTCGAACCGCGACCTGTGGGAGCTCGTCCTTCGTCTCGTGCTCGACGAGGGCCGCAGCGTTCGTTTCGAATGGGTGCGTGGCCACGCTGGCGATCCTGGGAACGAGGAGGTCGACCGGCTCGCCCAAGCTGCGGCCCGTGCGGTGGCGCGCGGCGTCTGACGGGTGCGCCGACGACCTCGTCACTAAGGTGGCCTCATGGAGCTGCGTGGATCGTCGGTGGTGGTTACGGGAGGCGCCTCTGGTCTTGGGCTCGGGGTCGCCGAGCGCTTGATCGGGCGAGGTGCCCATGTTGTGATCGTCGACCGCAATGCGGAGGCCGGGGCGGCCGTTGCTGCGCGACTGTCCGCCGAGTTCGTCGAGGCCGACGTGACGGACGAAGAGCAACTCGCTCGCGCGTTCGACCGGGCTGCAGCGTTGGGGCCAGTGCGTATGGGCGTGGCGTGTGCGGGCATCGGAATTGCCGAGCGTGTCCTTGGCCGCTCGGGCGAGCCGCATCAGTTGGCGTCCTTCCAACGGGTCATCGGGGTCAATCTGATCGGGACGTTCAACCTCCTCCGGCTCGCGGCTCGCGCCATCGGAGCGAGCGAGCCGGCCGATGGCGAGCGCGGGGTGATCGTGCTGACGGCGTCGATCGCGGCCTTCGATGGCCAGATCGGCCAGATCGCCTATGCGGCCTCCAAGGGCGGCGTCGTCGGCATGACGTTGCCGGCCGCACGCGATCTCGCGAGCGCGCAGATCCGGGTCGTGACGATCGCGCCGGGCATCATGGACACGCCGCTGCTCGGTCAACTTCCCGAGGAGGTGCGCCGCGACCTCGGCGCGTCGATTCCCTTCCCCAAGCGACTCGGCCAACCAGCCGACTTCGCGCAGCTCGTCGAGGCGATCGCAGAGAACCACTACCTCAACGGTGAGGTCATCCGCCTCGACGGCGCGCTGCGCATGCCGCCTCGATGAACCGGCGCGCGGAGTCGTCGATCGGCTGACCTAGGCTGGTTCGCGTGCGCTACGTCGAGGCAGCCGGACTCAAGGTGTCCGCGGTCGGCCTCGGGACGTGGCAGTTCGGCTCGCGAGAGTGGGGCTATGGGGAGGCCTACGCCAACCACGATGCTCGCTTGATCGTCGAGCGGGCGCTCGAGCTCGGCGTCACCTTGTTCGACACGGCTGAGGTCTACGGTTCGGGGCGCTCCGAGCGGATCCTCGGCGAGGCGCTCGCGTCGTCGCGGGCCAACGTGGTCGTCGCCACCAAGTACGCTCCGACGCTGCCGATCCCGGGCAGGGCTGCTCGCCACCTCCGCGCCTCCGCCCAGCGTCTCGGTCGTGACGCCATCGACCTCTACCAGGTACACTTCCCGAATCCACTGGTGCCCACGCACCAGCTGCTCGAGGAACTCGAGGCCGAGGTGTTCGCTGGTGGGGCTCGTGCGCTCGGGGTGTCCAACTTCTCGTTGGCGGCCTGGCGCGCCGCCGAGCGAACAGGTCACGTCCCGATCGTCTCGAACCAGGTCCACCTGTCACTGGTGGTCCGCCGCAGCCTTCGGGAGTTGGTCCCGTGGGCCCAGGCCAACGACCGGTTGGTCATCGCCTACTCGCCGCTCGAGCAGGGACTCCTGGCAGGGACCTACACAACGACGCATCGGCCGAGGGGTGTGCGTCGGCTGCGGCGCGCCTTCTCGCCGACCGGGCTGCTCCGGGCGCGTCCAGTCCTCGACGAGTTGCGACGCGTGGGGACTCGCTACGGTGCCTCGCCGGCACAGGTGGCGCTCGCGTGGGTGCTGTCACACCCGAACGTCGTGGCGATCCCGGGCGCGTCCAGCGTCTCCCAGCTCGAGCACAACGTCGAGGCCGGGGCGCTGTCGCTCACGAACGAAGACGTCGTCCGTCTCGAGGCCTCTGCGCAAGCAGCGTGGCCCGTCAGGTGAGTGCATCGGTGCGGCGGCGAGGAATTGTGTGGACGTTGACTGCCTGGTAGAAACCTGTATCGGAAGGAGTGGAACGAACGGTGAGTGACTCGACCTACGACGTCGTCATCCTCGGTGCAGGTCCAGCGGGCTACGCTGCGGCGCTCTACGGGGGATCGGCTGGCCTCAGCATCGCCATCGTGGAACAAGATCGCGTGGGCGGTACGTGCTTACAGCGAGGGTGCGTGCCGGCCAAGGAGTTTCTCGAGACAGCGACCGTTCGGCGCACGATCGAAGCGGCGGGAGCGTTCGGTATCGGTGCCACGTATACGGGCCTCGATTTCGCGACGGCGCAGGCACGCAAGCAGGACGTCGTCGCCAAGCTGACCGGTGGGCTCACGGGACTCATGCGTTCTCGCGGCAACACCATCGTCGAAGGGCGCGGTGTCTATCGTGGCGGCGGGGTCATCGAGGTCGGCGGCGAGCGGCTCGTCGGCGAAACGGTGATCCTTGCGCCGGGATCGGTTCCAAGGACCATCCCGGGCTTCGACGTCGATGGTGAGGTCGTCCTGACCTCGGACGAGGTGCTCTCGCTGACCAAGCTGCCTGACAGCGTGGTCATCATCGGCGGAGGCGTGATCGGCTGCGAATTCGCCTCCATGATGGCCGATCTCGGCACCAAGGTCACGGTGGTCGAGGCACTCCCGCAGGTCCTGCCCGGTGTGGACCCGGATCTCGTCGGTATACTGCTCCGGAGCTTTCGGCGTCGCGGGGTTACGGTGCGGACCGGAGTCGGCGTCAGCGGCCTCGACCGGACCGGTTCGGGTGCGGTGGTTCGACTCGCCGATGGGACGCAGGTCGAGGCCGAGCAGGTCGTGGTGGCGGTCGGACGTCGTCCCAACACCGACGGGGTCATCGACCCTGCGAGTGGTGTGGGCCTCGACGAGCGAGGGTTTATCAAGGTTGATGACCAGTATCGGACCTCCGAAGCGGGGGTGTACGCCATCGGTGATGCGATCGCGACGCCACAGCTGGCCCACGTCGGCTTTGCCGAGGGGGTTGCGGTCGTCAAGTCCATCTTGGGCGAGATCTCCCCGTCGGTCGAGTACGACAAGGTGCCCTGGTGCATCTATACCCATCCGGAGATCGCCTTCGCGGGTCTCACGGAGGAGCAGGCCCGGGCCCAGGGGCGTGACGTGATCGTCAAGAAGGACCCGCTTGGTGGTAACTCGCGCGCCCGAATCCTCGGCGAGACCGATGGGATGGTCAAGGTGGTAGCGGACCGAGCGACCCACCAGCTTCTCGGCGTCCACATCGTTGGCCCCTGGGCAACGGAGCTCCTGTCGCCCGGCTACTTGGCGGTCAACTGGGAGGCCTCGGCGGAGGAGGTCGCTGCGTTCTTGCAGCCCCACCCGACCTTGTCCGAAGCGTTCGGCGAGACTGTCCTCGCACTGACTGGAAGGAGTCTGCACGTTGGCTGATGTCACGCTTCCTCAACTTGGCGAAACCGTCACCGAGGGGACGATCACGAAGTGGCTGATCAAGGTGGGTGACACCGTCGAGATCGACCAGCCGATCTTCGAGGTCTCGACCGACAAGGTGGATTCCGAGGTCCCTTCGCCCGTCTCCGGGGTCGTCACCGAGATCCTCGTCCCCGACGGTGAGACCGTGGACGTGGGGACGGTCCTGTGCCGCATCGAAGCCGCGGCGTCGGCTGCGTCGGCATCATCGGGGCCCTCGACGCCTCCAGCCGCACAGGCCGCTCCGGCGCCACAGCCCGCGTCGGCGCCACAGCCCGCGTCGGCGCCCCAGCCCGCTCCGGCGCCACAGCCCGCGTCGGCGCCCCAGCCCGCTCCGGCGCCACAGGCTGCACCAGTGCCCCAGCCCGCACCAGCGCCCCAGCCCGCGCCGGTCGCGATGGCAACGAGCACCAGTTCGCAGCCAGCCCCGAGCACGCCTCCTGCTCCATCAGCGCCCGTGTCGCCGTCGCCGAGCACGGTCGAGGCCAACGGCGTCGCCGCCGGCAGCGGTCCCGAACGAGACCTCGATGGCCTCCTGCTCTCGCCGGTCGTTCGTCGTCTCATCATCGACAACGGCCTCGACCCGCGAGACCTCCACGGGACCGGCGTCGGCGGACGGATCACACGAGGCGACGTCCTGCGCGCCCTCGACGAGCGGGCCCGGTCGGCTGCGGGATCGGCTCCACCGGCCACGAGCGAGCCGGCCCCCTCGGTCGCCAACGAGCCGGCCCCCTCGGTCGCCCGTGAGGCAGCGCCGCAGCCGACGGCCGCGTCGGCGCCTGAGCTCTGGTCGCCGAGCCAGGAACCGACACCGAGCAACCGTGCCCAGCAGGTCGTCCCCGTGTCGGCCATGGAGCCGAGCGAACGTGATTACGTCGTGCCGTTCACGAACATTCGACGCCGTACCGCCGAGCACATGATCCGCTCCAAGGCCACCTCCGCTCATACGCTCATGTCGATCGAGGTCGACTTCGAGGGTGTCGAGCAGGTCCGGCGACGTGTGCGTGAGTCGTTCGCTCGCGACGAGGGTTTTTCGCTCACGTACCTGCCGTTCGTGGTGCGAGCCTCCGTCGAGGCGATTCGCGCCTACCCCAACATCAACGCCTCGGTGCTCGGTGACGCCCTCGTTGTGCATCGGGACATCAACATCGCGATCGCGGTGGATCTCAACCTCGAGGGGTTGATCGCCCCAGTGATCCATGGGGCCGACGCCATCAGATTGCGCGGTATCGCTCGCGCGATCCACGACCTCGCTGCCCGAGCGCGCAGCCGCAAGCTGAGCGCCGACGACATCGCCAATGGCACGTTCACGATCACGAACCCGGGTCCGTTCGGGACCTTCATGACCGGGGCGATCATCAACCAGCCTCAGGTTGCGATCCTCGCGACCGACGGGATCACCCGTCGGCCCGTGGTGGTCACGGATGCCCATGGAGCGGAGTCCATTGCGATCCACTCGGTGGGGCTGCTCACGGTCAACTTCGACCATCGGGCGATCGACGGCGCCTATGCGGCGGCGTTCCTTGCGAAGGCAAAGCAGGTGATCGAGCAGACGGCGTGGGAGCAGGAGCTGTGAGCGACACCCTGCGCGTCCGGTGGCTCGGGCGAACCGATTACGACGACGCCCTCGAGCTCCAGCACCGCCTGCACGAGGGAACGGGGTCGTGGTTGCTGCTCCTCGAGCATCCGCACACCTACACGATGGGGGTGCGCGCGAAGCGCGAGCACGTGCTGGTGGACCCTGCCGATGTCGGAGCACGGCTCGTGTGGACCGATCGGGGTGGTGACGTCACCTACCACGGACCCGGTCAGCTCGTTGCCTACCCCATCGTCGACGTGCCGGTCGAGCCCGACTCGACGCCGCGCTACGTCCATCGACTCGAGCAGGTGCTGATCGAGACCTTGGCCGAGTTCCAGCTCGCTGCGTTCGCGTTGGACGGCTACCCGGGCGTGTGGGTCGACGCCGCGGCACCGCGCAAGATCGCGGCGATCGGCGTGAAACTCACGCGGGGTCGTTCACTCCACGGCATCGCGCTGAACGTCACGACGGACCTTGGGATGTTCGGCCATATCGTCCCCTGCGGAATCCCCGACAAGCCGGTCACGTCGATGGCCGCCGAGGGCGTCAGGGTGAGTGTGGAGGACGTCGCGCGGGTCTTTGCCCGACGCTTTGCAGTGACGTTCGGACTCGAAGCCCGAAGTGCCGGTGTCGACTGGCCGGTCGCCCAGCCGGCGTCGTCCGAGTCGGCCACCTCGCCGGTCGAGCGGCGCTTGCAACGGGCCGGCGTCTCGCTCGGCGAAGCGGTTCCGTTCCATGCGCGCAAGCCGGCCTGGGTTCGACCACGTGTCCGTCATGGGAGCGAGGTCCTCGAACTCAAGCGTCTCGTCGGCCAACTGTCGCTCGTCACCGTCTGCGAGGAGGCGGGGTGCCCCAACCTCTCGGAGTGCTGGAAGGATGGGACAGCGACCTTCATGATCAACGGCGAGCGTTGTACGCGTGCGTGCACGTTCTGTCTGGTCGACACGAGCCATCCGCTGCCGCTCGACCCCGGCGAGCCCGATCGGGTGGCTGCTGCGGTGGCCGCCCTCGACCTCGAGTTCGCGGTCGTCACGGCCGTCGCTCGTGACGACCTGGCCGACGGCGGTGCCGAGGCTTTTGCGCGAACGATCCGGGCGATCAAACTGGCGCGTCCCACCACGCGAGTCGAGGTGCTGATCCCGGACTTCAAGGGCTCGGCGGCGGCGCTCGACACCGTGCTCGAGGCTGGTCCCGATGTGCTCAATCACAACCTCGAGACGGTGCTTCGTCTGCAGCGGGCCGTGCGGCCAAGTGCGCACTATGCCCGCAGTCTCGCGGTGTTGTCCCGAGCGCAGCGAGCCGGATTCGTCACGAAGTCCGGCCTGATGGTGGGGCTTGGCGAGTCGTTCGACGAACTCCGTGAGGCGATGGGGGATCTCGCCGCCGCAGGGGTCTCGATCCTGACCGTGGGACAGTACCTCCGTCCGACGCAGTGGCACGCGCCGGTCGCTCGGTACTGGCATCCCGAGGAGTTCGACATGATCCGGGACTACGCCACCGAACTCGGGTTCCGCTTCGTCGAAGCCTCGCCGCTCGCACGCTCGTCGTACCACGCCAAGCGCGGATCGGACGCCGCGCAGGTCCTTGCGGAGCGCGCGTGAGCCTGGTCGAGCGCTACCCGGAACGACGTGCGGCGCTCGTCGGCGAGCTCGTCCGCAACGGCGTGGATGCGGCGATCGTGACCATCGGACCGGAGATGCCGTGGCTGATCGGCTACGAAGCGATGCCGCTCGAGCGCATCACGGCCCTGGTCGTGCGTGCCGATGGCACGGCGGTCCTCGTGGTGCCGCGACTCGAGGAGCCGCGGGTGCGTCATCGCGACGGGATCGACCTCGTCGCCTGGAGCGACGGGCAAGATCCGTTCGAGCTCGTGGCAGCTCTGCTCCCACCGACGGGGCGCATCGCGATCGGGGAGCGCGGGCGCGCGGGATGGCTCCTCGAGCTGCAGCGTCTGCGGCCCGGCTGTCGGTTCGAGCCGGCTGGTGCCCTGATCGGACCGCTGCGGCGGCGCAAGGACCCCGACGAGGTCGCGGCGTTGCGAGCAGCGGGGACGGCAGCCGACCACGTCGCCACGGCGCTCCTGGCGGGCGAGATCGCGCTGGTCGGAAGGACGGAGCGTGAGGTGTCGCGCGACATCGCCGAGCGGCTGATCGCGGCTGGGCATGCACGTGCCAACTTCTCGATCGTGGCGTCGGGGCCGAACGGCGCATCCCCACACCACGAGCCCGGCGCACGGCGCATCGAGATCGGCGACGTCGTGGTGTGCGACTTCGGCGGCACGTTCGAGGTCGACGGCGAGCCGGGCTACTGCTCGGACACCACCAGGACGTTTGCCGTCGGGACGGCCCCGGATGGGTTCGCGTCGGTCTACGACGCCGTGTTAGGCGCGCACGACGCAGCGATCGCCGCGATCGTGCCCGGGATCGTAGCTGGTGAGGTGGATCGCATCGCGAGAGAGACGCTCGTGGAGGCGGGATATGCCGAGTGGTTCGTTCATCGGCTCGGCCACGGCATCGGGCTCGAGGAACACGAGGACCCGTTCCTCGCTCCTGGGGCCACGACGACGCTCGAGGTCGGTGACGCCTTCTCGATCGAGCCGGGGGTGTATCTCCCCGGGAACTTCGGCGTGCGAATCGAGGACATCGTCGTCCTGACGGAACATGGGGTCGAGCGGCTGAATCGCTCGAGCACGCAGCGGACGGTGCTCGAGGCGCGCTGAGTCGGCCGCCACGTGCGTCGCGGTGGCCCCCGTCGAGCAGGTGTGCGCTCGATAGGCTGGCAGCCATGGCACAACGCAGTCTCTCCCGGCGTGCAACGGCGCTGGGCGTCGTCGTCGTGGTCGCGGTGGTGGCGGGCGGTGCCGGCGCGGTCGTTGCCACGCGCCTCTTTCCCCCGACCGTCCACCTCGATACGCCGGTGTCCCAGCTCAAGCCGGGGCCAGCGCTGGCCGGCGGCGTATCGATTCCTGCCATCGTGTCGTCGGTCTTGCCAGAGGTCGTCTCGATCGATGCCACTGGCGATCTCATCGGCGTGACGAACGGCGGCCCGTTCGGCCTCGGTGGCGGTCAGACGGGGGCGGAGTTCAAGTCCGCCGGGACCGGGATGATCGTCTCGACGAGCGGCCTCGTCCTCACCAACAATCACGTCATCGCGGGCGCGACCTCGGTCGCCGTCACGCTGGACGGAACGCACACGGCGTTGCCGGCCACCATCGTGGGCACGATTCCGTCGCACGACCTCGCGCTCTTGCGGATCGACCATCCGCCGGCCCACCTCCACACCGTGACCTTCGGTGACTCGGCTGCACTGGTCCCAGGCGATGCGGTGATCGCGATCGGCAATGCGCTCGGCCTGCAGGCGGGTTCGCCGACGGTCACGAGTGGGATCGTCTCGGCCCTCGGACGGGTCGTGACGGCGTCGATCCCGACCACCGGCCAGACCGAGACGCTCGACGACATGATCCAGACCGATGCCGCCATCAATCCGGGGAACTCAGGAGGTCCGCTCGTCGACTCGGCTGGGGACGTGGTGGGCATGAACACCGCGGCTGCGGGCACGACGTCGGACGGTACCCAGGCGGAGAACATCGGCTTTGCGATCCCGTCCTCGGAGCTCATCGCGGAGCTCCCGGTCCTCGAGCATGGCGGCACGTCGGGAGCCCCTGGCGCCTTCCTCGGCGTCGAGGTCGAAGATGACTCCTCGGCGCTCGCGGCTCAGTTCGGGCTCCCGGTCTCGCAGGGGGCGGTCGTCGTGTCCGTCCTCCCTGGCACCGCTGCGGCGCAGGCTGGACTGAGCGCCGGCGACGTGATCGTCGCCTTCGATGGACACAAGGTGACTTCGGCGGCAGCGCTCGGCGCGATCGAGGAGACGTTGCACCCCGGCGACCAGGTATCGCTCTCGTACTGGACGTCGTCGTCTGAGCGAACGGTCACCGTGACGCTCGGGACTCGCCCGGCGAGCTGACTCGTCGCACGCTACTCGACGCCGACGTCTTTGGCCCGCAGGTGCATCCCTTCCTGCCAGCGAGCGAGCGTCCAGAGGGCGTCGGAGAGTCGGTTCAAGTACGCGCCGACGTGCGAGCTGGGCGCCGATGCGACGAAGCGGACCGCGAGGCGCTCCGCGCGCCGACAGACGGTTCGGGCGACGTCGAGCGCTGCCGCGGTCGGGGTTCCACCGGGAACGACGAAGTCTCGAATCGGCTCGAAGCGTTCACTGACGTCGTCGATGAGCCGCTCGAGCCGCTCGACCATCGCCTTCGTCACGAGGGTTTCACCCGGGACGAGCTTGCTTCGGTGCTCGGGCAGCGTGGCGACTTCGGCCATGAGGACCCACAGGTCGCGTTCCAGATCGAGACAGATGGTCGCGAGGTCGACGGCTGCACTGGCCCTGACGACCCCGAGCTGGGCTTGGGTCTCGTCGACGGCTCCGTTGAGCTCCACTTGCGGGTGATCCTTCGGCAGTCGACCGCCATAGAGCATGCCGGTCGTGCCGCCATCGCCGCGACGCGTGTAGATCGGCGTCCGGCGTCGTGCTGCACCCTCCACGATCCACCTCCCCGGTCCCGGTAGCCTAGTTGTCGTGAGGACCTACGAGGAGCTGCTGCGTGAGCGTGTCGTCGTGTTCGACGGCGCGATGGGCACCAACCTGCAGCTGGCCGGCCTCGGCGCCGACGACTTTGGGGGTCCCGCGCTCGAGGGTTGCAACGAGATCCTCGTCGTGACGAGGCCCGAGGCGGTGGCCGCGGTGCACGACTCGTTCCTCGCCGTCGGTGTCGACGTCGTCGAGACCGACACGTTCGGCGCCTTGGCGCCGGTCCTGGCCGAGTACGGTATCGCCGAGCGTGCCTACGAGCTCAACCTTCGAGCGGCCCAGCTCGCTCGAGACGTCGCCTCTGGCTATGCGACGCCCGATCATCCTCGCTTCGTGGCGGGCTCGATGGGGCCGGGGACGAAGCTGCCCTCGCTCGGCCAGATCCCCTTCGAGGACCTGCGAGACGCCTACGAGGTGCAGGCCGAGGGCCTGATCGCGGGAGGTGTCGATCTCCTGCTCGTGGAGACGGTCTACGACCTGCTCTCTGCCAAGGCGGCGGTGATCGGCGCCCGTCGAGCCATGCGCCGACTGGGCCGCTCGGTCCCGGTCCAGGTGCAGGTGACGATCGAGACCACCGGTCGGATGCTGCCTGGCACGGAGGTTGGTGCGGCACTCGCCGCGCTGGAGCGTCTCGACCCGGTCGCGATCGGCATCAACTGCGCGACCGGTCCCGAGGAGATGGGCGAGCACCTTCGGTATCTCTCGGAGCATCAGCGCGTGCCGATCTCGTGCCTGCCGAACGCGGGCATGCCCCACGTCGTCGACGGTCACATGCACTACGACCTGACCCCGGACGCCCTGGCGGCGGCGCACCGTCGCTTCGTCGACGAACTCGGGGTCGGGATCGTCGGTGGCTGCTGTGGCACGCGGCCCGAGCACCTGCGGGCCGTCGTCGAGGCCGTCGGTGAGGCGGTCCCGAGAGAGCGCCATCCGACGCCACGGGCACAGGTGGCGTCGCTCTACCAGGCGGTCGAGCTGCGACAAGACCTCGCCATCACTGCGGTGGGTGAGCGCACCAACGCCAACGGCTCTCGCCGCTTCCGCGACGCCATGCTCGCTCGCGACTGGGACACCTGTGTGCGCATGGCGCAGGATCAGGTTCGCGACGGCGCTCACATGATCGACCTCTGCGTCGACTACACCGGCGAGGACGGCACCGTCGCCATGGAGGAGCTCTCGAGCCGCCTCGCGACCGCGTCCACGTTGCCGATCATGATCGACTCGACCGAAGCGGCGGTGGTGGAGACCGCGCTCCGGCACCTCGGCGGCAGGCCGATCATCAACTCGGTCAACCTCGAGGAGGGTGAGGGGTCCAATACCCGGTTCGACTCCTTCTTGCGCCTCGCGAAGGACTACGGTGCGGCGGTGGTTGCGACCTGCATCGACGAGGAAGGCCAGGCGCGTACCGCGGCGCGCAAGGTCGAGATCGCCAAGCGGATCGTTGCACTCGCGGTCGAACGCTACGGCTTGGCCACCGACGACATCATCATCGATCCACTCGTCCTCCCGGTGACGACCGGGATGGAGGAGTCACGACGTGACGCGCTCGAAACCATCGAGGCCCTGCGGCGCATCACCGCCGAGATGCCCGGCGTCTCGACGCTGGTCGGGTTGTCGAACGTCTCCTTCGGTATCAATGCGGCTGCTCGTGAAGCGCTCAACAGCGTGTTCCTCGCCGAATGCCAGGCAGCCGGCCTGAGTATGGCCATCTTGCACCCCTCGCGGATCCAGCCGCTCGCTCGCATCCCTGAGGATGTGCGCGCGATCTGCCTCGACCTCATCTACGATCGCCGCGGCCAGGGCGACCCGCTTGCCCGCCTGATCGAGCGCTTCGCGGACGTCCAGGCGGTCGCGGTCACGGGCGAGGAGCTCGAGGCCCTCTCCGTGCCGGAACGGCTGCACCGGCGCATCGTCGACGCCAATCGTCAGGGCCTCGAGGATGACCTGGCCGCCGCGCTCGGCGAGGGCATGAGCGCGCTCGGCGTGATCAACGACGTGCTGCTCCCGGCGATGGCCGAGGTCGGCGACCTGTTCGGGTCGGGCCAGATGCAGCTTCCGTTCGTGCTCGCCTCGGCCGAGACGATGAAGCAGGCGGTTGCATGGCTCGAGCCCTACCTCGATCGCGCATCGGTGAACGATCGAGGCACCGTCGTGCTCGCGACCGTCCAAGGGGACGTGCACGACATCGGCAAGAACCTGGTCGACATCATTCTCACCAACAACGGCTATCGCGTGGTGAACCTCGGCATCAAGGTCGCCTTGTCGGAGATGCTGGCGGCCGCCGAAGAGCACCATGCCGATGCGATCGGCATGAGCGGACTGCTCGTCAAGTCGACCCTCGTGATGCGCGACAACCTGGTCGAGATGAACGAACGAGGAATGGCCCACCTGCCGGTCATCCTCGGTGGCGCCGCGCTGACCCGTACCTTCGTCGAGCGGGACCTGCGCCAGGTGTACGACGGTCGGGTCTTCTACGGCAAGGACGCGTTCGAGGGGCTCGATGTGCTCGAGCGGTTGGGGCGCATCCGTCGTGGCGAGCTCGACGATCCCGAGTTCGGGCGTTCGATCCGGCAGTCGAGCACGAGGACGCCGCGGCTCCTGCGACGCTCGACGAGTGAGCGCACCGAGCGATCGCCGACGGTCGCGATGGACAACCCGATCTTCCGTCCACCGTTCCTCGGCACGAGAGTCGTGAAGGGGATCGCGCTGGACGACATCGCGGCCTACGTGAACGAGACCGCGCTGTTTCGTCACCAGTGGGGGTATCGACCCGAAGGCGATGAGGACGACGCGGCCTTCAAGCAGCGCTTGCGCGCGGAGCTGCGCCGTCAGCTCGACCGTGCGCTCGTGGACCAGAGCCTGGTGCCCCAGGTCGTCTACGGCTACTTCGTCGCGGCTTCCGAGGGTAACGACCTCGTGGTGTTCGCGGACGAGGCGCGTGAGCACGAACTCGCTCGATTCCGTTTCCCTCGCCAAGAGCAGGAGCCGTACCTCTGTATCGCGGACTTCTTCCGGCCGCTCGCGGGGCCCGAGATCGACTACGTCGCCTTCCACGTGGTGACCATGGGTCCGCGGATCACGGAGGTCGCCAAGCGGGCGTTCGACGAGAATCGGTACCAGGAGTACCTCCTCCTCCACGGGCTCGGAGTCGAGCTCACCGAGGCGCTCGCCGAGTACTGGCATGCCAGGATCCGAGCGGAGTGGGGCTTTGGCGACGAGGACGGCCCGACGCTCGCGGGGCTCTTTCGTCAGCAGTACCGTGGGAGTCGCTACAGCTGGGGCTACCCAGCCTGTCCGGACCTCGAGGACAACCGGACGGTCGTCGATCTGCTCGATGCCGGTCGTATCGGGGTCAGCGTGTCGGACACCTTCCAACTGGAGCCCGAGCAGACCACGACCGCGATCATCGTTCACCATCCTCAAGCGAAGTACTTCGTCGCCTAGCGAGCGGATCGCCGAGGGGCGCATGACGCCTAACGTGGGGCCAACGAACGTTCACGGTGACGAGACGAGAGGGAGCCCCGCATGGGTGTGACGACGAACGTGGTGAGTGGTGTCGAGGCTCGCGGGCTGCGGGTTCGACTCGACGCAGCGAGCGAGCGTGAGGACGCCTGGCGCACCGAGATCGTCGGTGACGAACTCTGGTGGGTCAGGGGCTACGACCTCGACCACGGCGCGCGGGGAGCCGGGGCCGATGTCGTGGCGCTCGCCGCCGACCGCCACGCGACCGACGTCAGCGTCGATCTGGGGTCGCACGACGCGATCGTTGCCGAGGAGTTCGCCCTCGGCGCGCTGCTCGCGAGCTACCGGTTCGATCGGTATCGACACGCCTCGGCGCCGGCTCAGACCTGGCCCACCGAGGTCGTCGTGATGGGTGACGTCGCGCGTGCGGCGCTCCAGCGGGCGAGGAGTCGAGCGGAGGCGGTGGCGTTGGCACGCGATCTCGTCAACGAGCCGCCCTCGAGGATGACGCCGACGGTCTTCGCACAGCTCGCCGAGCAGGTGGCCGATGCGGCGGGTCTCGAGGTGCGCGTCTGGGACCGTGCGGCCTGCGAGGCTGAGGGCCTTGGCGGGCTCCTCGGTGTTGCACGAGGGTCCGTCGAGGAGCCGCGGGTCGTGCACCTCGTCTATCGGCCCGGGGCGCCCACCGGTGAGCCGGTTGCGTTGGTCGGCAAGGGTATTACCTTCGACTCGGGCGGTCTCAGCCTCAAGAGCGCCGACGGCATGATGTCCATGAAGACGGACATGGCGGGCGCGGCCGCGATTCTCGCGGCCATGTCCGTCCTCGGTGAGCTCGGCTGTACGCGTGAGGTGCGTGCGTACCTGATGCTCACGGAGAACCTCCCTTCGGGCAGCGCGCAAAAGCCCGGTGACGTGCTCGTCACGCGCTCGGGGACCACGATCGAAGTGCTCAACACCGATGCCGAGGGCCGCTTGGTGCTCGCCGACGGACTGGCGCTCGCGGTGGAGGACGGCGCGAGCGCCATCGTCGATCTGGCGACCTTGACGGGCGCGTGCGTCGTCGCCCTCGGCGACGAGGTCGCGGGCATCATGGGTTCGGATCCGAATCTCATCGGTGCGTTGCGCGCAGCCGGTGACCGCGAGGACGAACCCCTCTGGGAACTGCCGCTGCCGTCACGCTACGAGGCACACATCAAGAGCAGCGTCGCCGACGTGAAGAACATGGGCAAGCCTGGCAAGGCTGGGGCCATCGCGGCCGCGTTGCTGCTCAAGCGCTTCGTCGGGTCGGTTCCGTGGGCACACCTCGACATCGCCGGTCCGGCGCGCGCCGATGGCGACCGAGGGTGGGTGCGCGAGGGTGCGACCGGTTTCGGGGTCCTCACCTTGACGCGCTGGCTGTGCGGACCGACGCTCGACGACGCTGCTCGTTGACGGCCCGGGTCACCGCCTCGACCGTATAGCCCTGGCGAACGAGGCGTGCCGAGACCTCGGCCTCGCTCGCGCCCAGGCCGAGCAGGGTCGCGGTGAGCTGGCGGAGCCTCGCTTCGCGTCGCTGCGCGTTGGCGACCTCCGAGGCGCTCGGGTGCCAGGCGTCGACGAGGCGCAGTGATGCGGGGAGCGCACGACGCTGACGCGCGCTCAGATGCGGCACGGGGGAACGGATCTCGAGCCGGTTTCGTTCGACGACGCGAGCCAGTTCGAAGGTCGCGAGGCGCTCGATGGCGCGCACGATCGAGCGCAGGCCGGTGTCGTGCGAACGGAGGCCGAGGCTCGCGCCGAGGTCGTCGAGCCGTACGAGCGCGGGTCCGTGCTCGCTGAGCGCGTCGAGTCGGCGCAGGAGAGCGAGGGCGGTCGGCCCGATGAGGGGCAGCCACAGAAGTTCGACCTCGTCGGAGCGGGGGCTCCAGCCGGGCTCATGCGTGTGCCACCGGTCGATGGTGAGTGCTGGATCGAGCTGTGCCATGGGCCATCCTCCATGATGCGGGCTCGGGCCTCCCTAGCCCGAGCGCGGATCGGAACGTCCTGTTCCGCCTTGCGCCGTGTGGCGCGCACTCCAGTATGTCAGCTATGACGTTTCATGTCAAGCGATGTCCGTCCCTACGAGCCGTCGTACTCGCCGAAGACTCCTCGTAGGGTGTCGGCGACCTCGCCGAGGGTCGCACCAGCGCGGAGTGCAGCTCGCATGGGATAGAGCAGGTTTCCGGTGCCGCGGGCGGTGGCGGCCAGGTCATCGAGGGTGCCAGCGAGCGCCTCGGCGTCGCGGTGACGACGCCACCGTTGGACCCGCGCGGCTTGGTCGCGCTGGAAGGCCGGGTCGATGGGGAAGACCTCGGGGGCTTCTGGCTCTGGTTCGCGGTAGCGGTTCACGCCGACGATGATGGTCCGACCCTCGTCGATGGCGGTGGCGGCCTCGTAGGCGGAGCGTTCGATCTCCTCCTGCATCCACTGCTGTTCGATCGCGGCGACCGCGCCACCGCGCGCATCGATCTCGTCGATGAGGTGGCGTGCACTGGCCTCGACCGCATCGGTCAGGGCCTCGACGTAGTACGAGCCGGCGAGCGGATCCACCGTGTCGGTCGCGCCGATCTCGTGGGCGAGCACCTGTTGGGTGCGCAGTGCCAACTTGGCGGCGTGTTCGGTCGGAAGGCCGAGCGCCTCGTCGAAGCCGTTGGTGTGCAGGCTCTGGGTTCCCCCGAGCACGGCGGAGAGTGCCTGGAGGGTGACCCGGACGATGTTGACCTCTGGCTGCTGGGCTGTGAGGGCCGATCCTGCGGTTTGCGTGTGGAAGCGCATCAGCCAGCTCCGCTCGGACCTCGCGCCGAAGCGTTCGCGCATGATGTGAGCCCAGATACGTCGAGCGGCTCGGAACTTGGCGATCTCCTCGAAGAGGTTGGTGTGAGCGTTCCAGAAGAAGGAGAGCCGCGGCGCGAAGGTGTCGACGTCGAGGCCGGCGGCGAGCGCCGCGTCGACGTAGGCGATCCCGTTGGCGATGGTGAACGCGATCTCTTGGGCCGCCGACGCGCCCGCCTCGCGGATGTGGTAGCCGGAGATCGAGATCGTGTTCCACTGGGGCAGGCGATCGGCGCAGTAGGCGAAGGTGTCGGTGACGAGCCGCATCGATGGTCGAGGTGGGAAGATGTAGGTGCCGCGGGCGACGTACTCCTTCAAGATGTCGTTCTGGATGGTGCCTCGGAGGTGCTCCGGTGCGACCCCTTGCTCTTCGGCAACGAGTTCGTAGAGCAGCAAGAGAACTGAGGCGGTCGCGTTGATGGTCATCGAGGTCGTCACCCGCTCGAGGGGGATGTCCGCGAAGAGGCGGCGCATGTCGTCGATGGTCGAGATGGCGACGCCGACGCGCCCTACCTCGCCGTGCGCGCGCGGGTGATCAGCATCGTAGCCCATCTGGGTGGGGAGGTCGAAGGCGACGGAGAGACCCGTTTGGCCAGCCTCGAGGAGGAACTTGAAGCGCTCGTTCGTTGCCTCCGCGGTGCCGAAGCCGGCATACTGGCGCATCGTCCATGGGCGATCGCGGTACATCCCCGCGTGGATGCCTCGGGTGAAGGGGAAGGTTCCTGGGTCGCCCAGGTCCCGGTCGTAGTCGAGGTCGGCGAGGTCCTCGGGTCGATAGACGCGTCGGATCGGGATGTGTGAGGAGGTGAGACGCTCGTCGTCGGCCACGGGCTCATCCTACCGACGTCTGGTCCTCGCGCCACGGCGACCCGGCGTCCTCGTCGAGCGCTCGAGCGAGCGCGTAGGCTGGTGCGAGGACAGCGCGACGGTGAAGGCCGCTTGGCGCGTGAGCGTTGGGCGCGACGAACGATCGTGATGCCACGGGAGGAGCGTTGCGTGGAGCAGCTGAGTGCCGAGCAGTTCACGGCGGTGCCCACGTTGAGCGCGTGGGAGGTTCGTGGGCACGTTGCCGTGTGTCGGTTCGCGACCGGTGACTTCGCGACCGGCGTGAGGTTGCTCGAGGACGTTGCCCATATCGCTGACGCCCTCGGACACCATCCGGACGTCACCATCCGCTTCGGCTCGGTCGAGGTGGCGACCACCACCTACGAGACGGGCGGTTTGACGGACCGCGACGTCGCACTTGCGCGTGCGATCACGGAGCTTGCTCGACGGTTGGGGCTCACGCCTCGAGACGCGTAGCAACCAGCCACCCCGAGCTGGAGGAGGCCGCCGGTGAGGCTAGGGGCGCACGGGGTGGGGCAGGCATAGATCGTCGTAGGCGGCGATGGTGATCTGTGCGGGGTCGAGGCTACAAGCCGGACACGCCGGATCGCGGTGGAGGCGGTAGCTGTGGAAGGTCTCCGCGAGGGCGTCGAAGGTGAGGAGGCGGCCTGCGAGGGTGTCACCAAGGCCGAGGATGAGCTTGATCGCCTCCAGGGCCTGGATTGACCCCACGATGCCCGGGAGCACGCCGAGCACGCCGGCCTCCGCGCACGACGGCGCGAGCTCGGCCGGTGGTGGCTCGGGGATGAGGCACCGGTAGCAGGGCCCGTCGTAGGGCGAAAAGACGGTGACCTGCCCCTCGAAGCGGAAGATCGACCCGTGGACGACCGGGATCTTGAGCTTGAGGGAGGCGTCGTTGACGAGGTAGCGGGTCGGGAAGTTGTCGGTGCCGTCGACGACGACGTCGTAGCCCGACAGGATCTCGAGGACGTTGTCGGCATCGAGGCGCACCGGATGCTTGACCACGCGGACGTCCGGGTTCAGCTGTGCGATCGCGGCTTCGGCGGAGTCCACCTTGGCCATGCCGACGCGATCGAGGGTGTGGAGCACTTGGCGTTGGAGGTTCGAGGCGTCGACGACGTCCATGTCGACGATCCCGATCGTGCCCACACCTGCCGCCGCAAGGTAGAGGGCAGCCGGGGAGGACAGGCCGCCCGCACCGAGGAGAAGGACGCGCGCTTCGAGTAGGCGCAGCTGACCAGCTTCGGAGACCTCCGGGAGCAGCAAGTGGCGATGGTAGCGGCTTCGCTGCTCAGGGGTGAGTGTCCGGGGCGTCGACCAGGCCCGTCCCTCGTCCTTCCAGCGATTGAAGCCTCCCGCCATGGAGACCACGCGCTCGTAGCCGAGATCGCCGAGCGTCCTCGCGGCGAACGCCGAGCGTACGCCGCCCGCGCAGTAGACGACGATCGGCGTCGACTTGTCGGGGAGTTTGGACTCGACCACGAGCTCCAGGTTCCCGCGAGGGATGAACACCGCCCCGGCGATCGCGCCTTGCTCGTATTCGTCCTGTTCACGAACGTCGAGGAGTGCCCAACCCTCGCGTTGGAGGCGAGCAGCCTCGTCCGTCGTGACCTCGTGTACCGAGGCCTTGGTCTGAAACAGCAGATCGCGAAAGCCTGCCACCCCTACGCACCTCCGGACCGTCCGCCCTGTAGCTTACGGAGCATCGGCACGAGGCGCTGCGCCTGGAGGTCGAGCGGCACGACGCGGTCGCGGGGGTCGAGGCGCCCTCGCCTCGACGGTGAGCCGTGCACTGGCTCGGGAAGGGGGTGGCCGAGCGCGACCGTGATGACGATGCGGCTCGTCTGAGCGAGTCCGGCGAGGTCGCGCAGCACCTCCTCGCCTCGAAAGGTGCCGATGACGGCTGCCCCAATGTCGAGCGCGGTCGCGGCGACGAGGATCGCTTCCAGTGTGGCGCCAGCGTCGACCCACCAGTAGGGGATGGGCCATCGTTCCAGGCTCCAGAGTCCGGCGGCGCGCTTGTCGGGGGCACCGTAGCGTTCGGCGTAGGCCGCGGGGTCGACGGTGACGAGGAGCAGGGCCGGTGCGCGTTCGAGTCCTCGCATCTCGGGACGCGCGGCCAGCCACCCCGGCGTCGTGAGTGCTGCGAGGATCCGGGCGCGGCTCTCCGGTTCGCGCGCGATCGCGATGGTGACGGCCTGTGTGAAGCCGGCGGACGGCGCTCGCAGCCCGGCGTCGACGATGGCCGCGAGCGTCGCGTCGTCGATCGGATCGGCAGTGAGCGCTCGGCGCATCCGTCGCCGCCGAATCGCAGCGAGCGCCTCCACGGTGCTACTCGATCACGACGACGATGTCGCCCGTGCCGACGGTGTCGCCGGGGTTGACGCGCACTTCGCGGACGGTACCGGCGCGCTCGGCCAAGATGGCGTTCTCCATCTTCATCGCCTCGAGCACGATGACGACCTCACCAGCGTCGACCTGTTGCCCTGGGGAGACCGGGACCTTCACCACGGTGCCCTGCATCGGGACGCTCACCTCGCCGGAGCCCGTCTGTGCTGCTCGGGCACCGGCTCTGGCCGATGAGCTTCGCTGAGGTCGGCTCGGTGCATTCGGCGTGCGCGGAGCAGGCGCACTCGGTGCTGCGGCGTCGAGATAGAGCGTGACGGCGACACGCTTGCCGTTCACCTCGGCGATGACCGGGGTGGGCACGAGCTCGTGAGCGTCCTGGGATGCGGTCGCGACGGGGGCCACGCCGCCCAGGTCGAGGCGTTCTTCCACCCAACGGGTCGAGTGGGTTCCTGCGCGAAAGTCGGGGTGGTCCAAGATGGCGACGTCGGCCGGTGTGGTCGTGGCGACGCCCTCGATGCGGAGCTCTCCGAGCGCTCGGATCGCACGAGCGATGGCGTGGTCTCGATCGGCGGCGTGGACGATGAGCTTGGCGACCAGGTTGTCGTAGTACTGCGAGACCGTGTCGCCGGTGTCGTAGCCAGCGTCCACGCGCACCCCTGGTCCGTCGGGCCGGTCGAAGCGGGTGATGGTGCCAGGGGTCGGCATGAAGCGGCCACCGGCGGGGTCCTCGGCGTTGATCCGCACCTCGATGGCGTGTCCGCGCCGCACGACGTCGTGCTGGGAGAAGCCGAGGGGCTCGCCGGCGGCGACCCGAAGCTGGAGCTCGACGAGGTCGAGACCCGTCACGAGTTCGGTGATCGGATGTTCGACCTGCAGGCGCGTGTTCATCTCGAGGAAGTAGAACGCGCCGTCTTGGTAGAGGAACTCGACGGTACCGGCGTTGCGATACCCGCAGGCGCGCGCCACGGCGCACGCAGCCTCGCCCATCGCGCGCCGGGTCTCGTCGGGGAAGTGCGGTGCAGGTGTCTCCTCGATCAGCTTCTGGTGGCGTCGTTGCGCGGAGCAGTCGCGTTCGCTCAGCCACAGGACCGAGCCGTGGTCGTCCGCGATGACCTGCATCTCGATATGGCGAGGCCAGGCGAGGTAGCGCTCGAGGTAGCACTCGTCACGTCCGAACGCGCTGCGTGCCTCGCGCCGTGCGGAGGCGAGGGCCTCGGCCGCCTCGTCGGGGCGGGTGACGACGCGCATGCCTCGCCCACCGCCGCCATAGGCAGCCTTGATCGCGACGGGCCAGCCATGCTCGTCGCCGAAGGCCACGACCTCTTCGGGATCGTCCACCGGGTGGGTGAGGCCGGGGACGCCGGCGACGCCAGCGGCTTCGGCGGCTCGTCGGGACGAGATCTTGTCTCCCATGACCTCGATCGCGTCGGGGGGTGGGCCGACGAACGTGACACCGGCCTGGGTGATCGCTCGGGCGAAGTCGGCGTTCTCGGAGAAGAAGCCATAGCCGGGGTGGACGGCTTCGGCGCCGGAGCGCTCGATGATCTCGAGGAGCTTGGTCGTATTGAGGTAGCTCTCTTGGCTGGTGAGCCCGCCGAGCGCCCAGGCCTCGTCGGCCATGCGCACGTGGAGTGCATCGCGATCGGCGTCGGAGTACACCGCGATGGTTCGCAGTCCGAGCTCCTTGGCGGTGCGGATCACCCGAACCGCGATTTCACCTCGGTTCGCGACCAGCAGCGATGAAAACACGCGCCCTCCTTTTGCTCGCCCCGCGCTCAGGGCTCCGCCACTCGGCGACTCTAGGGTGGAGTCCGTGGCAGGACGTCGAGCGCCCTGGCGGCTGATCCTATCGGACGAGGTCGACTCCACCAATCGCGTCCTCGCGGCTCGCGCCCGGTGGGCCGGCGCGCACCTGGTGGTGGTCGCCGATCACCAGCGCAGTGGTCGTGGGCGCCGTGGTCGGACCTTCGTCGACGTGCCCGGGGGCTCCCTGCTCGTCTCGTCGCTCCATCGCTACGAGGCACCGGCGCGCCCGATGCTCCTCGGAGCGTCCGTCGGTGGCGCTGCGGCCAGCACGCTGCGCCGCCTCGGCGTCGCCCAGGGAGCGTGGCTGTGGCCGAACGACGTGGTGGTGGGCGAGGCCAAGGTTGGCGGGGCCCTGATCGAGGCGTCCTGGCAGGGCGGTTCGCTCGAGTTCGTCGTCGGGTTCGGCCTGAACCTCGCCGGTTGTCCCGAGGTGCCAGGTCGCCAGCTCGCCGACCTCGGCTCGCTCGCTGGCCGGTCGATCACACGCGACGAGGCCCTCGGGGTCTGGCTCGAGGAGCTCGCGTCCTGGCTCGAGCGCTGGTCTCGGGGCGATGACGTGCTGGGCGGTGCGCGTGCGTTGCTCGCGGGGATCGGCGAGGAGGTCGTTGTCGAACGAGCTGCGGGTGAGCTTCGCGGACGTGTCGTCGGATTGGGTCCCTCGGGTGCCTTGGTGCTCCGTCACGACGGTGCTACGTTCGAGGTGAGCGAGGCAGACCTCGTCCGTCTCGTCCGCTCGTCCACGGGAGCCACTCGAGCCGACGACCAAGGAGGCACGCACGCATGACGGTGGAGTTCTCGCCGGAACACGAGCAGCTGCGGTCCGTGGTTGCGGACTTCGTCGCGGGAGAGGTCGCGCCGAACGCTGCCGCGTGGGATCGTGAGGAGCGATTCCCACTCGAGGCGGTGCGCACCATGGGCAAGCTCGGCTTGTTCGGGATCCCGTTCCCGTCGCGCTACGGCGGCGGGGATGGGGACTTCACCTCCTTGTGCATCGCGATCGAGGAGGTCGCCAAGGCGGACTCGTCGCTCGCGATCACCCTCTCGGCCGGTGTCGGGCTCGGTGCGAGTCCGATCTACCGCTTCGGCACCGACGCGCAACGCGAACGCTGGCTCCCAGCCCTCGTCCGGGGCGAAGCCCTCGGTGCCTTCGGCCTGACCGAGCCGGAGGCCGGATCGGACGCCGGCGCGACGCGAACACGCGCCGAGCGCGTCGCTGACCGATGGCGTCTGCGCGGCGAGAAGGCCTACATCACGAACTCGGGCACGCCCATCACCTCCGTCGTCACCGTCACGGCGCGAACGGACGAAGGGATCAGCGCGTTCATCGTGCCGGCCGGGACCGCTGGTCTCACGGTGCTGCCGTCCTATCGCAAACTCGGGTGGCGCGCGTCCGATACCCACGGCATCGTGCTCGAGGACGCCGAGGTCGGCGACGACGCGCTGCTCGGAGCGCCAGGGGCTGGCTTTCGGCAGTTCCTCGCGACCCTCGACGAGGGACGTGTCGCCATCGCAGCGCTCGCGCTCGGTCTCCAGGAGGCGTGCCTGCGCGAGGGTCTCGAGTGGGCGAAGGCGCGCAACGCCTTCGGCGGTCCGATCGGTCGGTTTCAGGCGATCGCCTTCAAGCTCGCAGACCTCGAGGTCGCGGTGGAGGCCTCTCGTCATCTGGTCTACCGTGCGGCCTGGCTGCGTGATCAGGGACGCCCGTTTGCGCGCGAGGCGGCGATCGCGAAGCTCTATGCGACCGAGGCGGCGGTGAGCGCCGCCAGGGAGGCGACCCAGATCCTCGGTGGTGCCGGCTTCATCGAGGACACCCCGGTCGCGCGCTACTACCGCGACGCGAAGATCCTCGAGATCGGTGAAGGCACCTCGGAGATCCAGCGCTTGGTGATCGCGCGCTCGCTCGGGTTGAGCCCGAGCTAGCATGAGCGCCGCATGGATCGGCTCGTCCTATGAAGGCGCTCGTCCTCGCTGGCGGTTCGGGGACGCGGCTGCGTCCCATCACCCATACCGCGGCCAAGCAACTGGTCCCGATCGCGAATCGGCCCATCCTCTTCTGGGCGCTCGACTCGATCGCCGAGGCGGGCATCCGTGAGGTGGGGATGATCGTCGGCCACACGAAGGACGAGGTCCGCGCTGCGGTCGGCGATGGCTCGGCCTTCGGGCTCTCGGTCACTTACCTCGAGCAACCCCAGCCGCTCGGACTCGCGCACGCGGTCAGCGTCGCGCGTGACTGGCTCGGCGACGACGACTTTTGCATGTACCTCGGCGACAACGTCTTGCTCGGTGGCGTCGCGCCATTCGTCGAGCGGTTCGGTCGACCCGGCCGTAGCGAGGACGCACTCGTGCTGCTCGCCAAGGTCGACGACCCGACGCGGTTCGGCGTCGCGGAGTTCGACACCGAGGGGCGCCTCGTCCGCCTCGTCGAGAAGCCGTCGGTCCCCCCGAGCGACCTCGCGCTCGTGGGCGTGTACTTCTTCAGTCCAGCGGTCCACGACGCCATCAGCCAGATTCGCCCGTCCGCTCGTGGTGAGTTGGAGATCACCGACGCCATCGACGCGCTCATCACGAGCGGACGCATCGTGGACGCGCTCGCGGTCGATGGTTTCTGGAAGGACCTCGGCGACCCCGAGGCGCTGCTGGCCGGCAATCGCTTCATGCTGCTCGGGATCGAGGGTTCGGTCGAGGGGACGGTCGTGGACTCCTCGGTGGACGGCCCGGTCGTGGTCGAGCCTGGTGCCGTCGTGGAGCGCACGGTGGTGCGCGGTCCCGCCACCATCGGTCGCGGGGCCCGCATCGTCGATGCGTACGTCGGGCCGTTCTCTGCGATCGGTCCCGACTGCGAGCTGCGGGCCACCGAGATCCAGAACTCGATCGTTCTCGCCGGCGCCAGGATCGATGGTGTCGGCCCGTTGGACGGCTGCATCATCGGACGGAGCGCTGTCGTCGAGCGCCGAGGCCACCTCCCACGTGCGACCAGCGTCGTGGTCGGCGACCACTCTCGGCTCGAGCTCGCCTGAGCCGAGAGGCGGCCAAGGTCGGTCGCTAGGCTGCCGGGCGCCCGTCGAGGGTGCATCGCAGGTGAGGAGGAGTGGCATGCGGCTTCTGGTGACCGGTGGAGCGGGATTCATCGGCTCGAACTATGTCCACGAGCGAGTGGCCCGCCACCCAGACGACCGGATCGTCGTGCTCGATGCCTTCACCTATGCCGGCTGTCGTGAGAGCCTCCGCGACGTCGATGACCACATTCGCATCGTCGAAGGCGACATCGGCGACACCGAGCTCGTGAGCTCGCTGCTCGACGAGGAGCGCATCGAGGTGATCGTCAACTTCGCCGCCGAGTCGCACAACTCGCTCGCGATCATCGACCCGGAGCGCTTCTTCCGGACCAACGTGCTCGGCACCGTCGGACTGCTCGAGGCCGCGCGTCGGCACGACGGCTTGGTGCGATTCCATCACGTCTCGACGTGCGAGGTCTACGGCGACCTGGAGCTCGACGAGGAGCGAGCCTTCACCGAAGACGACCCCTACCGGCCCCGCACCCCCTACAACGCGTCCAAGGCCGGCGCCGATCACGCCGTGCGGGCCTACCACCTGACCTACGGCGTGCCGATCACGATCACGAACTGCGCCAACAACTACGGGCCCTACCAGTTCCCCGAGAAGGTGATCCCTTTGTTCGTGACGCGCGCGCTGCGTGATGCTCCCCTGCCGATGTACGCATCGAAGGAGAATCGCCGGGAGTGGATCCACGTGCGCGATCACGCGGCCGCGATCGACCGGGTGCTGGAGGCCGGCACCGTCGGCGAGACCTACCACGTGGGCACCGGCGTCGAGCGCTCGATCGAGCAGATCGCCACTTCGGTCCTCGACCTGCTCGGCAAGCCACGGAGCCTCATCGAGGTGGTGCCCGATCGGCCATCACACGACCGGCGCTACGTGCTGGACTCGACGAAGCTGCGCACCAGCCTCGGTTGGGAGCCGACGGTCGCCTTCGACGAAGGCCTTGCGTCGACCGTTGCGTGGTACGTCGAGCATCCCGAGTGGTGGGAGCCCCTGCTTGGCCGTGCTCCTGTCGTCGAAGGCGAGGCCTGGCGCCGGTGAGCGATCGCATCGTGGTCCTCGGTGCGGGCGGTCAGCTCGGTCGGCGGTTGGTGCGCGCGTTCGAGCGCACCAGCGCCGCGGAGGTCGTCGGTCTCGATCGTCGAGCACTCGACGTCACCGAGCGTGTGGCGGTGCACGGTGCCGTCGACGCACTCCGGCCACGCTGGATCGTGAACGCCGCCGCGATGACGGCCGTCGACGCCTGTGAGCGCGAGGTAGAGCGGGCGGTTCGGCTCAACGCCCTCGCCGTGCGTTGGCTCGTCGAGGCCGCCGAGCGCGCCGGTGCGCGCGTATGTCAGGTGTCGACCGACTACGTCTTCGACGGTACCGCCACGCGTCCTTATACGGAGGCCGACCAGCCGAACCCCATGAGTGTCTACGGCCTCACGAAACTCCAGGGGGAGCGCGAGTTGCGTCCCGGGATCGACAGTTGTGTGCGGACCTCCTGGCTGATGAGTGCCGACGATCGTTGCATGCTCGGGACCATCGACCGCCTTCGCCGAGGACCTGGGCCCTTGCGCTTCGTCGAGGACCAGGTCGGTTCTCCGAGCTTCGCGGACGACGTCGCGCTCGGCATCGTGGAGCTCGTGCGTCGTGAGGTGACCGGCGTCATCCACGTGACGAACGACGGTCAGGCGAGCTGGTACGACGTCGCGAGGGAGGCACTTCGGGCCTTTGGCGACGATCCACACCGAGTCGAGCCGATCCCCACGACGCAACTCGCCGGCAGCTTCGTCGCTCCGCGACCTGCCTTCTCGGTGCTCGCCGGGGTCGTGCGCGCCGCGGTCGGGCTCGAGCCCCTGCGACCGTGGCAGGAGGCGCTCGGAGCTGCGGTCAGCGAGCGTGCTCGTGGATGAGCTCTGGGCGGTCGTGGTCGACTACGGGGGCCACGCCGACGACTCGCTCCTCGATGCGCTGATCGATGCCGGTGCGGCACGCGTGGTCGTCGTCGACAATGCACTCGCTGTGGCGAGCTCGCGCACCGAGCCACGGGGCCAGGGGGTCGTCGAGTTTCGGTCCTACGGCGCCAACCTGGGCTTCGGGGGTGCCGTCAATCGGGTCCTTGCCCGTCGAGGAGCCAGGTGGCTGCTCATCGCCAACCCGGACATCGAGATCGCTCCGTCCGCGCTGCGGACACTCCTCGCGACCGGCGAGCGCTGGTCGCGAGCTGGCATCGTCGCGCCTCGACTCGAAGACCACGCAGGCCAACCCCAGGCGAGCGTCCGAGCGTTCCCGAGCCTCGCGCTCGCGGCGCTGCACGGAGCACTCGGCGTCGTCTGGCCGTCGAATCCGGCGTCACGGCGCTATCGGCGCGAAGTGCCCGATCCGCCGAATGCATACCTGGCGCCGTGGGTCTCGGGCGCCCTGATGCTCGCGCGGTGGGAGGCACTGTCGGCGATCGGTGGGTTCGACGCGAGCTACTTCTTGTACCTCGAGGACGTCGATCTCGCCTGGCGGCTCACGCGGGCCGGTTGGGAGGTCGTCGTCGATCCGACCGTGCGTGTCCGCCACGTCGGGGGTGCCACCACACGCTCCCGACGCGTGGTGGCGGCCCTCTGGCACGCACGTTCCCTGGTTCGCTACGGGCTCGCGCAGGAGGACACGGCCACTGGCGCGGCGTTGGTGCTCTTCGGCGTGCTTGCTCGTTGGGCAGTGGTCGTCGTGGCGTCGCGACGCAGCTCAGCGGACGGATGAGTCGCTAACCTAGTGCCGGTATGCCCAACCCCCAGGAAGGAGCTCGGCGAGTCCAGCGCGCCAAGGCGGCTGGTCGAGGGGCTCACGTACCGCGTGAGATTCCCGTCGGGTTCTACGCTGCCCTCACGATCGTCGCGGTGCTCGGCATCGCTGCCATCGGCTACTCCCGCTACGAGGTCAACCATCCGGTCTCCGCGACGTCGTCGCAGTCGCCGCCTCGCGTCGGCCAGACGTGGTACACCGCACTCGGGATCGAGGTCTGCGGGCACTTCGAGCCGGTGCTCGCCAAGGGTTCAGGTGCTGCGAGCGGCATGACGGCCCTCGGCAACGGGGTCGTCAAGGTCGCGCCGAAGACACCGGCCGAGACCGGCGCTGCGGCGACGCTCGTGCACTTCCTCGACGCGGCGGGCGTGCGCGTCTCGACGTCGAGCGTCGTCCTGCCTGGGCACGCGAGCATCGACGTCGCGAGCGTGTGCGGCCAGCGGCCGGTCGAGGTGCGTACGGCGACGTGGGCATCCCTGCTTGCGACTCGGCCGACGATCCATGCGGGGACAACCGGTGTGCGCATGCTGAGCGGCGAGGTCGTGGCCGTCGCGGTGGTGACCAAGGGCGCGACGATCGCCCAGCCTCCCACGGCCGCCAACCTCGCGAACGTCTAAGGGTCACCCGAGGACACGCAAGAAAGTACGGAGGGCGCGTGCAAGCGATCATCCTTGTCGGCGGGGAGGGGACCCGGCTGCGGCCGCTCACGCTGCATCAACCCAAGCAGATGCTGCGGTTGCTGGGCTTTCCCATGCTCGAGCGCGTCGTCGAGCGTCTCGCCGCGATCGGCGTCGATGAGGTCGTGCTGTCGCTCGGATACCAGCCCGATGCGTTCATCGCGCGCTATCCCGACCACCGCATCGGCACGGTCAAGGTGCGCTACGCGGTCGAGCCGGAGCCGCTCGACACGGCGGGCGCGATTCGCTTCGCCGTGGACAAGGGCAACGTCCACGGCACGTTCTTGGTCGTCAACGGCGATGTGCTCACCGACCTCGACGTCGCCCAGCTCGTCGACTTCCATCTCGATCGAGGCGCACTCGCAACGATCGGCCTCGTGGAGGTCGATGATCCCAGCCGCTTCGGTGTGGTCGTCACCGACGACCGGGGCCGAGCGGTGCGCTTCGTGGAGAAGCCCCCGAGGGATCAGGCGCCCTCGCACGCGATCAACGCTGGCGTCTACGTCATGGAGCCGGCAGCCATCGAGCGCATCGCCGTTGGCGAGCGCGTCTCCGTGGAGCGGAGCCTGTTCCCGCAGCTCGCGAGCGAGGGGACGCTGTGGGGGCTCGCGCAGCGGTGCTACTGGGTTGATGCGGGCACACCGGCGAGCTACCTGCGTGCGGCGCTCGACATCGCAACGGGGCGGCGCGCGGCGAGAGTGCGAGAGGGCGTGCGGTTCCCGGTCGAGAGTCGACCCCCCGGTGGCGAGACGTGTTACCTCGGAGAGGGATCGCAGGTCGCGAGCGACGCCGTCGTGGACGCCGCGATCATCGAGGACGATGTCGTCGTCGGCGACGGGGCCGTCGTGCGATCGTCCATCGTCCTCGAGGGCGCGCGACTCGCACCCGGGGTTCGGGTCGAGCACTCGATCGTCGGAGCCGAGACGGACGTCCCGGAGGCCGTCGAGCTGGTCGATCTCGCGGTGGTCGCGCCGTCCACGGAGCTCGCCCCCGGCCAGCGACTCGCTGGCACCCGATGAGCGAGGCGCCGCCGGTACTCGTCACGGGCGGGGCGGGCTTTCTCGGGTCCTGGGTGGTCGAGCGCTTGTTGGCACGCGGGCTGCGCGTGGACGTCGTCGATGACCTGTCGACGGGGTCGCTCGAGAATCTGCGGCGAGCGCGCGACCGACACGGCGCGCGACTCACGGTCGTCGTCGAGGACGTGACGAGTGCCGCCATCGGGTCGCTGGCGGAGCGGCGGGGCTGGCGCAGCATCGTGCACTTGGCTGCCCGAGCGAGCCTCCGCGCATCCACGCTCGATCCCGTGCGCGACGCCGAGGTCAACGTCCTCGGTACCGTGCGCGTGCTGGAGGCTGCGAAGCGGGCTCGCTCGCGCAAGGTGGTCTTTGCCGCCTCGGCGGCGATCTACGGCGACCAGCGGGCGTTGCCGATTCGCGAGGAGGCGCCGCTTGCGCCGATGTCGTTCTACGGCGCGGGCAAGGTGGCCGGACTCGAGTACCTTCGAGCGGCTCGACACGTCCACGGGACGGCGTCCACGAGCCTCGTCTTCGCCAATCTCTATGGTCCGCGCCAGCGCGCTGAGCTCGGCGCGGTGGTTGCGCGGTTCGTCGACGCACTGCTCGCGGGGCACGCGCCTGTCGTCGTCGGTGACGGCACGCAGACACGGGACTTCGTGTGGGTGGGGGACGCGGCCGATGCGGTGGTCGCCGCGCTCGATCGGGCCGATGGGGAGATGATCAACGTCGCCACCGGCCTCGAGACCTCGATCGCGGGCCTCGCACGACTGCTCGTCGAGGTCGCCGGGATCGACGGGCTCCACCCGGTGCACCAGGGACGCCAGTCGGTGGGGGAGGTGCACCGCAACGCGCTCGACCCCTCCCGCGCGGCGCACCTGCTCGGCTGGCGACCATCGGTCCGACTCGCCGATGGCCTCGCGCGCACCTGGGCGGCTGCGCTGGAGGCGCGGCGAATCCGCGAGGCGGCGCCGAGGTCCTGAGCAGCGCTGATCGAGCTCAGTGGTCCTCGCGGCGGGCGCCGAGCTCTCGATCTGCCCCTTCGCAGCGCGGTCTTGACCTCGTCTGGCTGCTCAGAAGCCCACGGCTCGCCGCGGTGCTCTTCGAGGTCGGCGCGCCCGGCGTGGGCGTCAGCGAAAGAGGTCTCGAGCGCTGTCGCGCACGATGGCGCGGGCGGACGACTCGGCGAGCCAGGCGGGGTCGATGCCTCGCACGACGCTGAAGGGCGTGCCGGCAGCCTTCGTCGCGACGAGATTCGCCGCCGCTGCGATCTCGTCGGCGATGCAGACCTCGGTCACGCGCAAGGTTGCGCCGGTCCAGTCGGCGGTGCCACGCAGGTCGAGGATTGCCCGAACCCCCGCCACCCCGATGGCGACGTCGGTGACCCCCTCGCGCCACGCTCGACCGAAGGTGTCGGTGACGATGACACCGACGTGGAGGTTCCATGCAAAGCGCAGGCGATCGCGAATCCGACGCGCCGAGCGATCCGGATCCTCCGGGAGCAGCACGAGCGCATGTGCGGGGGCGTTCGAACGGTCGATACCGGCGTTCGCGCAGACGAAGCCGTGGTGGGTCTCCACGATGCGCGTGGTGCCACGCACGCGCAGCACCCTGCGCGTCTCGGCAGCGAGTGCGGCCTCGAACGCCTCGTCGAGATGCTCGGGGTCGCTCTGGATCACGCGACCTTCGGCCTTGGAGACGGCCTTTTGCGACACGCAGACGACGTCGCCGTCTGCGAGCTCGCCGGTCGCGCCCAGGAGATCGCCAAGGTTGTCCCCGGCGCAGATCTCGCGATCGATGGGGATCGACCAGATCGTGAGCCGTCTCATCGGTCAGAACCCACCACTTGGACGAGCCGATCCACGAGGTCGGCGCTTCGGTCGGGGTCGGCGATCATCGTGTCCATCACCACGGCCCGCACGCCATGGCGTTCGACGTCGCCAGCCAGTGCGCCATCGCGGTGGTCGACGACGAGGGTGCCGGCGTACGGTGCGTAGAGCTGGGCCACGCTCGTTGCGCTCGGTTCGAGGCCGAAGTCGGCCATGATGGAGGCTGCAGGGCCCTTGATGGCCTGGCCTCCCACGATCGGGCTGATCGCGACCGTTCGATCCCGTGCGTCGCGCACGAGGTCGCCGAGGTCGCCGAGTTCGAGGATCGGAAAGACCGAGAGGAACGGGTTCGAGGGCGCGATGATCACGAGATCGGCCTCGGCGATCGCGGTCCGTGCATCGGGATGGGGACGCGCGGTTGCGATGCCGTCGTAGCGGATGCGTTCGACGTGGGGTTGGTGTCGCATGGCCACGAAGTACTCCTGGAATCCCACCTCGGCGACCCCGTCGTCGGTCCGTACCGTGAGCATCGTCGCCACCTCGTCGTCGCTCATGGGTACGAGGTCGATGTCGATCCCCAGTCGGCGCACGACGTCGCGGGTGATGGATCGGAGGCCCTCGCCTCGACGGAGCCGGTCGGTTCGGTAGAGGTGGAGGCCGATGTCGCGGTCGCCGAGCGTGAACCACGTCGGTCCCCCGAGCCGTCGCAGCATGGTGAGCGCCGAGAAGGTCTCGGGAGCGATCCCCCAGCCGGTGTGGGGGTTCACGAGGCCGCTCAGTGTGTAGGTGATCGTGTCGAGGTCGGGGCAGACGCGCACGCCGGCGATCCATGTGTCGTCACCGGTGTTGACGACCGCGGTGGTCGCGGGAGCGAGCTTGCGTCGGGTGACGCCAGCGAGGAGGCGAGCCGCGCCGACCCCGCCCGAGAGGACACAGATGCGCGGGTTTGGAGTCACGGCCACGAGGCTACCGGTCGAGGTGTGACCCGATCGGCCCAGAGCCTCCTCGGTAGACTGCGCCCGTGCTGCGCGTGAGCCTCGACGTCTTGCCCCTGGTGGGCGCGAGGACGGGCGTCGGAGAGTTCGTCTGGCACCTCGCGAACGCGCTTCTCGAGGCCGGCGTCGACGTCTCGGGCTGGGGTGTGACGTGGCGAGGCCGCGACCGGCTCCGAGCGGCCGTGCCCGCCGAGCTCCGTGTGCACGACGCTCGTCTGCCTGCTCGTCCGCTCTGGGCGGCGTGGGCACGGTGGCGATGGCCGTCGATCGATCGCGTGTTCGCCGACGTCGACGTCGTCCACGCGACCAACTTCACGCTGCCGCCGCTGCGTGAGCGCCCGAGCGTCGTGACGGTCCATGACCTCACCGTCGTGCACCATCCGAACTGGTGTGATCGCGCGACGCTCGTCTATCCCAAGCTGGTCGCGGCTGCAGTGCGCGAGGGCTCGTTCGTCCACACCCCATCGGAGGCGGTCGCTCGCGAAGTCAGGGCGTGGTTGGGTCTCGACGCCGATCGGGTGGTCGCGGTGCCCCATGGCGCCCCCGGGGCGCCGGTTGCCCCGCCCGCGGCGCCAGCGAGGATCGCGCGGCTCGCCGGGCGCCGCTACGTCCTCGCGCTCGGAACCCTCGAGCCCCGCAAAGGTATCGACGTGCTCATCGAGGCGTTCGCGCACGTCGCCGAGCACGAGCGCGACCTCGAGCTCGTGCTGGCTGGACAGTGGGGGTGGGGGGTCGACGCCATCACCTCGGCGCTGGTGGCCAGTCCGGTGCGCGCACGGATCCGGGTGCTCGGCTACGTCGATCCCATCGAGCGAGCCTGGCTGCTCACCAACGCCGCCATGCTCGCCTACCCGAGTCGCTACGAGGGGTTCGGACTGCCGCCCCTCGAAGCGATGGCGGCCGGCGTCCCGGTCGTCGCCAGCGACGTGCCCGCGGTACGCGAGGTGGTCGGCTCGGCGGCGGTGCTCGCTCCCGTCGGTGATGCGGCGGCGCTCGCAGCGTCGATCGGCCGCGCGCTCGTCGACGCGGACCGTCTGCGCGCACTCGGCCCGAGCCGAGCGGCGCAGTTCACCTGGGAGCGCACGGCGCGCGCCATGATCGAGCTCTACGAGCGGGTCGCGGCGACGTGAGGGTCGACATCGTCGTCGAGCAGCTCGCCCGTCCGGCCCCCGGGGGGATCGGTGTGTGGGTTCGCGAAGTCACCCCACGGCTCGCCCGACGTCACGCCGTGCGTCTGGTCGCGTCGCGCTCGGCGCGCCTCGACGGTGTAGTCGAGGGGGCCACGACGGTTCGACGGATGCCGTTGCCCGAGCCGATCGCACAGCGTGCGTGGGATGCGGGGCTCTGGGGGGCAGATCCGTCCGCCGATGTGGGGCTCTGGCTGTCGTTCGGAGGGCCGCCGATCGCGCGACGACCGCCCTCGGTGGTGGTGGTCCACGACGTGATCTTCCTCGAGCATCCAGAGCTCTACACGAGGCGAGGGGCTCGCTGGCACGTGGCCCAACTCGAGGCGGCGCTCGCCCGTGCGACGCGGTTGGTCGCGGTCGATCCCACCGTGGCCGATCGGCTGGTCGCGCTCGGGGCACGAGATCGGGTCCGCGTCGTCGCTCCCGGGGCCGACCACCTTCCTCCGGCCGATGCAGAGGGCGCGCGGGCCGTGCTGGCGCGAGCCGGGGTCGAGCGCCCCTACCTGCTCGTGGTCGGTACGCTCGAGCCGAGGAAGAACCTGGGTCGCCTCGTCGAGGCGTACCAGGCCTATCGCGCGCGATCGTTCGACCCCGTCGACCTCGTCGTCGTCGGCCCGGCTGGCTGGGGCGACGACGCTCGGCGCGGTCCCGGGGTGCACGTGCTCGGCACGGTGGCGGCGCCGATCCTGGCGGGTCTGCTCGTGCAGGCGAGAGCGCTGGCCTACGTCTCGCTGGTGGAGGGGTTCGGCCTCCCGGTCGTCGAGGCACTGCACGCCGCGGTGCCCGTGGTGGTGTCGACGACCGTGCCGGCCGCGCGTTTCGGCGGCGTTGGCGTGGATCCCTACGACGTCCGGTCGATCACGGATGGTCTCGCCGCGGTGCTCGACGACGAACGGGCGCGCTCGCGGCTCGTGAGCGAGGGCTTGCTCGCCGTCGAGCAGCTCAGGTGGGACCGTACGGCCGACGCGCTCGCCGACGTGCTCGAGGAGGTCGCCGATGGCTGAGATCGTCATCGATGCAACCAGCATCCCTGCGGAACTGACGGGCGCGGGTCGCTACGCGGTCGGGCTGTGCCGTGCGCTCGCCGCGCTCGAGGGGCGTCCGGACATCGAGGTCTTCACGACCGGTGCGGCGCGACCCCACTTCGTCAGCGACGCCCCCGGCTGGGCGGTGTCGACGGCAGCCCCGCGCCACAGGGTGGCGCGCCTCGCCGCCCAGGAACTGCTCGTCGGCCGGCGTGCACGCCGCCACGGAGCCCGCGTCATCCACGGGCTGCACTACCAGCTCCCGAGGGCACGTGGGGTCGGCCTCGTCGTCACCGTGCACGATCTCACGCTCATCGAGCATCCGGAGTGGCACGATCGCGCGAAGGTCCTCTACTTTCGCGGCGCCATTCGCTCGGCACTGCGACGTGCGCACGCCATCATCGTGCCCTCGGAAGCCACTCGCGAGGGTCTTCGAGCACGGTTCGACCCGCGCGTTCCGGTCCACGTGGTCCACCACGGCGTCGAGGGCGTTCCTCGACTCGACCATCGCCTTGCCCGCCCCGGTCGACGCAGCCTCCTCGTCCTCGGAACCCTCGAGCCGCGCAAGAACTTGGTGCGCATCCTCAGGGCTTTCGATGCGATCGCCGAGGAGGAGCCCGACGTCATCCTTCGCTTCGTCGGCAAGCGAGGCTGGGGCCTCGGCGAGTTCGACGCGACGCTCGCTGGCCTTCGCCATCGTCGTCGCGTCGAGGTGCTCGGCTTCGTCTCGGACGAGGCGCTCGCAGGCTACCTCTCGGAGGCGGCTGCGCTCGTGTACCCATCGCTCGAGGAGGGCTTCGGTCTGCCCGTGCTCGAGGCACTCGCCGCGGGGCTTGCGGTCGTGACGTCGAAGGACTCGGTCATGGAGGAGGTGGCGGGTGGGTTCGCCACCCTGGTCGACCCCACCGATGTCGGCTCCATCGCCCACGGCATGCGCCAGGCGCTCGACGAGGCACGTCCGACGGAACGGATCGAGGCGCAGATCGCCTGGGCTCGGAGCTTCACCTGGGAGCGCGCGGCCGAGACGACCCTCGCGGTCTATCGGGAGGTCGCCGGGCTCTAGCCTCCTCACGCATGCGCGCGCTCGTCACCGGGTCACGGGGATTCGTCGGGACGTGGCTGCGGGCACACCTCGGGGCCGCCGGCGACGAGGTCGTCGAGCTGCCGGCCGATCTCGACGTCACGGATCGAGCCGCGATCGGTGCGTGGATGCGAACCCACGGCGCCGCGATCGAAGCCTGCTATCACCTCGCGGCGCAGGCGAGCGTCGCCAGGTCCTTCGAGGATCCAGGCCACACCTGGCTCACCAACGCGCTCGGCACGCAGTTCCTGGTCGAGGCCCTGTCCGAGGCGGCGCCGGCCGCGACGCTGCTCGTCGTGTCCTCGTCCGAGGTCTACGGTGCACCGGCGCCCGATGAGCTCCCGGTCGACGAGGACGCGCCACTGCGGCCGACCTCACCGTATGCCGCGTCCAAGGTCGGTGCCGAGGCCGCGGGGCTGGAGGGAGCCTGGGGCCGTGGGCTTCGGGTCGTGATCGCTCGACCGTTCAACCACATCGGGCCCGGTCAGTCCGAGGCGTTCGTGATCCCGAGTCTTGTGGGTCGGGTCGTCGAGGCGCACCGCAACGGAGAGCGCGTGATCCGTGTCGGCAACCTCGCGGCTCGTCGGGACTTTTCCGACGTGCGCGACGTGGTCGCGGCCTATCGAGCCTTGGTCGTCGATGGGCACGATCGCGGCGTCTACAACGTCTGTTCGGGCCAGGCGTACTCGATCCGGGAGGTGCTCGAACTCATCGTGCGAGCAGCCGATGCGTCACTCGAGGTGGTGGTCGATCCCGCACTGCTCCGGCCCGTGGACGTGCCCGTGATCGTGGGGAATCCGGCGCGCCTCGTCGCACACACTGGGGTGCGCTTTCACCACTCGCTCGAGGCGACGATCGAAGAGCTGGTCACGAGCGCACTTCGCGGACCAACGGCGACGGGAGGGTTCGTCGATCGCTAGCGTGGAGGCCTCATGTCTACCGCTCCACGGGTCGCGGTCGTCGTCACGGCGTTCCGTCCTGGTCGCTACGTCGACGAGTGTCTCGCAGCCCTTGCGCATCAGAGCTACCCAGATCTCGACATCACGGTGGTCGACGGCGCCGGTGACGATCGTGAATTGCGCGACGCCGTGGCCATGGCGGCACCCAGGGCGCGCATCGTCGATGGAGGAAGCTGTGGGGGGTACGGAGCCTGCGCGAACGCGGGGGCGCGGGTGCACCCCGACACACCGTTCCTCGTCTTCGTCCATGACGACGCCGTGCTCGCGCACAACGCCATCGCGTCCATGGTCGAGGTGGCCTATGCCGCCAACGCCGGCATCGTGACGCCGAAGCTGGTCGCCTTCGACGATCCACGCAGTCTGGTGACGGTCGGGTGGGATCTCGACCCGTTCTTCAACCCGACCGCTCGGGTGGAGGCGGGCGAGCTCGACCAGGGTCAGCTCGACGAAGTCGTGGACGTGGACGCCGCACCGGGTGCTGCAATGTTGGTTCGTCGTGACCTCTTCGACGCCCTCGGTGGCTTCGACGAGGTCTTCGGCCTCATCGGGGAAGACGTCGACCTGAGCGTGCGCGCTCGACTCGCTGGTGCTCGCGTCGTCACCGCTCCGCACGCCCGCGTCCGACATCGAGGGGTGCGCATGGAGCGGCTGCGACGCGCGCGCCGACGCCGCCAGGTCGGCGCCCAGGTCCTCGAGGAGCGCGTCGGTCTGCAAGATGCCGAGCGGGTCTGGCGCAGGCGCCGCGCCTCGCGCATCATGATGTCGAGCCTGTACGACGGCCCGATCCGCTTGGTGCTGCTCCTCCTGTTTGCCACGGAGCGCATCGGCGAGCTGGTCTGGAGGGCCCTCGCGGGTTCGCCGTCGGCGGGTGTCGCGGGACTGCGGGCGCTCGTGCTGTCGCGCGACGACCGCGTGGCGCTCCGGCGTCGTCGTCATGGCATCGGCGAGCGCGCTCGGTCGCATCGCGTCGTCGCGACGCGCACCTGGACACCGGGGGAGCGTCTCGTGGCCGTCGGGGCCCAAGCAGGTACTCTCTCACCTGGGCCCACGGATGCGCCCCCCAAGCGGCTCGCACGGTGGGTGCCGCGCTCGGGCTCGGCTCGCTGGTTGCTCCTCGTCGCGATGGTGATTGGCCTCGTCTCAGCGCGAGGTGCGCTGACGGCCTCCTCGCCCGGGGGGAGCCTCCTGGGTGGAGTGAGCGGCCTCGCGTTGCTCGATGCCTGGGTCCACGCTCGGGCCGTTCCGGCGGTCCTCGGGGCCGGCGTGGCGCCGGTGGGGACCGCGTTCATCGGGCTCGTGTCGCTGGTGTTCGGCGGTGACGTCGGACTCACCGTGCGATTGGCGGTACTCGTCGGCGCACTCGTGGCGCCCGTCGCGGTGGCTCGGCTCGCTCGGCGCGAGTTCGACGACGTGCGCTCCAGTGCGCTCGCGCTCGTGTGGTCGCTCGGTCCGGCCTTGGCACTCGGCATCGCCAGGTCCTCTCTGTCGCTCGTCGCTGCGTCGGCGCTCGCACCGGTGCTCGTCGGCGCCACGCTCGCTGCCACCCAAGGACAGCGTCTCAGTCCGCGTCGCGCCAAGCGTGCCCAGCGGCGGCTCGGGCTGGTTGCGGCCGTCGCGCTGGCGTTCGCGCCAGAGCTCGTCGCGGTGTGGCTGGTGGTCATCGCTGCCGAGGCGCTGTGGTGGGCCCGTGCGGCAGACGCCTACCGACTCCGGCGTCTCGGGCGCGCGCTCGGCATCGCGGGCCTCATGGCGATCGGCATCAACCTGCCCTGGCTCGCGGCCCTCGTCCTGTGGCATCCTGGGGTCGCTGTCGTGGCCCACGGCGTGCCGGGAGCGCGAGTGCAGTCGCTCGGGGCGCACCTGTTCGGCGGAGGCTACCTCGCTGGCCCAGCACCGTGGCTGTACGTGGCGCTCGGTGCGATCGCCCTCGCTGCGGGCGTCGAGCGCAGCGAACGAGCCAGACTCGCGGTGGCTCGGGCCGTCACGGGTCTTGCCCTCAGTGGCGTCGGGGCGCTGGCGATGCTCGGTGGCCTTGGCTCGACGCCGATCCAGCCGGCCTACTTCGACGTGCTCGGTGGCCTCTTGATCGTGCTGGCGGTGCCGACTGGTGTCAGCGCGGCCCAGGCGTGGCTGCGCCGCAGACGCCTCGGACTCTGGCATCTCGTGGGGGTGGTTGCGGCGCTCCTCGTCGCCATCCTCGGCCTTGGTTCGGCGCTGTCGGCGCTCATCGCGCCGGCGGAGCCGATCGCGCTGCCGACCGCCAACCTCGCGCTCGCTGGCGGGTTCTTCGCCCGTCCGGTGCCGACGTTGTGGATCGAGGTCGGGCCCGGCGGACCTGTTGGTGGCGCAGCGGTCGCCGCCAACGTGACCGTTGCGGTCACCACGGGTGCGGAGCCGAGCTTCCTCGGCCAGTTCGGTCCGCCGGTGACGGAGGGGTATCGGCGCATCGTGCCCTCGATTCTCGATGCGCTCTCTGGTCACACGGTGCAACTCGGCGCGGTCCTGCGAAGGCTCGGCCTTGGTGAGGTCGTGGTGCTGGACGCATCGCAGTCTCCGCTCGCCAGTGCAGTCACGCTCGGCGTCGAGCGCCAGGTCGACCTGCGTCAGCTCCTCGGAACCTCGTCGATGACTATCGCGGCGACGACGGGGGTGCCTCGGCCGGTCGCCGCGGCGGCAACACCGCCGTGGTTCGTGGTGAGCGAGCTCATCGCAGCGGGGGTGCTCGTCTGGTCGGCAGCGAGCGTGTTCGGGATCGAGGAGCGGATGGTGAGGCGGCCTCGGCTGCGCATGCCTGCTGCCCCCACGACCAGGGTCGAGGTGCTCCAGTGACGCGCTGGTCGCGCACCCCGACGATCGGGGTGCTCGGCGTCGT
This sequence comes from Acidimicrobium ferrooxidans DSM 10331, assembly GCF_000023265.1. GTDB lineage: Bacteria > Actinomycetota > Acidimicrobiia > Acidimicrobiales > Acidimicrobiaceae > Acidimicrobium > Acidimicrobium ferrooxidans. The sequence goes on from NC_013124.1 coordinate 758,500, forward strand.
CGTGGTCGTCGCGGCGACGGTCGCGGCAGGACTCGCGCCGGCACGGCCGCGCCCAGCGGTGTTCGCGCTTCCCGGGCACCGCTCACTGAGCGGTGCGACCGTGCTCGGGGCACTCACTCAGCCAGCGGTCGTGGCCGGTGCGTCCTCGGAGGCCTGGTACTGCGTCGCCCCACCGTTGCTGCCGCTCGCGGCGTCCACGATCGCGCTGGCCAACCTCGGTGCGAGGGCACGCCACGTGGAACTCGTGCCCACGGCCAGCGGTGCTCGCCCGATCGCCGTCGTGCCCCTCGCGGCGGGCGCGATGACGTCTCGGCCCGTGGGTGTGCGTGGGTTCTCGATCGTCGAGGGACCTGGGGGCGTCGCGGCGACGGTGGTGAGTCACGAGAGCGCGGGCGTCCAGAGCGAGCCGTGCCAGAGCACTGCGAGCGATGCGTGGACCGTCCTTGGTTTCGACACCGGCGCGGGCGATCGCGCCGTGGTGCGCATCGCCAACCCGTTCCAGACGACTGCGGTCGTCAACGTCGATCCGATCGGACCGTCGGGTACCACGGTGGTCGCGTCGACGCAGGGGATCGTCATCCAGCCTGGCCAGACGGTGAACGTGGACGTAGCCAAGCTCGAGCCGGGCATGACGGACGCAGGGGTCGTCGTCGGCGCGAAGAACGGGCGCGTCGTCGTGGTCGGAGCGACGCGGCCCAATGGCGCGATCGCGCCGATCGTGCTCGATCCGCAGGCGACGCAGGGGCGATCGCTCGTCGCGCCGTGGGTGCCGGTGGTCGGCCTGCGCAACCTCTCGGTAGTGCTGGCCAATCCGAGCTCGAGCGTGGTGCGAGCCTCGGTGCGGGTCGTCGGCCTTCGTGGGACCGCCGGATCGACGGCTTCGGTCGCGGACGGACATGGCGTGAGCGAACGGGTCGTCGTGCCGAGCGGCGCCACGGTGGTGGTCCCGCTCACCGCCGAGGCCCTCGCGGAGCCGTCGGCCGGGGTGCAGCTCAGCGTCCACACGAGCGGCGGTGCTGTGAGCGGGGTCGTGGACATCGAGCGCCGCGGTGTCCTCGACGGGCGCAGTGTGATCTCCCTCGAGCAGGTTGCTTCTCGCGGGTGGTTCCTCACGTGCCCATCGAGTGCGGCGATGTCGGCGCTCGCCTTCGACGAGGTTGGAGCGAGCGCCCAGCTCACCATCGCCGCCCACACCGCTGCGAGCGGTGCGCGATCCTTCGAGACGAACCTGCTCCACGCGGGCGTCATCGGTCTTGGCGGCGTTCGGGGCGTCGCCTGGTACGACGTGAGCGCCACCGAGCCGGTTGCCCTCTGGCCGGTCGCTTCGTCGACCGGCTGTGCGGTGCTCGGTGTGGTCGGTCCGCTCGATTAGTCGAACCTGGTCCAGGCCTCGGCCCAGAGGCGCTCGTAGCCGACACGTGCGACCAGCTCGATCGCGTCGGTCGGTCGGCTGGGCTCGGCTCCACCCTCGAGCAGGATGCGCGCCATCGCCGTGGGTATGGGATAGTCACCGGGGGTCTCGGCGATACGAGCCAGCCCATCCGGGGGTGCCTGGGAGTTCGGTCCGAGCGGTCCCCAGGCTCCCCAGGCGCGCAGCACCACGACGAGGAGCGCTGCGGGACCAAGGGTCCGATTGACCACCTGCTCGGTGGCACGGCCCGGGGGGCCAGCGATCCAGCTCGCCCCGAGGTAGTCGGCAGCGACGAGCCGTACCGGGCCGAAGGTCGTCGTGAGGTGTGCCGCCATGGCGTCGAGGGACGGACCATCCTCCCAATCGAGCACCCCGTCGACGAGGGACGCTCGAGGCTCGAGCGCGCGCGCGACGGCCAGCAGGCGCTCGGGGTCGAGGATGCGGCGTCGTAGGATCATGCGTCGGCCCGATCCTGGGTGGTCGGCAAGCCGAGGCGCCACAGGAGCTCGCGCTCTGTCGAGACGAGGGCGAGCGGTGTCGCCGTGAGCGGAGCCTCGAGGATGCGAGGGACGAGCGGCGCCTCGGCTTGCCCGGCGACGATCGGAGCGACCGTCAGCGAGAGTTCGTCGATGAGACGGCGTTCGAGGAGGGTCGCAAGGACGGTCGGGCCGCCCTCGACGAGGAGGTGGCCAGGGGCGCTCGGCTCGACGCCACAGGCACCGAAGAGGTCGGCGCGCGTGCGGATCTTGTCGAGGTCGACGGCGCGAGCTGCGAAGTCAGGCGCCGTGGCGCGGGTGGCGATGCAGATCGGGACCTCGGTGCCCCCGATGCCGAGGCGCGCTCGCAGCGACCGGAGCTCCTCGTTGCGCACCAGCGCGGGTCCATAGCCCTCGTCGCGAGCCGTGGCAGACCCTACAAGGATGGCTTGGGCCGTGGCTCGCAGGAATGCGAGGGCCGAACGATCGGCCTCGCTCCCGAGGCCACCGGAGCGGCCGTCGATGGTGGCTCGCCCGTCGAGCGAGGCGATCACCACCGCAATGACACGGCAGGTCCCTGGCGCAAAGTGGCGGCCGAGGAGCGTGGTCGGGATCCGTCCGGTCGGCCAGTGCTCGGTCTTCACGATCTCACGCTAGCCGGCTAGGCTCGGTTCGTCGTGGAGCTGTTCCTCGGGCGCCCGGCCCCACCAGCGACGTCGACAGCGTTGATCGACGAACTCGTGGTGCCGCGCGCGCTGGTCGGGGCGACGTTCGACAACTACGAGCCGACCGACGCCTCCCAGGTGCGTGCGAGAGACGCCGTGCGTGCCTGGGTGAGCGCGATCGAGGCCCCCCGCCCCCGGCGTCCGTGGAGACGGCGCCATGGGCGGAGGGCACCGATGGGGATCTACCTCGACGGTCCCTTCGGCGTGGGCAAGACCCATCTTGCGGCGGCTGCGGTGGCGGCTCTCGGCGATCGTGCACGGTTCAGTGCGTTCGGTGACTTGACCGCAATGGTGGGTGTGCTCGGCCTCGAGCGGGTGGTCTCGCTGCTCGCGGCCTCTCGCGTGCTCGTGATCGACGAGTTCGAGCTCGACGATCCCGGCGACACCGTGATGATCGCCAGGCTGATCGGTGAGCTCTTCGAGCGGGGCACAGCGGTGCTCGCCACGTCGAATACGCTCCCCGAGCGGCTCGGTGAGGGGCGCTTCGGTGCTGATGACTTTCGGCGCGAGATCGGCCAGCTGGAGGCTCGGTTCGAGGTGGTGACCCTTCGTGGCACCGACTGGCGTCAGCGCCGCTTCGACGCGCTGGTCTTCGATCGGCCCCTCGTGCCGACGCGACTGCGTGACGACCTCGAGCACCGGCGGGGAACGGAGCTCGTCCGGGAACTCGTTCGGGTGCACCCGGTTCGCTATCGCGGCGCGATTCGCGGGCACCCCGGGTGGGTCATCGAGGGACCGGTACCGCTCGATGACCAAGATAGCGCGCTGCGCCTGGTCGCCTTCGTGGATCGAGCCTGGGAGGAAGACGTGGCGGTCGTGCTGCGCGACCAGCCGCTGGCGACCTTGTTCCGTGAGAGCTGGCTCACCGGGGGGTTCCGTCAGCGCTACGGCAGGGCCCTCTCACGTCTCGTGGCGCTCAGCGACCGTGGCGGTCCGCAGCGGCAGGCTGAACCTGGCCATGGTGCCCCCGGTTGGTCGGCGCTCGAGACGGAACGCGCCGCCGAGTTCGTGGGCACGGGCGCTGAGATTGGCGAGACCGTGCCCGAGGGTGGCCCCGTCGGAGTCGAATCCGACGCCGTCGTCGTCGACCTCGAGGGTCACCGTCCGCGCATCGACGGCGATGCGTAGGTCGACGCGCTGGGCTTGGGCGTGCTTGACGGCGTTCGTCAGGAGTTCTCGTACCGCGGCGACGAGGTGTGGCCGGAGCGAGGCGGCGACCGCGAAGTCGACGGGGCCATCGAAGGCCACGCTCCGTCGCATGCCGGTCGCGGCGGTCAGGCGCTCGACGAGGTCGAGCACCTCGCCGCGCAGTGACGTTCGGCGGGCCTGTTCGAGGTCGAAGATGGTGGTGCGGAGACCCTGGATGGTCGCGTCGAGGTCGTCCATGGCGTTGCCGAGGAGTTCGAGGGCGTGGGGCGCCTCGATCTCTCGGAGCGCCGCTTGGATGGTGAGGCCCACGCCGAAGAGCCGCTGGATCACGTCGTCGTGCAGGTCGCGTGCGATGCGGAGCCGGTCCGTCGTCACTTCGGTCGCCGCGAGCTCGTCGCGCAGCGCGAGGCTCTCGATGACGGCGGCGAGGGCGGTGGCGAGCGCCTCGAGGACGGCGGCGTCGACGAGGTCGAATGGGCCGCCGTCCGCGCGGTCGGCGACATAGACCGTGCCGTAGATGGCGTCACGAACGCTGATCGGTGCGCCGAGGAAGGACCGCATCGCAGGGTGGGACTCGGGGAACCCGACGCTGCGAGGGTGCGTGGCGATGTTGGCGATCGCAACGACGTGATCACGTGCGAGTCCGAGGAGCCCCTTGCCCTCGGGAAGGGAGGCGATCTGGTCTGCGGTGGCGGGGTCCATGCCGGAGGTGACGAAGCGAGCAAGACGGTCGGGGCGATCTCGCTGCCACACACCGATGGCTCCGTAACGGGCGTTCGTCAGCCCTCGCGCGGCCTGGGCACCGAGGTCGAGGAGTTCATCGAGGTCGTGGGCTCGAACCAAGGCGATGACCTGATCGAAGAGCGGCCGGAGCCGTCGCGCCGGAATTGCCTGAGGCACCTCGACTAGCCTAGCGATGGCGCTCAGACGGTCTCGGACGTCGCGTCGAGTTGGAGGGCGGTGCCATGATCTTGCTGGAAGAGACCCCGATCGAAGCCGAGGTACCCGAGATCGGCTCGGGCGCCTGGCGGGGGGTGCGGCTCCTGCGTCGCCACTGCCCGGTCTTCGGCACCGGCACGCGCCTGATCGAGGGCGCCAAACTGACCGGCACGGGGTCCGATCTCGCACCGCTCGTGGCCGAAGGGGGGTTCTGCCCTTTCTGTGCCGATGTCATCGAGGAGGCGACGGCTCCGTTCCCGACCGAGATCGCCGTGACGGGACGCATCCGTCAAGGCACGGCGTGGGTGGTGCCCAACGTGCTCGCGTACTCGGCGGTGTCCGCCGTTGGCGTCTATGACCCCGGGCGCCACGTGCTCGAGCTCGCCGATTTCGACGAGGACCTCCTCTTCGACGCCTTTGGTGCCATGCTCGAGCACGCCCGAGCCGTTCGTCGCCTGAGACCCGAGCTCGTCTGGTCGTCGATCTCGGCGAACTACCTGCCGCCCTCGGGGTCATCGTTGCTGCATCCGCACCTCCAGAGTTCACACGATCCGGTGCCGCTTGCGGCCCAAGCGATCCTCGAGGCGAGGAGCGAGGCGCACTGGGCGTCGTTTGGTCGAGGGTTGCTCGACGAACTCGTGGAGCTCGAGCGCAGCGCGAGCGCACGCTTCGTTGCCCAGACCGGTCCCTGGTCGTGGATCACGCCCTTTGCTCCAAGCGGCTTCTACGAGGTCTGGGGCGTGCACGAGCGCCTGGGCGATCTCGTCGCGCTCGACGACCACGACCGCCGACAGCTCGCAGGCGCGATGGCCGCCGTCCTCGCCAGCTATCGCGCCAAGGGTCTGTCGAGCTTCAACTACCAGCTGCTCGGGGCCGGCCCGCGTGGGGGCGAGTTCGACGTTCGTGTGCTCGTGCGGATGGTGGCGCGTACCCCGGCGGCCCCCTGGTACCGTAGCGACGTCACCTACTTCGAGAAGCTTGGTTTCGAGGCGATGATCGATCACACGCCCGAGGCGTTCGCCGCGGAGCTACGTCAGACGTTCGGCACGGGGCTCTAACGACGGGGCTCAAGTCAGAGCCCTGAGACGTCCGATACCTGCTTCGTTCAGGCGGTGTGGCCTCAGGAGGCATGGATGCGGACGCTGGCACAGAAGTTGCTCATCGCGATCGTGACGCTCGCGATCGTCGTCGGGATTGGTGGCGCCATGACGGTCGACCAGGCGCTCGCCTCGCGGACTCAAGCACGCGTCTACGCGGCCGACCAGGCGCGGCTCGAGGTGTTGTCGCAGACCATCACCTCTGACTTCTACGCCTGGGACGATCAGATGAACATGTACGTCCTCACGGCGCTCGCGACGCCAGGACAGCACAGCCTGATCGCTCAGACGTACCAGCAGGCAGCCCAAGCCGGCGCCCAGCTCGACCATGACCTCGGCGTCGCTGCGTCGCTCCCGGCGACGCCCGCGATCCGAGCTGACCTCGCACGGGTCGCACGCGATGCACGGGCCTATGGCGGGTATGCGCGAGAGGTGCACGCGGCGGTCCTAGCCGGGGCGACGAGTCGAGCCGCCTACATCCAGACGGTGGGCAACCTCGCGCCGTCCAACGACATCATGGTCGCGCTCTCGAACCTCGGCCGCGACGCACGGATCGACGCATCGGGCGCACTGGCCAACGTACGCGCCAAGGCAGCCTCGGCGGCGACCTGGACCGCCATCAGCTTGGCACTGCTGATCGTGCTGCTCGTCGCGCTCGTCGTCGGGATGCGCCGTTACGTTCTCGGACCACTGCGTGCGCTCGGCGCGTCGCTGTGGGCGCTTGCCGAGGGGTCGACGACGGTCGAGCGGCTCGATGAGTCGCGGGCGGACGAATTCGGTGAGATCGCAAGAGCCTTCAACCAGTTCCGGGGAAGGCTCCTCACGCTGGTGGACCGCGTGGCCGCTTCCGTCGGGACGTTGCTCGAGAGCGCCCGCGAACTCACCGAGGTGGCCCAAGGCCTGAGCGATGGCGCACGCGAGACCGCGGACCAGACCGCCAACACGGTCCACGCCGCCCGGGACGTCAACGAGCACATTCAGGCGGTCAGCGTCGCAGCCGAGCAGATGCGCGTCGCCATCAGTGAGATCGCGCGTTCGGCGGCCGATGCGGCGGGGGTGGCCGCTGGTGCGGTTGACGTCGCAGGCGCGACCCAGGGGCGTGTGCAGGCCCTCGGCGAGTCGTCCGCCGAGATCGGTGAGGTGATCGCGACGATCAACGGGATCGCGGAGCAGACCAACCTGCTCGCGCTCAACGCGGCGATCGAGGCGGCACGCGCCGGCGAGGCTGGGAAGGGATTCGCGGTCGTCGCGAGCGAAGTCAAGGAGCTCGCGCGCAATACCGCTCGAGCGACCGAAGACATCGGAGCCAAGTTGGAGGCGATCCGCTCCGAGAGTCTGGCGGCCGTCGAGGCCATCGGTCGGATCAGCGAGGTGATCGCGACGATCAACGACCTGCAGTCCTCGATCGCTTCCGCGGTCGAGGAGCAGTCGGTCACGACGAACGAGATCAGTCGGGTGGTCGAGCTCGCGACCCGCTCGACGGGGGATATCACGCGCGCGATGGAAGACGTCTCCGACAGTTCGCGCCGCGCGGTCGACTCGGTCGACAGCGCAGGCACGGTCCTCGCCCAGCTCGTCGAGCTCGCGAATTCACTCGGAGAGCTCGTCGGGGTCGCGGCGACACGGAGCCGCGGCAGCGATGGTGCCGCACGGTTCGGCCTCGCGCGTCACGACGCCGATCGTAGCGAGTCGTTCAGCGCGGTATCGTCGTGAACTTGAGCTCGTTGATCTCGGGGTGATCGTCGAAGGTCCCGAGGACGTGGTCGAGCGTCCGGCGGGCAAGCGCACCGTCGCCATTGGGGCGGGTCATCAGGCGTACGAACGCAGCTCGGCCGTCATCGAGGATGACGGTGGGCACGCCGAAGACGCGAAAGCGCTCGACGGCATCGTGGTGTGCTTCGCCGAGGGCGCGGATCGCGCGAGGTTCTTCGGCGGCCGCGAGCACGCTGGGCCCATCGAGCCCGCTGGCGGTGAGCACGTCGGCGAGGACCTCGCGATCGGCGAGGTCTCGCGCTTCGTCGTGGCGGGCTGCGAAGAGCGCCCGGTGGACGCGCGCGAAGGCTTCAGGGTGGCGATCGCGAACGACCACGCCCGCGCTGAGCGCGAGCAGCTGGTCGCGCTTGGACTCGTCCGCGAAGACGCTCGTGCCACCTTCGGGGACATGGACCTCGAGGAGCGAGAAGGGAACGAAGTCGACGTTCCACGACGCTCCAGCCTCGAGGGCCGCGAGCACGTGCTCATGGAAGTTGCGGGCGAATGGGCACCGATAGTCCCACGTGACGGCGAAGTGCATGGCGTACCTCCTTCGACCAGGCTAACGGCTGCGGGGAGAACGCGTGCAGATGCAATTACATGCCGGGGCTCGGTGCCCTGAGCGCGCGGAGGAGCTCGACGTCGCCGCCGTAGTGCAGGAGCTCCGGTGCGTCGGCCAGGGGGATCCAGGTGACCTGGTCGACCTCGACGCCGTCGGGGCGAAGCTGGCACGGGGCCGGCGCGAGCATGAGGAACCACGTCACGACCTTGATGCGTCCGTCCGCGAGGCGATAGCGCGCGACGCCGACCGGCGCGATCGGGACCGCATCGACGCCGGTCTCCTCCGCGACCTCGCGCAGCGCACAGGCGAGGATGGGTTCGTCATCGATGGCCTTGCCCTTCGGGAGTGACCAATCGTCGTAGCGAGGGCGGTGGACGGCGATGACGGTGTCGTCGGATCCGATCACGATGCCGCCTCCGGCACGCACCAGCCCGGCACGGACCGGCTCAGCCACGCCGACGCCCTCGACGAGCGTCGCCGGGCTCGAGGTGCTCGATCAGTCGGCGGGCGAACGTGCCGTAGGCCAGCCCGACCGCGATGCCGCCGAGCACGTCGGAGGTGTGGTGGATCCGGACGTAGATGCGCGACAGCGCGACCGCACCAGCGAGCGGCAGCAGTGAGCGCCGCTGCGCAGGCGTGCGGCCAAGCAGCATGGCGGCGGCGAAGGCAGCCGAGGCATGACCGCTCGGGAAGCTCGAGGTGCGCGGATAGCGGAGTCCGAGTGGGTGGGGATGATCGCGATCGATCGGGCGATCGCGGTGGAAGACGCTCTTGACGACGCCGTTCACGAGTACGGACTCGAGTCCGAGTGCGGCGATGGTCAGAAGCGCCCGACGACGAGAGCGCGCAGAGAGCGCCTGCACGCCCGCGATGAGCATCCACAAGATCGAGTGATCCGCGAGTGCCGTCAGCGTGTAGAACGTCACGTCGACGATCCGGTGGCCGCGGAGGGCGTCGATCCTGCGGTCGATCGCGGTGTCGAAGGTGTGCAGTGGGCCTGCCGCGGTGCTGGCGCTCATCGGGCGGCTCCCATCGCCGGGCACACGTCACGGTGTGGGCAGCTCCCGCAGAGCCGTGAGGGGCGGGGCGGAAAGTCCTCGCGGTCGCAGGCCCGCTCGATCGCGTGCCAGAGCGCGCGAAGGCGTGTGGCGACCCCGCGGAGCATCTGTGCGCTCGGTGCGCGTTCGATCACGCTGCCGTCGCCGAGGTAGACGAGGCGAACGAGACGGGGTACGCGGCCGAAGAGCACCGACACCAGCAGGGCGTAGGTGAGGACACCGCCGAGCCGCGCGTCTTGATGGGACGGTGGGGGGGTCCGCCCGGTCTTGTAGTCGACGACCACGAGGTCGCCCTCGTCGTCGAGGTCCAGGCGATCGATGACCCCGCGAACGTGGACGCCCTCGATGGTGGCCTCGAGACGCAGTTCGGTGCCGATTGCCCGAACGCGCGCGGGATCTTCGAGGTCAAGGATGGTGCGCGAGAGGGTGGTGATGGAGCGGTACAGTGCAGCGCGTTCTCGGTCGTCGAGCTCGGCCACATAGGCACCGAGCTCGTCGTCACAGGCGGCGGCACGGACCGCGGTGTCCACCGCTTCGTTGAGCGCAGCTTCGGATCGACGGTCCGGCTCTCGTCGATAGAAGTCCTCCAGGGCCGCGTGAACCAAGGTCCCGACCGCGAGCGGGCGGGTCGGTGGGGTTCGCACGCCGTCGATCACACTGCGCCGAAAGGCAAAGGGGCAGTCGCTGAACGCCGTAGCCTTGGTCGGGGTCAGGGTCGCTGGCGGCGCGAGAGGCATGGCCCAAGGTTACCGAGGCGGCTCGAGCGGTGCCGTCGAGAGCCACGAGCGAACGACGCTTGCGACGGCGTCGGGATGCTCGAAGGGGCCGAAGTGGCCGACGCCGTCGACGATCGCGCAGCTCGCGGACGGCGCGCGTTGGGCAACGAGTGCGAGGTCCTCGGCCGTCATGGTCGTCGAGGCGGCGCCCGCGAGGATGAGCATCGGTGCGCTGATGGTGGCGACGAGGTCGAGCGCCCCGGTCGTGATGCCACCGCGATACATCGCGGCTTCGGCAGCAGGGGCGAAGCGGAGGCGAACGCCCGCGTCGTCGCTGACGAGGCACGTGTCGAGGTAGGCCTCGAGCACGCGTGGGTCGAACGAGGCCATCGGCGGCTTGGCGCCGAGCCGTTCGCGTGCTGCTTCGCGGCTCACAAAGGAGGCTCGCCGACGCAGCGCGCCGTCGGCGAGCGCGTTGGCCTCGGCCAGCTGGCGTGCGTTCGTCGGGTCGATCAGGATCGGCTCAAAGGCCACCAGTGCCCGAGCGGGCACGGAGGCGCGTGAGAGTGCCATGATGGCAGCGGTCGCGCCCAGGGAGTGGCCGAGGATCACCGGGGCGTCCGCGAACCGCCCGAGTGCGTCGGCGACGGCTCGTGCAAAGACGTTCCAGTCCGTGGCATCCCCCGGGGGTGGGTCGGAGTCGGCACCTCCGTGACCAGGGAGATCCAGTCCGAATGCCAAGCCACCGAGCGCTTCGGCGAGTGGTGCGTAGCAGGCGGCGCTGAAACCGCCCGCGTGGACGATCAAGGTCGAGATGGCCCTGGCGCTCGCCGAGATCGGTCGATGCAGCAGGACGAGGTTGGGCGCTGGCAGTTCACTGCTCCTTCTCAGGGACTTTCGGTGCGACGTCCACCACGTTACGGCTACCATCGCGGATGTGACCCACCTGATCGACTCGCTGGTGTCTCGCGATGGCTTGATCGCCATCGTCGTTCTCATGACGCTCGAGTCTGCGCTGATCCCGGTGCCCTCGGAGCTCGTGATGTCGCTTGCCGGCTTCTTTGCCTACGAGGGGCATCTCAGCCTCGTCGGCGCGATGGTGGCGGGCGTCGTCGGCAACGTGGTTGGTTCCGTCGTGCTGTGGGTCATCGGCCGTACCGGTGGGCGCGCTCTCGTCGAGCGCTTCGGGCGCTACGTTCTCCTCAAGCCTCGAGACCTCGATCGCGCGGAGCGTTGGTTCGCCAAGCACGGCGAGTCGGCAGTGATCGTCTCGCGACTGCTGCCGGTGGTCCGATCGGTGATTTCCTTGCCTGCGGGAGTGGCAGAGATGCGGGTGGGGCGTTTCACGCTGTTCACGCTGATCGGTTCGATCCCGTTCGTCGTGGCGCTCACGCTTGCCGGCTATTTCCTCGGGAGCAGCTACGAGACGATCGTGCGCATCGTCCAGGACTTTGGCTACCTCGCTGCCGTCGCGATCGTGCTCGCCGTGGTCGCCTTCGTGGTGGCACGGGCGAGGGCTCGACGCCGTGGGGCCGAGGCGGCCTGACCCGAGCGAGGTCTAGACTCTCGCGTGCGCGGGAAGTGGCGCAGCTTGGTAGCGCACCTGCTTTGGGAGCAGGGGGTCGCGGGTTCAAGTCCCGCCTTCCCGACGGCCACAGCCACGCGGGTGTAGCTCAATGGTAGAGCTCCAGCCTTCCAAGCTGGTGGTGCGGGTTCGATTCCCGTCACCCGCTCCGCATCGGCGCTTCTGGGCGCACGACCCGACGGTCGTGCGCAGGGGGCGCGGGCACGATCGAGGCGGTCGCGTTGTCGCTCGTTCGGACGGATTCGCGAGCCTCGCGCGTGCCGACACCCTCGGGTCGTGGCGGGTGCCGAAGAACGTCAGCGGTGCGCCGGCATGAGCGCACGCAAGGACTCGTCGTGGCTCTGGTGACTCGCGGCTGGCCGTCGCCATGCCTGATACCTGGTAGGGTATAAGGAGCGGACATGGGACGTGACCGGTCTGAAGTCGAGTTGCTGGGTCGGATTTCGTTCATGCCGTTTCGTATTGCGCTATTATCAGTGCGATAGCAGAGACCGAAGGAGGCCCCCGGTGGTGCAGGTCGTGCGCCCTAGTGATCCTTCCGAGGAGCTTGGCGCTCCGTCGCTGGACTCGGTCGTCGGCGAGGGTGTCGACGGACGCGTCGTCGGCGATCAGCCGGCAGGCCTCGACGAGTCCGACCCTCGGAGCGGAGAGGTCGGCGACCTCGTTCGACGTCTCTCGCGCATCGAAGGCCAGATCCGCGGCATCAAGCGGATGATCCAGGACGGTCGCGACTGCCGCGACCTCGTGACGCAGTTCGCTGCGGTCTCGCGCGCGCTCGAGCAGGCTGCGTTGAACTACGTCACCTCGGAGCTGGTGTGGTGCGTCGAGCGACCTGACGAGGCCGCTGAGCACGGCTACACGGTCGACGAGCTGCGAAAGCTGCTCGGTCGCCTTCGTTAGTCCGGTCAGCGGGCCGGCGCCCCCGGTATGATTGGTGCGCTATGCGCTCTACCACCTCTACCAGCGATGATCGCCGATCAGCCACCGTCACCGTCGAGTTCGAGAGTGACGAACTCGCCTCCAAGTTCGACGAAGTCCTCGCGCGCCTGCAGCAGCAGGTGCGCCTGCCAGGCTTCCGTCGTGGCAAGATCCCTCGTCAGCTCCTCGTTCGGCGCATCGGCGAAGAGGAGCTGGTGCGCGAGGCTGCGGAGGCGTTGATCGAGGAGCGCGTCGGAGATCTCCTCGCCGAGAGCGGTCTCGACGTGATCGGCCGGCCGGCGTTGGCGCGGGTCGAGGCGCGGCCCGAGGGAGGTGCCGAGGCCGAGCTGCGGGTCGAGCTGCGTCCGAGCGTCGAGGTCGCGGGCTGGCGCGACATCGAGGTGCGGGTTCCGGATCCCCGCTTGACGAGCGAGGAAGTCGATCGCGTGATCCGTGAGATCCTCGAGCAGCGTGCGGAGGTCCGTGACGTCGATCGTCCTGTCGCCGAAGGTGACCAGGTCACCTTGAACGTGTGGCGTGTCGAGTCCGACGGGACCGAGGCGCTCGTCACTCCGGACCTCGTCGTGCGCCTCGGGCGAGGTCAGGTTCCTCGTGACATCGAGGAGGCACTCGTCGGCGCCGTCGTCGGCGCTCGCGTCGAGCGACCGGTGCCACACGAGACGCCGACCGACGCTGGGGCCACGACCGACGCCGAGGCAGGGGAGGCCGGCGATGCCGAGGATGCGTCACCGGCCGACGCGCCGCCCCAGGCCGCCGCGGATGCGCCGAGGGAGCTCTACGAGGTGCGTGCGATCCGGGAGATCGTCGTTCCCGAGGCGACGGACGAGTTGGTGGAGGAGGTCACAGGCCAGCCGACACTGGCGGCCTTGCGCGAGGCCGTCGAAGGAGACCTGCGCTCGGCTCGCCTGCGGCGCGCCCAGGAAGCCTTCGAGGCCGGAGTTCTCGCGGCGCTCCTCGAGAGGACGGAGCCGAAGACGGTGCCGAACACGCTGGTGGACCCCGTCTTTCAGCAGGAGATCCGCCGGTTCGGCTCGTCGCTCGATGCGTCGGGAATCTCGCTGCGTCGCTACCTCGATCTCACCGGCCAGAGCCGCGATGACATCGCGAGGAGCCTGACGGAGCGCTCGGCGGAGACGGTCCTCATCGATCTGGCGCTGCGTGCCATCGCTCGCGACGCGGATCTCGAGGTCACCGACGAGGAGTTGCGCGCGGAGGTCGATCGCTTGGTCGCGACGGGCCAGATTCGCGATCGCGAGGAAGCGGCGCGGCCGGCGATCGAGACCCAGCTCGTCGCTGACGTTTTGTTGCGCAAGGCGCTCGCGCTGCTCCAGCGGGAGGTGCACGTGGTCAGTGAGTCGGGCGAGGCGCTCACCCTCGACGATCTCGAGCTCGCGAACGCCATCGCAGACGTCCTCGGCGATGCGCCTCCGACCGCTGAGGAGGAGCTTCCTGGTTCGATCGCCGAGGAGGCATCGACGCCCGCAGGTTCCGAGACCGACGACGCTCACTAGGATCGCTCTCGTGGATCGACCGCTCGCGCCTCGTAACTACCTCGTCCCGACCGTCATCGAGACCTCGTCTCGGGGCGAGCGGGCTTATGACCTGTACTCGCGGTTGCTGCGCGAGCGCATCATCATCCTCGGCACGCCGATCGATGATGCGGTCGCCAACCTGGTGTGCTCGCAGATGCTCTACCTCGAGTACGAGGACCCCGACCGCGACATCAATCTCTACATCAACTCGCCAGGCGGGGAGATCACCGCACTGTTCGCGATCTACGACACGATGCGCTTCGTGCGACCAGACGTGTCGACCTTCTGCTTCGGTCAGGCGGCCTCGGCGGCGGCCGTCATCTTGGCGGCCGGTGCCAAGGGCAAGCGATTTGCGCTCCCGCACGCGCGCATCCTGCTGCATCAGCCCTACGGCGGTGTCGGCGGCCAGGCGACGGACATCGAAATCCAGGCCAAGGAGATCCTGCGCATGCGCGACCTCCTGAACGAGATGCTGGCCGAAGCGACTGGTCAACCGGTCGAGCGCATCGCCCAGGACACCGATCGCGATTTCGTGCTCGAGGCTCCTCAAGCGGTCGAGTACGGTCTCATCGACGAGGTCGTGGTCGCGCGCGAGGCTCGTTGAACCAGCAGCGGACCCCACCTCCGCGACCATGACGCGCTAGGCTGGACGAGTCCGCACCGTTCGAAGGAAGGTGGGCGATGGCCAAGGTGGGCGACGGGCAAGAGATCGTCAAGTGCAGCTTCTGCGGTCTGTCGCAGAAGCAGGTGCGCAAGCTCATCGCTGGTCCGGGCGTGTACATCTGCGACAAGTGCATCGAGCTGTGCAACGACATCATCTCTGAAGAGTTGGGCGAGCCGAAGCCGGAAGCGGTCACGCAGGAACGACTGCCGAAGCCTGCCGAGATCATGGAGTTCCTGAACGCCTACGTCGTCGGGCAGGAGTCTGCGAAGAAGATCCTCTCCGTCGCGGTCTACAACCACTACAAGCGGATCCGGTCCGGCGCGAAGGATGACGTCGAGCTCCAGAAGTCGAACGTTCTGCTGCTCGGACCGACCGGTTGTGGTAAGACCTTGCTCGCTCAGACGCTCGCGCGCATGCTCAACGTGCCCTTTGCGATCGCCGACGCGACGGCGCTGACCGAAGCCGGCTACGTCGGCGAGGACGTCGAGAACATTTTGCTCAAGCTGATTCAGGCGGCCGACTTCGACGTGAAGCGCGCCGAGACCGGGATCATCTACATCGACGAGATCGACAAGATTGCCCGTAAGGCGGAGAACCCGTCGATCACGCGTGACGTATCGGGCGAGGGTGTCCAGCAGGCGTTGCTCAAGATCCTCGAGGGGACCGTGGCCTCGGTACCGCCCCAGGGTGGTCGCAAGCATCCTCATCAGGAGTTCATCCAGATCGACACCTCGAACATCCTGTTCATCTGCGGTGGTGCGTTTGTCGGTCTGGACGAGATCGTGGCTGCGCGCCTTGGACACCGGGGCATCGGGTTCACCGGCTCGCTCGCCGAGCGCGATGGGGGTGAGAACATCCTCGCCCGGGTCCAACCGGAGGACCTCTTGCGCTTCGGGCTGTTGCCGGAGTTCATCGGACGACTCCCGATCGTGGGCACTATCGAGAACCTCGATCGAGACGCCCTGATCTCGATCCTCACCGAGCCGAAGAACGCGCTCGTGAAGCAGTATCAGAAGGTGCTCGCGATGGACGGCGTCGAGCTGGAGATCACGCCGTCGGCACTCGAGGCGATCGCGGATCTCGCGCTCTTGCGCGGGACCGGTGCGCGCGGCCTCAAGGCGATCATGGAAGAGGTCCTCCTCGACGTGATGTTCGACCTTCCCTCGCGGTCCGATGTCCAGCGCTGTGTGATCGATCGTGACGTCGTGCTCGAGCACGCGGCTCCCACGCTGGTGCCGATCGATCCGGCGAGCGAGCCGCGCCGCCAGGCCTCTTGACGAGCGATCTCGCGCGGTCGGCGGACCCGCGTCGTTGGCTCGGTGAGCTCCCCGACTTCGAGGCCGATCGCAGCGTCACCGTTCATGGCCCTGCCGTGGTGCGGGCCGCCCTCGATGCGCTCGGCGCACCCGACCGGGACCTCGTCGTGGTCAGCGTCGCGGGCACCGCTGGCAAGGGCTCGACGGCGACGCTACTCGCCGCGCTCCTCGCCTCGGTTGGCGTGCGAGCTGCACTGTTCCGATCGCCGCATCTGTGTCGATGGGAGGAGCGGTTCGTCGTCGCGACCGAGCCGGTCGAGGCGGCGGCCATCGACGAGGAGCTCGAGCAGATCCGCCTCGCGAGCGAGGCGGGACTGCTCGTCCCGTTGACGCGGTTCGAGGTCGAGACGGTCCTCGCGGTCCAGCTCGCGGCCCGCGAGGGCTGCGAGGTCCTGGTGGCCGAGGCCGGACTCGGCGCCCGCGAGGACGCCACCAGAGCCCTCGAGCCGGCGCTCGCGATCGTGACCGCCATCGGTGACGATCACCGGGCCGAGCTCGGCCCGACGCTCGAGTCCATCGCCGCTCACGAGCTCGGCATCGCCGCGGGTGCCCCGACGGTCGTGCTCGGCGAGCTCGGCGCCGTCGGGGAACGGGTTGCGGCGAGGCAGCTCGGTGCCGTTCCGAGGGTCCGGCGTCTGGGGATCGATCGAGCCATCGTGGAGCGCCACAGCGGCGTGGCGGGGCAGTCCGTCGTGCTCGACGACGGCCGTGAGCTGCTCTTGCCCTTCATCGGGCGACCGGGTGCGCAGAGCATGGTCCTCGCGGTGGTCGCGCTCGAGGAGCTGCTGTCGATCTCGCTGGAGGCGGCCCATATCGATGCGGTCGCGCGTCGTGCGGTGGTGCCCGGTGTCCCGTGGCTCCATCGGCAGCCGGTTCGTGCGGTGAGCGATCTCGCGCACAATGCCCTCGCGATCCGCGCGCTGGCCGAGACCGTGGCGGAGACGTTCCCGCCCGACCTCACATGGCGGTTGGTCATCGGCCTGACGCATGGCCGCGATCCGCGTGCCGTCTTCGAAGGCCTCGGCACGCTCAAGGTCGACGAGGTCATCGGGGTCGACGTGGGTGTGGCGACGGAGGTGCTTGGCGAGGCGGCGCGCGAGCTGTGGCCGTCGGCGCGCTGGCGGAGCGCGGCGAGCGTGGAGGAGGCGTTGTCCGAGGCGCCGGAGGACGACGTGTGGACGCTCGTGACCGGGAGTCTGCGAATCGTCGCGCCGCTGCGCTGTGCCGAGGCGCCGTCGGGGATCATCGCGGTCGACTAGGCTCCTCGTCCCGTATGCAGCGCACGCTTGTCATCTTGAAGCCCGACGCCGTCGAACGAGGACTCGTCGGGGAGATCCTTGCCCGTCTCGAGGCAAAGGGCCTGCGGTTCGAGCGCCTCGAACTACGCCAGCTCGACAAGGACACGGTGCGGCGTCACTACGCCGAGCACGAGGGGAAGCCGTTCTACGACGGTCTGGTCGGCTTCCTGACGCGCGGCCCCGTCGTGGTCGCGGCGGTGACTGGTCCCGGGGATGCGGTCGGCGCGGTGCGGGCTCTCATGGGTGCCACCGACCCGGCAGTGGCGGCCCCGGGGACGATCCGCGGGGATCTTGCTATGCTCATCGACGAAAATCTGATCCACGGGTCGGACTCGCCGGGCGCAGCCGCTCGTGAGCTCGCGCTCTTCTTCCCGGATCATCAGTAGTAGCTCACCACCGACATGCCTGAGGTCGCGATCGGCCACCACAGGGGAGGTTCCAGATGGCCAGCGTAGGAAAGATGTTCGGACGCGATATCGCCGTCGACCTGGGAACAGCGAACACGCTGGTGTACGTGCGCGGCAAGGGCATCGTCATTTCGGAGCCCTCCGTCGTCGCGATCAACGTCAACGACGGGCGTCCGCTCGCTGTCGGGCTCGAGGCGAAGCGAATGATCGGACGCACGCCATCGAACATCCAGGCCATTCGTCCACTCAAAGACGGGGTCATCGCGGACTTCGAAGTGTGCGAGAAGATGTTGCGCTACTTCATCGGTCGGGTGAGCGCGTCGAAGGTCTCCAAGCCCCGCATGGTGATCTGCGTCCCGAGCGGGATCACCGGTGTGGAGCGCCGTGCGGTCCAGGAGGCGGCGGAGTACGCGGGCGCTCGTAAGCCTGCCTACATCATCGAAGAGCCGATGGCCGCCGCGATCGGCGCGGGTCTCCCGGTGCACGAGCCCACCGGCAACATGGTCGTCGACATCGGCGGTGGAACGACCGAGGTCGCGGTCATCTCCCTTGGTGGCATCGTGACGGCGAAGTCGATCCGCGTCGGCGGCGACGAGATGGACGAGGCCATCATCGCGTTCGTGAAGAAGCACCACTCGCTCGCCCTCGGGGAGCGTACCGCCGAGCAGATCAAGATGACGCTGGCGTCTGCCTACCCGCTCGAGGAAGAGCTGCGGGCGGAGATTCGTGGTCGCGACCTGGTCACCGGTTTGCCGAAGACCATCACCATCACCACCGAGGAGATCCGGGCCGCCATCGAAGAGCCCACCAGCCAGATCGTCGACGCCGTCAAGGCGACGCTCGACGCGACACCGCCGGAGCTCGCCGCCGACATCATGGAGCGCGGGATCGTCCTGACCGGTGGAGGGGCGCTGCTTGCGGGCCTCGATCGGCGGCTGCACGACGAGACCGGCATGCCGATCGTTGTGGCGAAGAACCCGCTCCAGTGCGTCGCGATCGGTTCTGGTCAGTGCCTCGAGGAGTTCGACGCCCTGCGCCAGGTGCTGATCACCTCGTCTCGCTGATCGAGCTCGTGTCGCGACTGCTTGCGAGACCTCGCTCGACCCTGCTCGTCCTGCTCGTCGTCGGGTTGACCCTGGTGACGGTGAGCTTTCGATCGCCGAACGCGTTTCGTTTGGGAACCGTCCGTTCGCTCGTCACTGACCTCGTGAACCCGGTGCGCAACGCCGTCGACGGCGCGTTTCGGCCGTTGGCATCCAGCGTGCGCGGCGCGGTCGACTACCAGCAAGCCGAGGCCGAGATCCGCACACTGAAGGCAGAGGTCGCCCAAGCCGAACTCGCAGCCCGGGAGCACCAAGCTGCTGTGGCACAGCTCGATCAGCTCTCCCGGCTGCTGCACTTGCCGTGGGCGGGCTCCATCCCCGTCCAGCCAGCGGAGGTCATCGGGACCACTCCGTCGAATCTGCAGCTGTCCTTCGTGATCGATCGCGGCAGCGCTGCAGGGGTCGCGGTCGGTAATCCCGTGGTTGGTGGCGGTGGTCTCGTGGGGCGTGTCGTCGCGGTGACGTCGTCGACGGCGACGGTCCTCGAGATCACCGATCCCACGTCGGTCGTCGGCGTGCGGCTCCCCGGGTCGGGTCAGGTCGGTGCGATGACGGGCAGGGGGCTTGGCGCGCCAATGTCGGTCTCGCTCATCCAGCCAGGCACGCCGCTGCGGCGAGGGGCGATCCTCGTCACCTCCGGGCTCCAGGGGGGGCTCTTTCCACCGGGAATCCCGGCGGCGCGCGTCCGGTCGGTCTCGAACCCGTTGAACGCGCTCCAGGAGCAGATCAGCGTTGTTCCGCTCCAGAACCTGTCGTCGCTCGCCTACGTGGATGTGCTGCGTTGGGTGCCGACCTCTGGCAGCGGCGCATGAGGTACCTCCGTGCGCTCGTGGTGCTGGTGCTGCTCGGAACCGCGCTCGTCATCCAGAACACCGGCCTCGGACAGGCGACGATCCTCGGGGTGCACCCAGATCTCGTCATGGCCATGGTGGCCGCGATCGGGGCGGTACGAGGACGCGAGTCGGGCGCCATCGCTGGCTTTGTCGGTGGTATCGCGGTCGACGCCTTCCTGTCGACGCCGTTCGGCCTGTCAGCGTTGATCTACGTCGTCGTCGGGTATCTCGCTGGTGAGGTGGAGCGCATCGACGGCGGCGCACCCCTCGCGGTGCGCTGGATCGTCGTCGGCCTGGCGAGCCTGGTCGGGGAGGGCCTCTTCGTCGTTGCTGAGTTCCTGCTGGGGCTTGCGAATCCTCTTCAGACCAGGCTGGTAGAACAGATCTTGGTCGTTGGCGGCGTCAACTTGGTCATCGCTCCGGTGGTCCTTGGGCTCGTGCGCTTGGCCTTCGTGTCGACGCCGTCGACCGTGAGTTGATCAGGGAGCGTGCGATGCCTCGACGTCGACGTCGCAGCCGTCCGGGCTCACCACCAACCGGCCCGAGGACGTCGTTCCGAGCACGAGTGCTCGGACTTGCGACCCTCGCCCTGTTCGGCGGTCTGCTCGCCCGGCTCTATTCGTTGCAGGTCCTCGAAGCACCGACCTACCAACAGGCGGCGGTCGAGAACTCCGTGCGGACCGTGTCGGTTCCTGCCCCCCGGGGCTTGATCCTCGACCGCAACGGCACGGTCCTCGTCGGCAACCAGGTCGTCGACGTGGTCGGCCTGTCGGCCTACGAGGCATACCTGCATCCGGCGGTCGTTGGTCGGCTCGCCAAGGTGCTCGGATTGAGCGCCGCGCAGGTCAAGGCGGATCTCGCCAACTCCCAGTACTCGACCTACGAGCCCACTCCGATCGCCACGGGCGTCTCGCAGGCGACCGCGGTGTCGATCGAGGAGCACGCGGCCGAGTTTCCAGGCGTGGTCGTGGAGCTCGAGACGCAGCGCACCTACCCACAGGGCGACACGGCGGCCCATATCCTCGGCTACGTGGGTCCGATCTCGCCCTCGCAGCTCGCCAAGCTCGCCAAGTACGGGTACGCGGCGGGAGACCAGGTCGGTCGTGCAGGGGTGGAGGAGACGTTCAACCAGTACCTCCACGGTCGCGCCGGGTCGGAGCAGCTGCTCGTGAACGCATTTGGTCAGGTGGTCGGGGTACGCAAGCGGGTCGCCCCGACGCCCGGCGGCAATCTCGTGCTGTCGATCTCGCTGCCGCTCGAGCGCTATGTCGAGCAGGTGCTCGCGACCCAGGTCCGCAAGCTGTCGAACTCCTACAACAGCTACTTCGGGCGCTACACCGGCAACCTCGGCGGGGCCGCGGTGGTGGAGGATCCGAACAACGGGCAGATCCTCGCCATGGCTTCCTATCCCACGTACAACCCCGAGTGGTGGGTCGGGGGCATCTCGACGCAGCACTACGCGGAGCTGACCAGCGCGTCGGCGAACGACCCGCTGCTCAACCGCGCGATCTCCGCAGCCTTCACCCCCGGCTCGACGTTCAAGCTCGCGACCGCTTCGGCGGCGCTCCAGGACGGGCTGATCACCCCCAGCACGGTCATCGACGACACGGGCCAGTTCCAGATCCCGAACTGCACCGGATCGTTCTGCTCGCTCCACAACTCAGGTGGTGAGGCGCTCGGCCCCATCACCATCACGACCGCGCTCGCTGCCTCGGACGACGTCTTCTTCTACACACTCGGCTACCGCTTCTATACGCAGGCGGCGCAGTTCGGCCAGACGCCGATCCAGAACATGGCGGCTGCGTATGGCTGGGGTAAGCCGACGGGCATCGCGCTCCCCGGCGAGGTCTCGGGCATGGTGGACTCGCCCCAGCTGCGCAAGTACCTCCACGAGCACTATCCACAGGCCTATCCCTACGACACCTGGTACGTGGCCGATCAGCTGGAGATGGCGTTCGGCCAGGGGCTCACCGAGATCACGCCGATCCAGCTCGCCAACGCCTACTCGACGTTCCTGAACGGCGGGACTCGCTACGTTCCCCAGATCGCCCTCGCGGTGACGAACGACCAGGGCCGTGTGATCCAGCGCTTCGCGCCCAAGGTGGCGGGACACGTGACGCTCTCGCCGACGGTGCGCCAGACGCTCATCCAGGGCTACGAGGAAGAGGTCTCCAATCCGCTGGGCACGGGCTACTACGTCTGGCAGGGTTGGCCCGATGCCAGCTACACGATCGCCGGCAAGACCGGGACGGCGTCCGTGTCCGGCCAGGTGCCGAACTCGTGGTACGTCGGCATGGGGCCGATGCAGAACCCGCAGTACGTCGTGGTGGTGGCGATCCCCAATGGAGGGTTCGGCGATCTCGGTGCGGGTCCGGTGGCGCGCGAGATCTTCACGTACCTCCGAGCACACCCGGTCGGCGCCCCGAACTACCAGGTCTCCCACCTCGCTGCGGGATCGATCACGCCAGTCGGGCAGCTCGGCAGGACCTCGGCGGGCTAAACTGCCGGTGAGCGTCCCCTTGGCCTACCCAGCGTGACTGCGAGAGTCCGCTCGCGGTGGGCACGGGGCTTCGGATTCCAGTGGGGCGCGGGGTCGATCGGAGGGTGATGCGGTGAGCAAGCGTGCTCAGCTCCCGTGTCCTCGTGTCGACCCGTGGGACATCGTCTGGGAAGCCGCCATCGCCGCATCCGAATGGACGGCCCCCGACACGAGTTCGATGGTGGTCCGCGGGCCCAGGCGGCGTTCGCGCGTCGGTCTCGATGCGCCCGGTCGCTCGCGCGCCACCCAGCAACCGAGAAGAGGGTTTCATGGTCGATCAGCCAACACCGACGGACCGTGGGGGTGCGGGTCCTGAAGGAGCAGCTCCACCGCCTCCTCCACCACCTCCACCACGAGCGCCAAAGGCTGCCTCAGCGCCGGCCACCTCGAGCGCTCAAGGTCAGGGGCGACGACGTCGGTCGCGAGGAGCTCGCCGCGGCTCAGCGGCGTCGAGCGCTCTCGACGCCACGTCGGAGGCCGTAGCAGAGACCTCGCCAGCCGATCGGCCCGCGAGCGCAGCTGGCGGGCGCCCAGATGGCCTCGGCGACGACGCTCCCGCGAACGGAGCCGACGGCTCTGGGAGCCCGGCTCAGGGGGCCCCGGGTGGAGAGGGTAGTGGCCCATCGGCCGAGGGTTCGCGACGTCGGCGTTCGCGTCGCGGCGGCCGCGGTCGGCGGGGTCAGGGAACCCCGAGCGAGGCCCGGAGCGAGCCGGTGATGATGGAGATCCAGGCGCCGCTCGCCGAGCCCTCCTCGCAGCGTCAGGGGCGCCGTAGGGCCCAGAGTCGCCTCCCGAGGGAGCGGCGTGGCCGACCGGTCGGGCGCTACCAGATGGCCGTGCATGTCCACGGGGACGTCACGCACGTCGCGATTCTCGAGGGTCGCAGCTTGATCCAGCACGCGGTCTCTCGCGCGAGCGACACCGAGACGAGCGTGGTGGGCAACATCTATCTCGGACGGGTGGTGAACGTGCTACCCGGCATGGAGGCCGCGTTCATCGACATCGGCACGGCGAAGAACGCGGTGCTCTACCGCGGCGACGTGCGCTACGAGCGCGAGGATCTCGAGGGACTCGGTGACGGCGCCCGCATCGAGCAGCTGCTGCGTCCGAAGCAGGTGATCGTGTGCCAGGCGGTGAAGAACCCGATCGCGCACAAGGGCGCGCGCCTCACGCAGGAGGTGTCACTCCCGGGGCGTTTCGCGGTGCTGGTGCCGGGTCAGCGGTCGGTGGGCATCTCGAAGCGCCTCCCAGACCAGGAGCGACGGCGTCTGCGAGGGCTCGTCGAGGATCTCGTGCCCGAGGGTTTCGGCGTGATTCTGCGCACTGCTGCTGAGGGCGCGACCCGAGCGGAACTCGAGCGCGACATCACGCAGCTCGTCGGGATGTGGCAGCGCATCGACGAGCTGGCACGAACTGAGCACGCTCCAGCCCTGCTCTACCAGGAGCCCCCAGCAGCGGTCCGCGTCATCCGCGAGGAGTTCTCGCAGGAGTTCCGCTCGGTCGCGATCGATGACCGAGCGCTCTACGAGGACGTCGCGCGCTACGTCCAGACGATCTCGCCCGAGCTCGCCGACCGTGTCGAGTACTACGACGCCGAGGCAGAGGGCGTTCCGATCTTTCAGCGTTACCACGTTCAGCACCAGCTCGCCAAGGCGCTCGAGCGCACGGTCTGGTTGCCGAGCGGCGGATCGCTCGTCATCGATCGCGCAGAAGCGCTCACCGTCATCGACGTCAACACGGCCCGCAACGTCGGGGCGGTGTCACTGGAGGAGACGATCCACCGCAACAATCTCGAGGCGGTCGAGGAGATCGCTCGGCAGCTCCGACTCCGCGACATCGGCGGGATCATCGTGATCGACGTCGTGGACATGGTGGACCCGCAGAACCGTGACGACGTGATGCGGGCGTTCCGAGCAGCCCTTGCTCGCGACAAGACGAGAACCCACGTCTACGACATGAGCCCGCTGGGTCTCATCCAGATGACCCGGCAGCGCATCAGTGAGGGCCTCGTGGAGTCGCTCTCGTCGACGTGCCCGACCTGCCATGGCCAAGGCTACGTCCTGGACGAGGATGTGGTCGCGAGCCGCTAGGCTCGTGCGAGCTATGGACGCAATCATCTCAACCGGGGGCCGCCAAGAGCGGGTGCGCGAGGGGGACGAGGTCCTCCTCGACCTCCAGTCGTTCGAGGGCTCCTCGGCGCGGCTCACTCCACTGGCGATCATCGACGGTGACGAGGTTCTCGTCGCCCCGGCTCAGCTCGAGGGAGCCTATGTCGAGGTCGACATCGTCGGGGTGGCCAAGGGTCCCAAGGTTCGAGGGTTCACCTACAAGGCCAAGGCGAACGAGCGTCGCCGTTACGGCCATCGTCAGCGGTACGTCCGTGTGCGCGTGACGAGTGTCCACGTCGAGCGCGCGGCGGCAGTGGAGAGGACTGCGTAGCCATGTCGAAGACCAAGGGTGGCGGATCGACGAAGAACGGTCGCGACTCGAATGCGCAGCGACTCGGCGTCAAGGCATTCGGTGGCGAGACCGTGAAGGCGGGCTCCATCATCGTGCGTCAGCGCGGGACACGATTCTTCCCGGGCCACAACGTCGGTCGAGGGCGTGACGATACGTTGTTCGCACTCGCCGCGGGCCAGGTTCGCTTCGGCGTTCGTCGTGGTCGTCGCGTCGTCGACGTCGAGCCCGCCGGGGAGTCGCTCGGCTAGGCGGCCGAGCAGCGTGTCGAGCTTCGTCGATCGCGCTCAGCTCCATGCTCGAGCGGGCGATGGCGGGGCGGGTGCGGTCTCCTTTCGCCGTGAGGCCCACGTGGATCGTGGTGGGCCTGATGGCGGTGACGGTGGTGATGGCGGAAGCGTCTTCGTCCAGGGCGACGAAGGCGTCGCCTCGCTGATCGCCTTCCGCGATCAGCCGTTTCGCCGTGCAGAAGATGGCCAGCATGGCCGCGGGCAACGGCGGCATGGGCGTCGCGGCCGAGATCTCGTCGTGCGGCTCCCGCTCGGGACGGTCGTGCGTGATGGCGAGGGCAACGTCCTCGCCGAGATCCTCGACACCACGACCCGCGTGGAGATCGCCAGAGGTGGGCGTGGGGGGCAGGGGAACGCTCGGTTCCTCTCGAACCGCCGCCGTGCGCCGGCGTTTGCGGAGCAGGGCGAGCATGGCGACGATCGGTGGGTCAATCTCGAGCTGAAGCTCGTCGCGGACGTCGCACTCGTTGGGCCTCCGAATGCGGGCAAGAGCTCACTCGTTGGGGTGCTCACCAACGCCAGACCGAAGATCGGGGACTATCCCTTCACGACGCTCGAGCCCACCCTCGGCGTCGTGCGGCGCGGCCCCGAGCGCGAGTTCGTCATCGCTGACGTTCCTGGTCTCATCGAGGGGGCGAGTGAGGGTCGTGGGCTCGGCCATGCGTTCCTCCGACACGTGGAACGCGCGCGGGTGTGCGCCGTCGTCGTCGACGCGGCGAGTGCGGCACCGGAGCGCGATGCCGCGACGACGTTGCATGAGCTCCACGCGTATGCCCCATGGCTCAGAGAGCGCCCGACGGTCGTGGTGCTCCAGAAGGCCGATCTCGTCGACGACCGAGCCATGGTGGCCGAGCGGGTTGGTGACGCGGTCGGGCTCCCGGTGGCAGGTGTCGTCTCCGCTCACCAGCGGGAGGGTCTCGGGCCGCTGCTCGACGTGTTCGAGCGACTCGTGGCCGAGGCGCGGGCTCGGGCGGCGGCGGGGCCGGCGGTGACCGTGCTCAGGCCTCGGGCGCGTGTGGAGGCGGAGGCGCGTCGTGTCGCGCCCGGGGTTTTCGAGTTGCTCGGACGCGACGCCATCCGGGCCGTGCGCTTGAGCGATCTCAGCGACGAGGGCGCCTTACGGGTGGTGCACGAGCGTCTCGGAGCGCTTGGGCTGTTGCGGGCGTTGCGCCGTCTCGGGGCTCGCGATGGCGACGTCGTTCGTGTCGGGGACCTCGAGCTCACCTACGAGGACGAGGCGTGATCCGGCGCCTGGTGGTGAAGGTGGGCACCTCCTCGCTGACGACCGAGGCGGGCTCGCTCCGCACCGAGCTCATCGGGAGCCTCGCCGCTCAGATCGCCGAGCTCGAGCGGAGCGGCGTCACGGTGGTCTGGGTCGCCAGTGGCGCGGTCGCCGTCGGACTGGCTCGCTGTGGGCTGACGAGGCCGCAGGAACCCGACGTCCTCCAGGCCGCGAGCGCACTTGGTCAGGTGGTGCTCGCGTCTGGACTCATCGAGGCGCTCGGAGCGCATGGAGTGCTGGGAGGACAGATCCTTCTCACCTCGGATGCACTCGCCGATCGTCGGAGCTACCTGCATGCGCGCACCACGTTCGAGGCGCTGTTTCGCCTGGGTGTGGTGCCGGTCGTGAACGAGAACGACGCGGTGGCCAGTGACGAGATCCGCTTCGGCGACAACGATCGGCTCGCGGCGCTCGTCGCACACCTCGTGGGTGCCGATCGGTTGCTGTTGCTCACCGATCAGCCGGGCGTCTTCGCCAAGGATCCCCGTTCCCATCCCGACGCCGACCTCATCGAGGAGCTGACGCCCGAGGCTGCCTCGGTGGTGACGCTCGGTGGTGCCGGCACGATGCGCGGAAGCGGCGGCATGAGCTCGAAGGTCCAAGCCGCCGAGATCGCGGCCCGTTCGGGGGCCGACTGCCTCATCGCGAGCGCGGCTCGTGCCGAGGTGATCGTGGACGCCGCGCGCGGACGTCCGCTGGTGGCGACCCTCGTGCGACGCCGTCGTCGGCGTGAGCCTGCACGGAGGTTGTGGATCGCCTACGCGGCGACGCCTCAGGGTCGCGTGGTGGTCGACGACGGAGCGCGCGATGCGCTCGTCGAGCGCGGCGCGTCACTGCTCGCCGTCGGGATCGTCGAGGTCAGCGGGGAGTTCCTCGCCGGCAGCGTGGTCGAGGTCGCCGACCGATCAGGGCGGCTGTTCGCCAAGGGCGTGGTGCGGGTCGATTCGAGGGATGTGCGTCGTTGTCGCGACGAGGTCATCCACCGTGACGACCTCGCCATCCTCGTCGAGGGCCCCGGGCCGAGAGAGCACCACGCAGACGGATGACTCGTCCGCAGGTCCTCGCTCGGTTCGGAGTCTGCCGCGAGGGTTGTGCGCGAGCGTTCGGTGCCGTGCCGACGAGGCGGCCTTGGCGAGCGACGCCGCCTTGACCACGGCCGAGAGCCGTGGTGGCGTGCTCAGACGAGCTCGGCGATGCGGCGAGCGAGCTTGTCCTCGATCTCGCGATTCCACGCGAGCTCGGCGAGATCGAGCGGCAGGAACAGGTCGGAGATGAGCAGCGTCTCCACGCCCGCGACGACGAGGTCCTTGCGCCAGTTGCCGACGCCGATCGTCACGGTGACGGGGCTCGGTGTGACGGTGAAGACGAGGGCCCGTTGCGCATCGATGATCTCAGCGAGGAACCCACCCTTCTTGGCCTGCAGCACGAAACCCTTCGTGCCATCCCCGGCCATCTCGACGGTGAAGCCATCGCCCTCGAGGAGTTGGCGTACCTTGGTCGCGAGCTCACTCGGGTCGACCTGCTTGTCGCCGAAGGTCACGGTCTTCTTGCCTGCCATGGAGTACTCCTCGTGGTCGGATCGTGCCTTCATAGTCTCGACGACCGGGCGGGCCAGCGCAAGTCGCGGCGGTGTCGTCCTCTCAGGAACCGACCGTGCCGTCGATGAGTTCGCGCAGGAGGTCAGCGTGGCCGTTGTGACGGGCGTACTCCTCGATCATGTGCGCGAGGACCCAGCGGATGGTCGGAGCGCCGGGCTGGCGTGCCCACGTCAGCTCGCGCCCGTCGATGGCGCGCCGGCTCGCATCGATCGCGCTCTGCCAGGTGGCGAGGTCGTCGGCGAAGCCCACGGGAGCGTCGATGAGAAAATCGGCATCCGGGGTCTCTGGATCCCAGAACCGAGGTGCCCAGCCGTCCTCGCCGAGGAGCTGCTTGCGAAACCACCACGCCTCGACGTCGGCCATGTGGCGAACGAGTCCGCGCAGCGACAGGAGCGACGTCGCGATCGGACGCGTCGTGAGCTGCTCCTCGGTGAGGCCTTCGACCTTGAGGAGCAACGTGGTGCGGTGGTAGTCCAACCATCCCTCGAGCATGGCGCGCTCGCCATCGTCGAACCCTGGTTCGACTCGCCTGGGATCGTGCAGTTCACCGACCGTCGCTGGCATCGTTGCGCTCTCCTTGCTCGGTGGGGTCCGTTACCAGTGTCACCACCAGCTCCCCGTCTCGGCAGGCTACCGGGTCCGACATCGTGGTGGGTGTGGCGGATGCGTGGTGCCTCCAGGTTCGATGGCGAGCGCCGAGCGCACGTTAGAGCTCTTGGAGGCCTTCGAGTCCAAAGAAGGCCTCGCGGAGTTGGTTGTCGTGTTCGAAGGCGTCGCGAGGGCCGCTGAAGCGCACCCGACCACCCTCGAGGACGATCACGTCGGTCGCGAGCTCGAGGAAGGAGACGTTCTGTTCCGCCACGAGCAGCGTGATGCCCTGGGCATGGAGATCACGCAGGCGATCGATCACCTCGTTCACGATCCGAGGAGCAAGCCCAGCCGAGGGCTCGTCCATGATGAGCAGGCGTGGGGCCGCCATGAGGCACTTGGCGATCCCGACCATCTTGCGCTGTCCGCCCGACAGGCTCCCTGCTGGCTCGCCGAGACGATCGGCGAGCTCGGGGAACATCGCGAGGACCTCGTCGATGCGCGCTGCTCGCTCCCTCTGGCGAAGGCGGAGGCCACCGAGGACGAGGTTCTCGCGGATGGAGAGACTCGGGAAGATGCCCTGCTCGCTCATGAACGCAACGCCGAGACGAGCGCGGCGATGGGCAGGCACCCGGTCGACCGACTCGCCGAACAGCGAGACCGACCCGCCGCGCGTCTCGTGGAGGCCGACGAGGGTGGCGAGCAAGGTGGACTTCCCCGCTCCATTCGCACCGAGGACGAGGGTGGCGGCGCCGTCCTCGACCGAGAACGTGATGTCCCAGAGCACCTGGACGGGGCCCCACGCGGCCCCGAGACCGTCAATCGTGAGCGCTGGTGGTGCCAAGGAAGACCCTTTCGACCTCGGGATCGCGCAGCGCGTCGCGCAGCGGTCCGACGAAGATGGAGGAGCCCGCGTTCAACACGACGACCGTGGGCGTGACCTGCTCGAGGAAGCCGAGCAGGTGCTCGACGACGACGAGTGAGGTTCCCTCGGCCGCGATCTCGTTCAAGAGGCCCGCGATGCTGTGCAGTTCGGCTGGGGAGAGTCCAGCGCCGAGCTCGTCGATGAAAAGGACGCGTGGGCGCAGCATGAGGGCACGTGCGAGATCGAGCAGCTTCTGCTGCGTGGCATTGAGCGTGCCGGCTTCGGACGCTCCGAACCGCGCAAGTCCGAGGCGCTCGAGGAGTTCGTCGGGGTCCACGTCGCCCCGTGGGTGGCGCGTGCTCGTGGCAACGAGGAGGTTGTCGCGCACCGTCATCCCGCGGAACGGGCGGGGGATCTGGAACGTCCGCCCGATGCCGGCGCGCGCGAGCTGGTGGGGCCGTGCCCCGGTGATGGGCGTACCGTCGAGCGTCACGGTGCCCTTCGTGGGGCGGTTGAGGCCGCAGATCGCGTTGATGCACGTCGTCTTGCCGGAGCCGTTGGGCCCCACGAGGCCGAGCGCTTGGGCGGGCTCGAGGTCGAAGTCGATCCCGGCGAGCGCGACGAGCCCGCCGAAGCGCTGTTCGAGTCCCCTGACGCTAAGCAGTGGCATCGGGGAGCTCCTTGGGCCGCCGAACGAGCAGCCCGCGAACGGCGGTGAGGATGCCGGCGAGGCCACGAGGTGCGAACAGGACGAGCACCACGATGGCGAGCCCATAGATCAGCTGGAAGGCCTGTGGGTCGCTCACGCCGATGATCGCATAGAGCGCATAGAGGACCACGGCGCCGATCGTTGGGCCCCACAGGGTGCCGACACCACCGAAGAGTGCGAAGACGAGGGCCAGCACGGTCGTGGTGACGTCGAAGACGGCGGTGGGGTAGAACAGGGAACTCGCCCAGCCGTAGAGGGCGCCGGCCATGCCGGCGATCGCGCAGGCGATCAGCCACGCCACGGCGCGGCGCATCGGGACGTTGACGCCGACCATCGAGGCGGAGTAGGGCTCGTCGCGGATGGCTTGGAGGGTGAGGCCGAACCTTGAGTTGCGCAGCCAGACCACCACGATCAGTGACAGGCCGACGAGCACGATGGACGCGACGTAGAACTGGCCGGAGGAGTAGGCGCTCGCGAGGTTGAGGCCGTCCGGACCGTTCGTCACGGAGGTAAGGGCCGGGTTGGCGACGATGTCGGCGAGGGCGAGAGCAGCTGCGAGGGTAGCGATCGCGAAGTAGGCACCTCGGAGCCGAAACAGTGGGATGAGCACGAGGCCGACGACGACGGCACCGAGGCCGCCGACGAGCACACTCGCAAGTGCCGGGACGTGCAGGTGGATGATGGCGAGGCCGGAGGCGTAGGCGCCGGCTCCGAAGAGGCCGAAGTAACCGAACGGAAGATAACCGGTGAAACCGTAGATGACGTTGATGCCTTGAGCGAGCGCGACGTAACCCATCATATAGACGAGCAGGAGTTCGTTGCCGTAGATGTGGAGGCCGAACGCAAAGCCGACGACCGGGACGACGACGCCAAGGCCATCGGCGATGGCTCGGCGCCCCAGGCGTCGTCGTGAGCGCCGTTCGGTCGTGGGGCGTTGGGCGAGCGCAGGCTCAGGCAACGCGGGCCCTCCTTCCGAAGAGACCTTCGGGTCGTAGCAGCATCGTACCGAGAACGAGGACGTAGGGGACGAGGTTCGACCATTCCGGGAGGTAGACCTGCGCGAGCTGCGACAAGACGCCGAAGGCGATGCCGGCGACGATGGTGCCGATCGGGTTGCCAAGCGATCCGAAGACGATGATGGCGAACGCGGTGATCGTGAGGCTCGCTCCCTCGGACGGGTCGACCCCCGAGAAGACGACGATGGCGAGAACCCCGGCGGCGGCCGCCAGCGCGATGCCGACGCCGAAGGTGATCGCGGAGATCCGACGAGTGTCGATGCCGACGGCGAGGGCCTCGCGCGCGTCGGCCATCACGGCTCGAGTCTCGAGGCCGAGTGGGGTGCGATAGAGGTAGAGGAGAAAGAGTACGAGCAGCGGCAGTGACACCGCGCCGACGATCCAGAGGTAGGCGGGGTAGCTCTCGCCGAGGAAGCGGATCGGATGCGAGGGGAGCGCCGCGATCGGCAGTGTCCGTTCGTTCGGGCCGAACCCGATCGCCCCGAGTGCCTCGATGACCTGCGAGATGCCGAAGAAGAGGACGAGCGACATGGTCTCGATGTCCCGAGCGCGTGCGAGCCTGGGGACGACGAGGCGGTGGAAACCGTAGCCAACGGCGACGCCGAAGGGAAGGACGATCACCGCGGCGAGGACGGGGCTCATGTGGAGGGCGCTGTAGAGATCCCAGGCCGCGAAGCCACCGAGCATGACGACGTCGCCGTGGGCGAGGTTGATGATGCGTTGGACACCAAAGACGATGTTGAGGCCCATCGCGAAGAGGGCATAGAAGAGCCCGAGCAGGACCCCTCCGATGATCGCAAAGAGGGCGAGCACGGCGGTACGGTTCCTCCAGCCAGTCATGCGCGGATCCGCCACCGAGCACCGGTGGCGGATCCGCGTGAGGTGGTCGTTACGGTGCGGGGTAGACGGCGCTGACCGGGTTCGGTGCAGGCGATGTGACCGGCTTCAGGGCGACCGTGTTGCCCGATCCCGGGAACAGCTGCGCGAGCGGCAGCAACTCTCCCGTCTGTGCTCCCTCGGAGTTGATCTGGAACGTGCCGTCGACGGTCGTGAGGTTACCCGAGACCGAGGTCAGCGCGTTGCGCAGCGCCAACTGGGACAACGAGGTCGCGTGCCGGAGCGCGGCTTCGACCACCAGACCGGTGTTGTAGCCGAGCAGGCCCAGTGTGTTCACCGCGCTCGGGTAGGTGCTCTGCAGCTTGGCCATGAACGCCGAGGTGGTGAGGCCTTCGGTCACGGAGTTGTAGGTGTTGTAGAAGTTGGTCCCGTAGGTGTAGGTGTACTGGAGACCGGTCTTGCCGAGCTGCGACTCGAACAGCGAGAGCAGCTGCCCCGGGAAGACGGTGAACACCATGGGGAAGTGGTCACCGGAGCTCTCGAGTTGCTGCAAGAACGCGGTGTCGTTCGGCTGGTAGCCGAGTTCGAGCACGGCGCCAGGCTTCTTCGCGGCGAGGCTCGAGATGATGGTCGAGTAGCTCGTCGTCGACGTCGGGACCTCTTCGTAGGCGGCCAGCGAGACGTGGGCCGCGGTCAGCTTGGCCTTGAGCGTCTCGGCCTGCGAGCCGTCGAAGTCATTGCCCCCGTAGACGATGGCCACGTTGTTGATGTGCTTCGAGATGATGAAGTTCGCCAACGGATCCGGCCAGATCGACGACACCGGTAGGTCGCAGAGCACGATGTAGGGATTGCCCGGGGTGAAGAACGGGATGCCGGTTCCGGACTGGTCGAAGAGCAGGTAGTGATGCGCCTGGGCGATCGAGACGGCCGGTGCGGTGAGCACGGACCCGAAGTCGGCGACGAGGATGTTGACCTTGTCCTGCGTGATCAGCTGGTTGGTGAGCACGCCGGCCGTCGATGGGTTGGACTGGTCGTTCAGGGCGATGAGCTTGACCGGAATGCGCTTGTGGTAGGCGCCCACGTAGACGCCACCCTTCGCGTTCTCGAGGCTGACCCAGAGCTTCAGGCCGTCGAGTTCGGGGATCGAACTCGTCGCGTACTCGCCGGACGAGGCGTACGTCGTTCCGACGGTGATCTGGGACGGAGCCGCCGGCGCGCTCGAGCTGCTCGAACTGCTTGACGAGGAGCTCGAGCCGCACGCTGCGGCGGTGAGTGCCAGCGTCCCCAACGTGAGCGCCCCGAGCGACGCTCGGCGAAGACGCGGACGAAGACGTACTCGCATGTGGTGTTCCCCCTTGTATCCCACGGAGTGGTCGCCGCTGCGCCGCACTGCGGCTGCGGTGCGCCAAACCGACGGAAGCATAGGTGGTGGGGTTTCGGGGGCCAAGGCGATGTCGATACTATGCACAGTCTGCATTCAGGCAAGATTCAGGTTCCCTGATCACCCGCGTCGGTGACCTGTGTGCCGTAGACTGGACGCGCGGGTCGCGACGCCGTGCGACGTCGGTGGTCCCCGACGAGTGGGTCGGGTCGATCGGTGGGTCGAGCGGCTCGCGAGCCGGTGTCGGTCAGGGCGCCGGGACAGCGCAGGAGTGGGCTTCGCCGGAGTTGGAGCGGTCAGATGATCCAAAGTGTCGAACAAGCGCAGGTCGATCGGGTCGACGCGCGAGCGATCGAAGCGGTCGCGGTGGCGGCCCGGGCGGCACAACCGCAGCTCGCGGCGGCGCCCGGTGAGCAGCGCCGGGCGGCACTGCTCGCGGCCGCGCGGGAGCTGCGCGCGAGCAGGGCTGCGATTCTCGAGGCGAACGAGCGTGACGTGGCCGACGCGGTCGATCTCACGAGTGCCCAGCGGGACCGACTGCGCCTCGACGATGCGCGGATCGAACAGATGGCCCAGGGGGTGGAGGCGGTGGCGGCCCAACCCGACGTCGTCGGTCGGGTCGTCGATGGCTGGACGTTGCCGAACGGCCTGCGCGTGCGTCGGGTTCGCGTCCCGCTCGGTGTCGTGGGTGTCATCTACGAGAATCGACCGAACGTCACCGCGGACGCCGCCGCGCTCGCACTCGCGTCGGGGAACGCGATCGTGCTCCGCGGATCGTCCCAGGCGCTCGCGTCGAACCGTGTGATCCGGGGCGCGATCGCGAGGGGGGTCGCCTCGGTAGGGCTCCCGGAGGCGCTCGTCGGGCTCGTCGAGGACACGTCGCGAGAGGGTGCTCGGGCGTTCATGCGCCTCGAGGGCATCATCGATGTGCTGGTGCCGAGAGGGGGTCCGGGGTTGCTCCGGGCGGTTCGGGACGAGGCTCGGGTGCCCGTGATCATCGATGGCGACGGCAACTGCCACGTCTACGTCGATCGGGCAGCCGATCTCGCGAAGGCAGCTGCGATCGTCGAGAACGCGAAGCTCCAGCGACCCGGTGTGTGCAACGCCGCCGAGACGCTGCTCGTCCACGCAGCCGTTGCCGACGAGTTCCTCCCGCAGCTCGCCGAGCGACTCGGTTCGTGCGAACTGCGGGGCGACGAGCGGACGCGAGCGCTCGTCCCTCGGGCGTTGCCGGCCACGGCCGCGGACTGGGAGACGGAGTATCTCGCCCCCATTCTTGCGGTGCGGGTCGTCGACACCCTCGAGGACGCCATCGCCCACATTCGGCGCTACTCGAGCGGTCACTCCGAAGCGATCGTCACGGAGGACCTGGCTGCAGCGACGCGCTTCACGGGCGAGGTGGACGCCGCAGCCGTCCTCGTCAACGCCTCGACGCGCTTCGTGGACGGGGGCCAGCTCGGCTTCGGTGCGGAGATCGGTATCTCGACCCAGAAGCTGCACTGGCGCGGGCCGATGGGGACCGAGGCGCTCACGAGCGTCAAGCTGGTCATCTGGGGCGACGGGCACGTGCGGACCTGATTGGGGGCGCTAGCCTGGGGTGGACATGGTCGCTTTTGGCTCGCCCCAGGTGGTCGCGGACCGGCTTCGAGAGGTCGGGTACCTCCCGACCGATGAGATCGCGACGACGATCTTCCTCGCCAGTGTGCTCGGCAAACCCGTGCTCGTGGAGGGACCCGCAGGAACCGGCAAGACCGAACTCGCCAAGGCGGTCGCGAGGGCGTGGGGGCTCGACCTGGTGCGCCTGCAGTGCTACGAGGGTCTCGACGAGTCCAAGGCGCTGTACGAGTGGGATTACCGCAAGCAACTCCTGGCGCTCCAGAGCCACGACGATGACCTCGGCTCCGTCTTCGACGAGGCGTTCCTCCTCGAGCGTCCGCTGCTGCGCGCATTGCGGATGACGAGCGACCGACTGCTGCTCATCGACGAGGTCGATCGTCTCGAGATCGAGACCGAGGCGCTCCTGCTCGAGGTCCTTGCGGAGTTCCAGGTCACGATCCCAGAACTCGGCACGCTCGCGGCGACGAGTCGACCGCTCGTCGTGCTCACCTCGAACGGCGTGCGTGACCTCTCCGAGGCGCTCAAGCGGCGAGCCTTGTTCCTCTTCCTCGACTATCCGGATCCCGAGCGCGAGCGTGCGATCGTCCTCGAGGCGGTGCCGGGGATCGAGGCGAGTCTCGCCGATGCCATCGCACGGTTCGTCGCAAGCGTGCGCGAGCTCGACGTGAAGAAGCGACCATCGATCGCAGAGACCATCGACTGGGCTCGTGCGTTGGTCGTGCTCGGTGCCGATGTGCTCGATCGCGAGACCGTGGAGACGACGCTCTCGCTGCTCCTCAAGCATCGTCACGACATCGAGCGAGTCCGGCGCGAGCTGCTCGGGGCGGCCAGCGCGTGATCGGTCGCGTCCTCGGCCTCGGGCGCGCACTCGCGGAGGCGGGCGCACCGGTGAGCCCGGCCGAGCTCGTCGATGCGCTGCGTGCCGTGGCTGCGCTCGAGGATCTGGCGCGCTCGCCGCTCAGGGCTGCGTTGCGCGCCACGATGGTCAAGGACGTCTCGGCGCTTCCCATCTTCGACGTGCTGTTCGACATCTATTTCCCGATGGCGAACCCGACGGACCAGGACCTCGCGGAGCTCGACGATGCAGCGATGCGCGCCGAGCTGGAGGTTGCGTTGCGCGATGGCGATGACGAGCGACTCGCTGCGCTGGCTGCTGCCGCGGTCGAGCGTTTCGGCGAGGTGCACTCTGGCGCCGCGGTCGCTGGCGCCTACTACGCCTATCGGACCCAGCGCGGGCTCGATCTCGAGCGGGTGCGCGAGGAACTCCTTGCGGGCTTGGCCCGCCCCCACGACGCCGAACTCGACTGGCGCGAGCGAGAACGCGAGGCGAGGCGTCGTCTCCAGTCGTTCTCGCGCCACATCGACGATGCGGTACGCGCGCGTCTTGCTCGCGAGCGCGATCCCGACGAACTCGCGCACAGCCTCGGCCTGCGCATCGCCGACGACGTCGACATCATGAACGCATCACGCGAGGAGTTGGCGGCGATTCGCGAGGCCGTGCGTCCACTGGCTGCCAAACTGGTCGCACGGCTCGAGCGGCGTAGGACACGCCGGGGCGGTCCACTGGAGCTGCGTCGCACGATCCGTCGGTCGCTCTCGACCGGTGGGGTGCCCCTCGAGCCCGTGTTCCGGCCGCGGCGACCGCATCGGCCCGACGTGGTTGTCCTCACCGACATCTCCGGTTCGGTGGCGTCGTTCGCCCGCTTCACGCTCCAGCTGCTCTGGGCGCTCGCAGGGGAGCTGCGTCGACTTCGAGCCTTCGCCTTCATCGACGCCGTCGACGAGGTCACCCCCCTCGTCGGGGGGTCGTGGGACCTCGACGCTGCGCTTCGAGCGGTGGCAGAGCGCGCCGCGGTGGTCGGCAAGCAGGGTCACTCGGACTATGGCGCCGTGTTTGCCCAGTTCGAAGAGCGCTTCGTCGACGCCGTCAGTCCGAGGACCACGCTGATCGTCCTCGGCGATGCCCGCGCGAACTACCACGAGCCGCGAGCCGAGGTGCTCGATCGGCTGGCGCGACGAGCGCGCGCCACCCACTGGCTGAACCCGGAGCCGGCACGCTACTGGGACAGCGGGGACTCGGTCATGGGCGCCTACGCCCCATCGTGCACGTCGGTCGTCGAGTGTCGGACGCTCGCGCAGCTGGAGCGCTTCGTCGAGGAGGTGCTGTAGGCTCTGGCCGGCGAGGCGCCCGGCGGCGACGATGTCACGAACGCGACGATGTCACGAACGCGACGGCGTCACAAACGCGTCAAGGTCGCACGAGGGCTCCCGCGTCAGGGGCATGCCGTGTCGAGGTCGACCGCGGTGCCGTTGCCGTTGGCAGAGAAGGCCGTCGTGGCTCCGTACTGGACGTAGCGAATGGTGCCGCCGCCGAAGGGGGCATACTCGGTCCCGGCGGTGCCCGCGCAGACGCTGGCTGGGTCCGCCCCGGGATCGGGAACCCAGAGGGGCGTGCCGGCAGGCAGGGTCGCGCCGCCGGTGATGTCACCCCACTGGTAGTTGGTCGAGTAGACGCCTGCGCTCACGCCGACCGATTCGAGGAACGCGAGGGCCCCGTAGACCGCGTCGCGGTTGGCGGTCGTCGAGCTCGTCCACGATCCGCTGAGCTCGACGTCCAGCCACCACGCGTTGCGCAGCGTGCTCGAAGTGGAGCCGAGATCGACGAAGGAGGTCGCGTAGGCGTACTCGGCTTCGTCGTAGCCGTAGGAGAAGTAGGCACCGGGCCCGCTCGCCGACGTGGCGCTCGTGTAGAGCTGACCGGCCGGCGTCGAGAGTGCTGCCTGGGGCACCGGGTTGAAGGAGGTGCCGTTCCACGTCGACCAGCTTGCGGTGCCGGCGGGCGGGATCGCGAGCGGCGCCATGTTGGTGCCCTGGGGGATGGTGTTGCTCGCGCCGGCAAAGACGTAGAGCTGGGTGCTGGAGCCCCCCAGGCCGACCGCCTGTTGGAACGCGTCCGGGGCGCAGCCGGAGTTGCTCGTCCAGTCGTACGAGAAGGGCCAGCCGTTCGACTCGACGAGCAGCAGTGGGTCACCGACAGGAAGGTAGGGGAGGTTCGAGCAGTTGAAGTTGCTGAGGTCGACCCCGCTCATGGCGGGCAGTTCGATCGCCCCGACGATGGCGCCAGGGAGCGGGTGCGACCCCGCAAGTCCCGTGTAGCCCATCGAGTAGGTGGTGCCGTCGAAGCTCGCGTCCCCGAAGGTGAACACCCCGCCGTCGGCTGCGACCAAGGTGTAGCCGGCACCGGTAGGGCTCGGGTCGATCCCGACGACGGGAGCTGCGAGCGGACGAGACCCACCGAGACCGGTGAGCCCCAAGGTGTAGGTGTTGCCGTAGAAGCCAGCATCTCCGAAGCTGAACACCCCGCCGTCGGCCGCCACCAGCCAATAGCCCTTGCCGTCGGGGGTTGTGGCCATCCCGACGACCGGGGCTGCGAGCGGACGTGACCCACCGAGACCGGTGAGCCCCAAGGTGTAGGTGTTGCCGTAGAAGCCGGCGTCTCCGAAGCTGAAGACGCCCCCGTCCTTGGCCACCAGCCAATAGCCCTTGCCGTCGGGGGTGGGCACGATCCCGACGATGGGGGCTGCGAGCGGACGAGACCCACCGAGGCCCGTGAGCCCCAAGGTGTAGGTGTTGCCGTAGAAGCCAGCATCTCCGAAGCTGAACACCCCGCCGTCGGCCGCCACCAGCCAATAGCCCTTGCCGTCGGGGGTTGCGGCCATCCCGACGATGGGAGCTGCGAGCGGACGTGACCCACCGAGGCCCGTGAGTCCCAAGGTGTAGGTGTTGCCGTAGAAGCCGGCATCTCCGAAACTGAACACCCCACCGTCCGCGCCGACCAGCCAATAGCCGCCACCGCCTGGCACGGCGGCTGCCCCGACGACAGGAGCAGCGAGCGGGCGAGACCCGTAGAGACCCGTCAGCCCGAGGTTGTAGACCGAGCCGAAGGTCTGTGTCGCGAACGGGTACGAGGAGCCATCCGCCCCGACGAGAACATAGCCATCGGCTGGCGTGGTCGACGAGGCCAGGGTGGCCGCCGTGTGCGGGGCTTGCGCCGTGAGGGGGCGGTCGGTCGCGAGTCCGGCGGCGGTGACGGCCAAGAGGCTCGTCGCGGCAAGTGTTCCGAGCGAGCGTCGTAGCAACCGGTGCGACATGAGCGGTGCGATCCTCCGTGCGTGCGTCGTGTAGCAGAGGGGATATCGGCACGCCGGCTCGAAACGTTGAGCCGAGCGCGTGGCGCGCCCACGAGGTCGGCCGCTTCGCGCCATCGAGGTGGTTCCCTACGAGTGGTGCTCGGTGTGGCCGGCGTCTGGCGCGACGAACTCGTTGCGCATCGTGCCGATCCCCTCGACGGAGCTCTCCACCACGTCACCGGGCCGGAGGAAGACGGGCGGCCTTCGACCGGCACCGACACCATCGGGTGTGCCCATGGCGATGAGATCTCCTGGCTCCAGGGTCATGATCTCGGAGAGGTAGGCGATGGTGGTCGGGACGTCGAAGAGCATGTCTCGTGATCGGCCATCTTGCATCGTGGTCCCGTTGACGCGCGTGGTGAGAGCCACGTCACGGACGTCATCGACCTCGTCGCGGGTCACCATCCATGGCCCGACGGGCGTCGAGGCCTCGAAGATCTTGCCTTGGAGGAACTGGCTCGTGCGATGTTGGTAGTCGCGCATGGAGACGTCGTTGACGACGACGTAGCCTGCGACGTGCTCGAGTGCATGGGCGACATCGACGTGGCGAGCTCGGCGACCGATGACGACGCCGATCTCGACCTCCCAGTCGACCTCATGGGACGTGACCGGGAGCGTGATCTGATCGAAGGGGCCCGTGAGGGACCGTGGGAACTTCGCGAACAAGGTCGGGAAGGCGGGACGCTCGTCGTGACCCATCTCGTCCATGTGCTTGGCGTAGTTCAGCCCCAGGCAGATGATGGCTCCGGGGGTCGTCACGGTCGGGGCGAAACGGGCGTCGGCGGCTTCGACGGCTTCGGCTGCACGCAGCTCGCCGAACGCGCCGAGGTCTCCCTCGACGGCGCGGAGCGCCGCCGCGAGGTCCGGGAATGGTAACAGCCGCCAATGGGTACCGAAATCCATCGCGGCGTGCGTTCCCGTTGCTGTGCGGATAGTGGCGAGGCGCACGGTTCCCTCCTTGTGCGACGCGGTGCGTGGGTGGAACGCTAGTTGGACTGGTCGGCGTCGTCGGAGCTGGCCCGGATGGTCTCGAGCTCGATGGTGAGCGGTGCCGCCGACTCGCTCGAGCAGCGCGGGCAGGGGTCCCGATGAATCATGGAGCGTAGGATGCGAGATCCCGATGGATTGAGGCGAACGAGGAAGGCGCCCGAGACCGGGTCGACGACGACGGAGTCATACGGCTCCCACCGAGACGGGGGCACCATCGCCGCTGCATCGGGGTGTGCTTGGTTGCGGGGCAGGCGCACGAACCGATGCTCGCTCGTGTCGAAGATCCACGTGGAGTTGCAGGTGTCGATCGTCTCGTAGCGCCCGACGTCGTTGGAGGGCTGAGGTGTCATGTGTCGGCTCCCGGTCGGCGGGTTGGCCCCCACAGTGTACCCGGTGGGCGCTGCTCGCGAAGAGAGAGTGCGCGGGTGGAGTTGGCTAGTCTTAGGGCTTTGCCCGCCGCACCAAACGGCCTCGAGGAAGGAGCACGTCATGGCCGAAGAGGAACAGCCAGCGAGTCCGGAAGAAGAGGAGCTCGCCGCCTTCTTCGACGACGAGGACGCGCCCGAGGATCGCATGACGTTCTCTGCCTTCGATGGGTTTGCGACCGGCATCGCGCTCGCCCCCGAGGCGGTCCCACAGGCGGCGTGGGTCGCGGTCGCGCTTGGCGAGGCGGCCGATGAGGCACCACCGCGGGTCATCGAGTTGATGGCGCACTACGTCGACGAGATGCGATCGGTGCTCGACTCGACCGACGTGAGCGAGCGATTCGTACCCGTCTTCGACCTCGTGGGCGAGGACGACGGCGAAGAGCTCGTCTCGCCGTCGGATTGGTGCGCGGGATTTCTGATCGCGACCGAGTTCTACCGTGACACGCTCGATGCGCTCGCCGAGACGAACGACGAGGTGGCCGAACTCCTCGTGCCGATCATCAGTTTCGGTACCGATGAGGGTCTCGACGCGCTCGAGGAGAGCGGCGACGAGGACAGCCTCGCGGACGAACTCATCGACGCGATCCAACCCAGCGTGATCGCCCTGCGCGGATACCTGCGCTCGGCTTAGTCGACCCGCGCGACGGAAGCGTCGTCCGCGTCGAGGGGCGCGCTTGCGGCGCCTGT
The DNA here is from genome assembly GCF_000023265.1 of Acidimicrobium ferrooxidans DSM 10331. GTDB lineage: Bacteria > Actinomycetota > Acidimicrobiia > Acidimicrobiales > Acidimicrobiaceae > Acidimicrobium > Acidimicrobium ferrooxidans. Next base: position 799,536 of record NC_013124.1, read on the forward strand.
CGCGATGGTCGGTGCGTCCGCCCAGAGGCGCTCGAGCTGATAGAACTGGCGAGCCTCGGGTGCGAGGACGTGGATCACGATGTCCATGCAGTCGAGGACGACCCAGGGGTCTCCCGGGCGTCCTTCGACGCGTGGGTGGAGTCCGAGATCGCGACGGATCTGGCGAACGAGATCGGTGACGAGCGAGGCGCCGAGGCGGGGATTTCGCGCCGTCGCGAGGATGAAGTGCGTCGCGATCGCGGTGAGTTCCGCCACTTCCAAGACCACGACGTCATCAGCATGCTTGTCCTCGGCCATGCGGGCGATCGCGAGCGCGTGCGTGCGCTGATCGGAGAGCCGGAGGCGGTGAAGATCGTGGTCGGTGCTCACACCAGGGTCGTGGAATGGGCGCAGGGTGCTGTCGGCGATGTCGATGATGGGGCCTCCTCGTCGTGATCGTTCGGTTGGGCGCGACGGCACTCGAGACTCGTGATTGCCGAGCGGTCCTCGGCCGAGAGCACGGCATCGCGCAGCGGCGGGCGACACCGACCGAGGCGATGGAACTGACCCAGTCGATGCAGACGAGGACGGACGGACGCTTGCTCGCCGAGAGCTATCTCGGAGCGACCGCTGCACGCGAGCCTGCGGTGCTCGGGCCTGCTCGAGGTCGTAGGAGATGGTGACGCCACGCACCAGTCAGTCTAGCCCGGCTTGGGCTGTATCGCCGAGTGTGGCGGGGGCGCGTCGTGGTAGAGCCCGAAGCGATTGATGGCGGCGATGGCCTCGTCGGGCAACAGGAACTGGAGGGGGCGACGATCGCGCACGCGTTCGCGCAGATCGGTCGAGGAGATGTCGAGCCAGGGCATCTCGGCGAAGATCGGATCGCGAAAGCCCTCGAGCACGGTCGGGCTCGGGTAGCCATAGCGATTGACGACGACGATGCGAGAGAGGAGCGGGAGCTCGTCGGCTCGTTCCCAGGTCCTCATCTGGTTCGCGGCGTCGGAGCCGACGATCAAGAAGAGCTCGTCGTTCGGGTGCTGAGCCCGCAGCTCGCGGAGCGTGTCGACCGTGTAGGAGCGACCCCCACGACGGATCTCGAGGTCCGATGCCTCGAATCCGTCGATGGTCTCGATGACCGCGCGCACCACCGCGAGCCGCAGCGCAGGGTCGGTCACTTCGCGAGCGGCCTCCTTCTGCCAGGGCACGTTGGCCACCACGAAGAGAACGCGGTCGAGGGCGGCAGCGTACTGCGCGTTCTGAGCGGCAACGAGGTGTCCGATGTGGAGAGGGTCGAAGGTGCCCCCGAAGACCCCGATGCGCATCAGTGGTTCTGCTCGAGGAGCTCGATGACTTCGCCGAAAGCCTCGCGTTCTGGCTCGTGGACCACCCATTCGTCGACGCCGAGCGTCTCGGAGACGGCCTGGATCTTCTCGGCAACCTCGGCCGCGGTACCGATCAGGACCGCCGGCATGGCGAGCGCGTCGGCGACGTCGACGTTGTAGGCGCGACTGAGGTCGCGCACGACGGATGCGGCGTCGTTGCCGAGGTGCACGAACGCGGTGCGCAGCTGGATGCGTGGCGATCGATCAGCGAGGGCGGCAGCCTCACGCACCTTGGCGAGCTTGCGGCGATAGGAGGCGGCCGAGAGCTGATCGGCGACCGCGCGCCGCGAGTCGGGTCGTGCGAGCGATGGGTTGACGCTGACGACGTCGGCGTAGCGTGCCGCCAGTGTCAGCACGCGCGGCCCCCCGCCGCCGGCGACCAGTTCGAAGCCCGCCGCCCCCATGGGGAGGCGGAATCCGTTGAGCTGATAGGCCCGACCGTGGAAAGTGACCTCGCCGTGCGATCGCAGCCGATCGACGATCGCGAGTGCCTCGGCCAGACGGTCGACGCGAGCGGCGGCGACGTCGAAGCGCGCGCCGAGGTGGTCGAAGTCGCTGCGCTGCCAACCAGCTCCGAGTCCGAGCGCGATGCGACCCGGGAACGCCGAGGCGATGGTCGCGAACTCGGCGGCGATGATCGCGGGATGGCGCAGGTCGTTATTCATGACGAGCGCCGCAACCGTGAGGCGTCGTGACGCTGCGGCGGCGAGCGCCACCGAGGCGATGGGAGCGGTGCGCTCCTCGATGTGGTCGGGGAACGACACGCCGTCGTAGCCGGCGGCTTCGATGGATGCAAGGAGCGCGGGGAGCTCGGCGAGCTGTGTGCTCGCGCCAAGTTGGACGACGAAGTGTGGGCGCGTCACGAGACGATTCCTTCGCGAGGGCTGGAGAGCGGGGAGTCCTGGGGCATGGTCGGGTGAGCACCTAGACTACCGCTAGGAGGCTTCATGAACGCGCTTGACGACGCCGGTTGGCAGCCGTGGGACTGGCAGCAGCGTGTGGCCGCGCAGCAGCCCGAGTGGCCCGATCCCGAGGCGTTGGACGCGGTCATCAAGGAGTTGGCTCAGCGCCCAGCCCTCGTGGTCGCCAAGGACGTCGACCGGCTACGAGCCGCACTGGCGCGTGCGGCCCGTGGACGTGCCTTCGTGCTCCAAGCCGGTGACTGCGCGGAGAGCTTCCACGATCACTCCGCGAGTTCGCTGCGCGCCAAGCTGAAGATCATCTTGCAGATGGCCGTGGTCCTGACCTACTCGTCGGGCGTGTCGGTGGTCAAGATCGGGCGTATCGCCGGCCAGTTCGCCAAGCCGAGGTCGGCGCCCGTCGAGGTCGTCGACGGGGCGACCTTGCCGTCGTTTCGCGGGCACATCGTCCATGATGACGCCCCGACACTGGACGCGCGTCGTCCCAACCCCGAACGCCTACTCTGGGCCTACGATCAGTCCCGAGCGACGGTGAGCGTGTTGCGAGCCCTCACCGAGGGGGGCTTCGCGGATCTCTCCGGGGCGCATCGGTGGAACCTCGACTTCGTCGCCTCGTCGCCGGAAGGGCAGCGCTACCAGGCGATCGCCGATGGGGTCGATCGGGCACTTCGCTTCATGGCAGGCTGCGGGATCGATCTCGAGCGCGAGGCCGTTCTGCACCAAGTGAACGTGTGGACCTCGCACGAGGCGCTCTTACTGCCCTACGAGGCGGCGCTCACCCGGCGCGATCCTGCCTCGCAGCGCTACTACGACCTCTCGGCCCACATGGTCTGGGTGGGCGAGCGCACGCGCCAGCTCGACGGCGCACACCTGCGTTTTGCATCGGGGATCGCCAATCCGGTCGGACTGAAGGTCGGCCCCACGATGGAGCCCGACACCCTCGTCGAGGCCTGCCGGATCCTCGATCCTGATCGGACGCCGGGTCGGCTGGTGCTCATCTCACGCATGGGTCACGACGCCGTGCGTGATCGCCTCGGAGGTCTCGTCGAGGCCGTACGTGAGGCGGGCTATCCGGTGGTGTGGCTGTGCGATCCGATGCACGGCAACACCTTCGTCTCCCAGTCAGGCTACAAGACGCGCCGCTTCGAGGACGTGATGGACGAGATCGCCGGTTTCTTCGAGGTCCATCGACGGCTTGGTACCCACGCAGGTGGGATCCACCTCGAGCTCACCGGAGAGGACGTGACGGAGTGTCTTGGCGGCTCGGAGGCGGTGCTCGAGTCGGAACTGTGTCGTGCCTACGACACCATCTGCGATCCTCGGTTGAACGCGCGCCAATCACTCGACTTGGCGTTTCGCGTCGCTGAACTCCTGATCCGCTGAGTTCTGCTCAGCTCAGATCCCCATCCGTTGTGCGACCACGCCGCGCCGGGTGGCGCGGGGCGCCGCTCTCGAGCTACGCGTTGGCGACCAGCGTGGTGCGGCCCCGGCGTACGAACACGACGAGCACGCCAAGCAAGGCGACGGTAGGGACGAGCACGACGACCTCCATCCCTCGGTACCCTGCGGCACTCGCGATCGCCCCGAGCGCGGCCGGTGCGCCGACCCCGACGATGTTGGAGAACCCGATCAGATAGGAGTTCGCCTTCGGTAGCGCAATGGGTTCGAGGGTGTCGGCGAGCATGGAGAGCACGATCGGGAAGATCGCCCCGTGCGGGATGCCAAGGACCGCCATCGCGATCGCAAAGACGGCGAACGACGGAGCGACGACCGCGATCGCGAGTCCGGCCACGGTGAGCAATCCGGAGACGACGAGCATGCGCTGCTTGTGCGCGATCGGGCTGCGCGCGGCGACGACGCCGCGTGATGCGAACGACGTGACGAAGAAGGCGGTGAAGGCGTACTGTGCTTCTGCGGCGCTGACGTGAGGGAGCGAGCGCGCAATGGCCGCGCCAAAGGCGGTCACCGCGGCAAAGGGCAAGGCGTACATGAGCTGAGCGATCAGTGCCTGGCGGGCCGCTCGATGGCGAAACGGGTGCACGTCGGCGATGGCGGCGCGCTCGGAGGCGTGGTCGTTGGCGGATGGTCGGGAGAGGTGGATGGTCGCCATGGCGCCGACCACGACCAGCGGGAAGACGCCGAAGACGAGGAGGGGCGCACGAACGTCCTGGTGCGCGACGACCAGGATGCCTGACTCGATGAGCGGGGCGACGGCGAGCGAGGCCGAGAGTACGAGCGTGAAGATGGCAAGCTGACGTTCTCGGTCGGGTGCCCCGGCCGAGACGAGTTGGCTCAGTCCGGTCAGGCTCGGCATCCCGAGCCCGCCCGCGATGCCGACGAGGGCCGCTCCGAGGCTCGCCACGGCGAGGTTGGGGCTGAGCGCGAGGACCACGAGCCCCGCGAGCAGGATCAGGGCTGCCGCGAGAACCGCGTCGCGCAGGCGCGATGGGTGCAGGCGCGACGAGAACCCGAGGTTGACGACGACGGTGGCTGCTCCGGCGATGGCACCGACGACGCCGATCGCCGTCGCGCCGGCGTGGAGCTGATCGCGGAGCAAGAGCGCGATGGTGGTAAGGGCCATGTTCTGCGTCCCGCGGAAGGACGCCGTGGCGCCGAGGAGAGCGACGGGACGACGAGAGGACTGAGCCATGATTCTGATAGTGTAGCGGTCATTACGGTTGCATGCGCAACGACTATCTTGCGGTGAGTAGTTATCTGGCAGTGTGCAGTTGCCGAGGTTGGATGCGTCGCCACAGCGCCCAGGCGAGTCGCGGACCGACCAGGAAGAGGCCGAGGAACGAGCCGGCCACGGCGACGAAGAGCCACACCACGCCTTGATGGCTGAGAAGACGCAACACCATACCGAGCGTTACGGTGCTGGCCCAGACGACGATCCCTCCTGGCCAGACCTGGCCTGTACGTCGACGTACGAGCAGGAATCCGACGAGCGTCCCGACGAGGAACGGCCACCACGTGCGCCAGACGCCGATCAGCTGCTCGCTGTGGCCGTGCGCGTGGCGTCCGATCACGACGAAGATCAGTGTCGCGACGATGTCCCACGCAATCCAGCTTCGCCAGCGCATGTCGCTCCCCTTCGCGTCGGGTTCTCAGCGTCGATCGACCTCGGGCGATGCACGATGACGCGTCGATCGCTCTCGACGCAGCGTAGGCGACCTCGATGGCGAGGCTGTCCGACACCGTTGACGGGGCTCTGTGTGCTCGGGCTCGTCGGTCCTCCGGTGCGGTTGGCGGACTGCCATGCGGCGCGGGCAGGGCCTCGGGGGCCTCACGGTGTCGGTCCCCCGTGCGCGTGTGGTGGGGGCTCACATCCTTGGAGGCTCACGCGCTGGCGTGCGAGCACCCAGCGGGCGGAGCGATCGTAGGAGGTCCGTGGTGGTGCTGGAGGAGCGTCACGGCCTCGATGCTCTGGTGCACGAGTGCGAAACCCGAGCCCCGCCAGCGAAGGCTCACGACGTAGTAGGCGACGTGTTCGGCCGCGTTGGAGGGGGCCGGGCCATAGCTGCCCATGAGGCAGAGGGTGAGCCTGGAGCCGTTGTGGGCAATCCAGGCAGCGCTCACGGGGACGGGTGGCAGCGCGAGCGGCTGGTCAGGATGCGGGGCGAGAAGCGTTGGCGTCACGACTGCCGTGACGTGGTGCGGCAGGAGCGCAGGGTACGCGGTGTAGAGAGCCTCGACGAGCGATGCCTGGTGGTCGCGCGTGGCTCGAAAGAGCAGAATGGAAGCGGGCGTGATGCTCGCGAAGTTGGTGGCTTCGTAGGCGAGCACGGCGACCGTCTGGCCCCCCTCCACGAGATACACCGGTCGTTGCCGCGACAGGCGCTCGTCGACGTGCATGAACGGAGGGTTCGGGACCGGGAGCGGAAGGTTGAGCCGTTGCCAGTCGACCGAGGAAAACGCGGCCGGGTTCGGTTGTTCGGGGGCCGCGGGCGACGTCGAGCCGCACGCCCCGAGCGCGGCCCCGACGGCCAACGCGCCGAGGATGCCGAGGATGCTCCGGGCCCGGTGCGCTCGAACCGATGCGAACCTGATCACCTCGGTGGCGCGAGCCGAGGCGCGAGGCTCGCGCTGCAGGTGCGACCGTGTGAGCCTCGCCACCTGGAGGCTCCGGCGAGGACGACTCGACGTCGTGATCGACATGACGAGACTCTAGCTCGGCAGGGGGAACGCGTCACGGAGCGTGGAGCGTGCTCCACGCTCGGCCACTCGTCAGGATCAGGGGCGCGATGTCCTCGGCTCTGTCGACGGGCGCACCCGGCGCTCGAGTCGTTCCGTCGGCGAACTCATCGCGACGGCCGGTGAGCGAAGCCGACGGCGCGAGGCCGCGGACGCACGCCTCCGAGGGTCGCTGTGGTGGCACGATGGAGCTCGGGTGGGGGGTGTGTGTCGCAGAGCGACATGTGGTCACAAGGGGGCACGGGTGCACGGGACGCGTTCCGGGCGCCCCCGGCAGGATTCGAACCTGCGACCGACTGCTTAGAAGGCAGCTGCTCTCTCCACTGAGCTACGGGGGCGGCACTCAGCATGCTACCGATCCGATGTGGCGACGTGGCGTCCAGGTTGTAGCATCGCCAGCCAGATCAGGAGGAGTATGCATGCGCTGCATTCCGGGTGAGCTGACCCTTGCCGAGCTGCGGTCGTTGTGGGCGGGGGAAACCTCGTTCGAACTCGACGCGAGTGCCTGGGAGGTGATCGATCGCGCCGCGCGTACCGTGGCCGAACTCGCCGATCGTGACGACCCGGCCTACGGCATCAATACGGGGTTCGGTCGCTTGGCATCGACGAAGATCCCGCGCGACCAACTCGAGCTCCTCCAGCGCAATCTCATCTTGTCGCACGCGGTGGGCGTCGGCGATCCGCTCGACCCGCCGACCGTGCGACTCGTCCTCGCGCTGAAGGTCGCAAGCCTCGCACGTGGTGCTTCGGGGGTTCGCCGCGAGCTCGTCGAGGCTCTCCTCGCGCTCCTCGAGCACGACGTGTTGCCGATCATCCCTGAGAAGGGATCGGTCGGGGCCTCCGGTGACCTCGCGCCACTGGCGCACGTCGGCGCGCTGCTCATGGGTGTCGGTGATGCGCTCGTCGCGGGTGCGCGCGTCCCAGCCATCGATGCGCTCGCCGAGGCGGGGCTTGCTCCGCTGTCGTTCGCTCCCAAGGAGGGTCTCGCGCTCATCAACGGCACCCAAGTCTCGACGGCGATCGCGCTCGCGGGACTGTTCGCCCTCGAGCGTACGCTCGCCGCTGCCGTCGTGGCGGGTGCGCTCGCCGTCGATGCGGCCGCTGGCTCCATGGTGCCGTTCGACGCTCGCATCCACGCGCTCCGTGGCCATCCGACCCAAGCAGACGTGGCCGCCGCGCTGACGACGCTGCTCGCGGGGTCAGGCATCGTCCAGAGTCATCAGGACTGTGGCAAAGTGCAGGACCCCTACTCCCTGCGTTGTCAGCCCCAGGTCCTCGGCGCGGTGCTCGATCTCGTGCGGATGCAGGCCGCCGTGCTCGAGCGAGAGGCCAACGGCGTCACGGACAATCCGTTGGTCTTCGTCGAGACCGGAGAGGTGCTCTCGGGCGGCAACTTCCACGCCGAGCCGGTCGCCTTTGCCGCCGATGTGCTCGCGATCGGCGCTGCGGAGATCGGCGGCCTCGCCGAGCGTCAGCTCGCGCTGCTCATCGACCACTCGCTGTCGGGCCTACCTCCGTTTCTCGTGCGCGAGGGCGGTGTGAACTCGGGCTTCATGATCGCGCAGGTGACCGCCGCGGCGCTCGCGAGCGAGAACAAGACGCTCGCACACCCGGCGTCGGTCGATTCCTTGCCGACGTCGGCTAACCAGGAAGACCACGTGTCGATGGCCACCTTCGCGGCGCGCAAGCTCCACGAGGTCGTCGCCAACACGCAGACGGTGGTTGCGATCACGCTGCTCGCTGCGGTCCAAGGCGTCGAGCTCCGTCGACCCTTGCGCAGTTCGGATCGGCTCGAACAGGTGATCGCGCTCGTGCGCGAGTACGTGCCACACTACGACCTCGATCACTACCTCGCCCCGGACATCGCTCGAGCCACAGAGCTCGTACGGGCGGGCGCCATCGCGGAGCACGCACCGTTGCGCATTCTCGAGCAGCGCTAGGCGGTCGACGTTCAGGGAGAGGGCTGCTCGAGCCGCTCGATCGCCGTGACCGAGCTCGGGCCCTCATCGTCACCGACCACGACGGTGAGCGGATCGGTTCCCCACAGCGAGACCGTGGCCGCCGAGCCTCCTGGCAGTGAGCGCGGGAACTCGATGCGGACATGGGTCGGTCCCGTGAGCGCCGCCGAGAGGCCGGCGCGCCACAGTGCCTCTTCGACGAGGGCGAGATGAATGGCGTTGTTGACGTGGTCGACGATGTCGAGATCGCTGCGGCGTAGGTCGAGATGCCAGGTCGCCTCGGGCTCGGTGTCTGGTGTCGTGATGACGAGGCTCGGGCGGACGCGACGACCAGCGGCGGCCTCGCCATAGACCTCGTCGAAGCCATCGGGGAGTGACGCAGGTGCCCCAGTGTCGGGGCGGGTGTTCACCCAGACGGCGGCGGCGCTGACGAGGAGTTCGCCGCGAACCAACAGGTCGGTACGACGCTCTGCCCACGCGCGCCCGGTCCCGGAGACCGCCGTGGCGAGGTCGACGGCGTCGAGATAGCGAGGCCAGGAGAAGATCTCGATGTCGATCGAGCGGATGACCCATAGACCCTTGTCCACCAGCGGGGCATCGGTGTTGTCGAGGGTCGCGATGTCGTGGAGGAAGCGGGCGATCGCGTCGAGCCGAAGACGTCCGTCCGGCGTCGTGTCAGACAGCAGCACGCGGCGGTGGTCGTCGTAGCGACGACCCTGGTCTGGCAGAGGGGCGAGCGGCACGCGCCCACGCTAGTCGGGAGGGGCTGACGCGGGCAATGACGAGCTGGGACGCTCGTCGGCCAGCGATGCGAGTTGCGCCCGGAGCACCTTCTTGTCGAACTTGCCGACGCTCGTGCGAGGGATCTCGTCGACGACGACGAGGTGATCGGGCAGCTGCCAACGCGGGACGCCATGGGTCTCGAGCCACGCCCGTGCGGCGGCGAGCGAGAGCGAGGTGCCGGGTGCGAGCACGACCGCTGCGGCGGGCCTCTCGCCCCATCGCGCATCGGCGATCGCGACGACCGCAGCCTCGACGACGTCGGGATGTCCCATCAGGGTCGACTCGAGCAGCACCGAGCTGATCCATTCACCGCCCGACTTGATGAGATCCTTGGTCCGATCGACGATGCGGAGCCGGCCGCCGGGGTCGATGGTGCCGACGTCGCCGGTGCGGAACCACCCTGGCCGTGCCGTGAACGACTCTGGGCCCGCCCCGTGGAGGTAGCCATCGAGCACCCATGGTCCCCGCACGTAGATGTCGCCCATGTGCGCGCCGTCGTGCGGAACCTCGCTGCCGGTCTCGTCGACGACGGCGAGGGTGATGCCAGCGACGGGAGCCCCTGCGCTGGCGATGTGGTCGAGCTGGTCGGCCAAGGGGAGCTCACCCATGGCGTGCGGGAGTCGCGAGGTGGTGGCGATCGGGGAGGTCTCGGTCATGCCCCAGGCCTGGAGCATGCGGATCCCGTAACGCTCGGCGAAGGTCGTGATCAACGAGGGTGGCGGCGCCGACCCGCCACAGAGGAGTTCGCGTAGTGCTCCGAGGTCGCCGCCGTTCGCCTCGAGCGCCTCTGCCACCGCAATCCAGACGGTCGGGACGCCGCCCGCCTTCGTGACGCGCTCGGCGCGGATCAGCTCGATGAGGACCGCGGGGTTGAGGGTCGGTGGCGGGAAGACGAGCTTCGCGCCTGCCGCCACCGCGCCGAAGGGCAGTCCCCAGGCGTAGACGTGGAACATCGGCACGACCGGCATGACGCACTCGCTGCGCGAGAGGGCCGGCCCGTTGCCGGCGTTCACCGCGAGCGCGGTGTGGAGCACGAGGGAACGATGAGTCGAGGCCACGCCCTTCGGCCGTCCGGTGGTGCCGGAGGTGTAGCAGATGCCGGCGCGCTGGCGCTCGTCGAGGGTGCGCGTGCCGGGGGCGGGATCGGCGCTCGTGACGAGCGCGTCGTAGTCGAGCACCTCGCCAAGGGCGTTCGCGGCCCCGGGGTCGACGGGACCGATGGCGATGATCCGTGGGATCTGTCGAAGGCGCGGTGCGATGCGCGCCACGGTCGCAACCAGATCGCCGCTTGCGATGATGACCTCGTCGCCGGCGTCGTCGATGATCCAGGCGAGATCGTCGTCGCCAAGACGCGGATTGAGCGTGTGGAGCGTCCTCCCCGAGAGCGTGATGCCGAAGTAGGCCTCGAGGTGCTCGGCGCTGTTCCACGCGAGCGTCCCCACGATGGCCTCCGGCGGAGCCAGGTCGTCGAGGACGGTGATGAGGCGCCGGGCGCGGTCGGCGAAGTCGCCGAAGCGAGAGCGGTGCTGCTCGGTGGGCGAGCGCTGGGTGACGATCTCGGTGTCGGCATAGGCCCCTTCGGCGTGCTCGAACAGGAGCCACGTCGTCAACGCAACGTCCATCATCATGGCGACACCCCCCTTCGCCACTTCGGATGGTAGCGAAGGGCTCCGCGCCCTGTCAGCTCAGTCGGCCTCTGGTTCGTCCTGCATCACGCAGAACTGTACGCCGTCGGGGTCGGCGAGGACGCACCAGGCGCCCCCGTCGACACCCTCGCGTCGGTCGGAGCGCTCCTCTGCGCCAAGGGCGAGGGCCCGCTCGCGGAGCGTCTCGCGGCTCGCGCCGTAGAGGTCGAGGTGGACGCGGTTGGCGCGAGGGTCCGCCGTCTCGATGCGCTGGAGGAACACCGGCGGCAGGGACCCATCGGGCGCCACGAGGTCGAGATAGGTGCCGGTGCTGTCGAGATCGCCGATGCGATAGCCCAGGAGGCGTGCCCAGAACGCGGCCGCGCGCCCCGGGTCGGGGGTGTCGATGCCGATCTCGATGCGGCGCAGATCCCCGTGGTCTGCGATGGGAGGTGGTGGTGAGAACGGGGGGCGCCATCGACAGGTGTCGCAGCTCGATCGAACCTGGCGCCAGGCGTCCTCGATGCCGTACCAGACGGCGTCGAGGACGGCGGGATCGGGGCCGAAGCGCTCTGCGACCTGGAGGTCGAGCCCGAGCGCGCTTGCGCGCTCCGTCGCCTCTTGTTCGGCCCGCTCGAGGAGGACGCCGGCGAACAGCCACCACGGCACGAGGAGGACGCTCCGGGCCCCGAGGCGCCAGAGGCGTTCCACACCCTCACCGACGCTGGGTTGGGCCAGCGAGACGAAGGCCTCTTCGACGAGGTCGACGCCGAGACGTTCGCCGACGAGGCGCGCGATCGCGGCGAGCTCGGCGTTGGCGCTCGGGTCGGTCGATCCCCGTCCCACGACGAGAACGGCCTCGGGCGGCATCGGCGAGACCGCACGAGCTCGGCGTACGGCGAGCTCGAGGAGCTCGTTCGAGGCACCGAGCTGGGGGGCAAGGCGCACGTCGGCGTCGGGGGCGAGTGCTCGGATGCGCGCCGCGACCGATGCCGCGTCGTCCTTCAAGTGACCCGCACCGACGAGCACCACGGGCGCGACGGTGATGCGTCGCGCGCCAGAACGAGCGGCAGCGTCGGCAGCGTCGGCGAGGGTTGGGTCGGCGAACTCGATGAAGCCTGCCTCGACGCGGGTCGGGAGGCGCCGAGCGGCAAGCTCGACGAAGGCGCGGAACTCAGCCTGACCGTGCTCGAGACGCGTGCCGTGGCCGACGAGGACGACGAGATCGGTTGGGGCGCGATGTGTCATGTCTCCTCCGTAGCGAGTTCGGCGAGCGCATTGAGTGCCGCGGCGGCGACGGGACTGCCTCCGCGACGGCCACGGAGGGTGAGGCACGCGAGGCCGCTCGCGAGGAGGCGTTCCTTGGCTTCCGCCGCGCCCACGTAGCCGACGCAGAAGCCGAGGACGACGCCGACGTTGACGGGGTGCTCGAGGAGCGCCGAGAGAGCGGTCGGGGCGTTGCCGATCGCCACCACGGCCGGGTTCGCGAGAGCGGAGAGCGACGCGCGCATCGCTCGCGCCGAGCGGGTCTCGACGGCGTCACCTTGCTCGACCGCATCGAGCGTCACGATGGTCGGGAGCCGCGGAGCCCCTGCGGCAACCATGCGCGCGTCGACGAGGATCGGCGCGCCGGTGCGAAGGAGACGGACCGCCTCGGTGACGACCGCCTCGTCGAGTACGAGGTCGTCAACGAGCGAGGGGTCGGCCGTGGCGTGGACGATGCGCGCGGCGACGCGGCGCGCGCCGGGACCGAAACGCGCGAGATCGACCTCGGCGCAGATGCGCTCGAAGCTCTCGCGAGTGATGCGTGCTCCGGCGTCGGTCGTCATCGTCGCTCCCAGCTCCCCACGATCGCGTCGGTGGGGCAGACTTCGATGCAGGCGCCGCAGTCGTCGCAACGTGAGGCGACGAGCTCCGGGCGCCCCGGAGCAGGTCGAAGGGCGTGGGTGTGGCAGGTCGGGATGCACACGCCGCACCCGACGCAGGTACCCAGTGCGATCGCCACGCTCATCGCGCAGGCTGGTAGCCACGGGGTGTCACCGCGAGTCCTCCGAGGACTCGGGTCGCCGACTGGCCCACGATGACGATGCTCGTCATGTCGACGGTCGTGACGTCGAGGTCGTCGAGCGTGCCGAGTTCGAGGTGTTCGTCGACGCGTTCGACGTTGCGGCCGACGAGGACGGGCGTCGTCGGGGGTCGATGTGCCGCGAGGATCGCGAGCGCCTTCTCGAGCTGCCACCCGCGTCGTCCCGAACGGGGGTTGTAGAGCACCACGGTGAGATCGGCGCGAGCGGCCGCTTCGAGCCGCTGCTGGATGGTCTCCCACGGCGTGAGGAGGTCGGAGAGCGAGATGACGGCGTGATCATGGGCGAGGATCGCGCCGGCGCGGGCCGCGGTCGCGAGGGATGCGGTGACACCGGGCACGACGGACACCGGCACGCGACCATCGGCCACCTCGTGGACGAGGGTCGCGAGCGCGTAGATACCAGGGTCGCCGGAGGCGAGCACCACGACTCGGGCGCCCGCCTCGGCGCGGGCGACCGCGGCCATGGCGCGCTCACGTTCGGCTCCGAGGGCAAAGCCCTGCTGGAGAGCGTGGCGACCAATGAGAGGTTGGGCCTGGTCGAGGTAGCCGTGGTAGGCGATCACGACGTCCGCGTTGGCGATGGCGCCCCGTGCCCGCGGCGTGACGAGATCGAGCGAGCCCGGTCCGAGCCCGACCACCGTTACCTCACCGAGTGGCGCGTCACGGACCGCCACGGCGACGGTGACGGGCCCGTCGATCCGCTTGGGCAGCACGAGCGTTGCGTCGGGTCCGGCGAGCCGAAGGGCCGCGGCCTCTGCCACGGATGGCGTGTGCACGGCGCGCTCCACGATCGGCGATGGCGTCGGTACCGCCACCTCACGGAGGACGGCGGCCTCGTAGCCGACGATCGGAAGTCCGAGCGCGCCGAGCGCTGGATGCAAGCGGCGGCGGTCGATGGTGGCGAGCGCTGCCACGGCGGCTGGCTCGAGGTCGGCCTCCTCGAGCGCCGCGTCGATGGCAGCGCGCAGGTCATCGGCCGTTGCCCGCTGTTCCAGCCCGACCCCGACCACGACCGTGCGCGCGATGATGCGGGGTGCGGCGAGACCGCGAGACTCACCGACGTTGACCTCGACCGCTGGGGCTCGGCCCGGTCGTGCACGGCGAGCGAGCCAGTCGGAGATCGCAAGGCCAGGCCGCGGTGCGAAGCTGAGGGCAGCGCCGTCATTGAGGCGTTGCTGGAGCCGTGCAGGGAGCGGTTCTGGGCCGAGAGCAGGCAGCTCGTCGAGCGCGGGTGCATCGATGAGATCGGCACTCGTCGTCACGACCGCGACCGCGCCCGTCGCACGGGAGACGGCCTCGGCGAGGTCGTTCGCACCTCGATGGGCGCCCGTCAGCACGACGCAGTAGCGCCGGGCGCTGTCGAGGGCGACGATCGCGGGCGTGACGCGCTTCGGGGCGAGGCCGACCTCGACGATCGCGCGTACGACCACCGGGATCGGGGCGACGACGACGAGCGCGTCGTAGCTGACGAGCGCCTCACGGAGCATGGCCATCGACGCGTGGGCGACCGACGCAAAGCCGAGCGTCTTGGCGAGGTCAGCGAGCTCGGCTCCGATGGCGACCACGGCGCCGCCGGCGGCGCCGGTGACGCTACGCGAACTGGGGCATGAGGTGGACGGGGTGGTCTCGATGGCTTGGCAGCCTACCCGCTTGGCGAGGGCAGGACGAGGGAGCGCCTCCTCTGCGACCGAGATCGCCGGACGCCCGTGGCGATGGCGGGCACACGGAGCACCTCGTTGCTAGAGTCGCGCTGTGGCGCCGCTGACGAGCTGGATCGACACGGATCTCGAGCACGGCTACGGCCTCGACCACCTGCCGCTGGGGGTGGACGCCGAGGGCGTGGTGGTGCGCATCGGGGATGTCGCCCTACGGCTCGCGCCGCTCGTCGACGACGGGTTGCTGAGGAGCGTGTCGCACGGGCTCGTTGCTGCACGGACGCTCGGTCCGCTCTTTGCGGCCGGCTCGGCCACCATGGCGCGACTGCGAGACGAGATCGTGGTCCTCGCGAGCGGACGCCCGGACGACGCCGTCGCACGTCGGTTGGTCTCGATCGATGCGCTCGAGCTCTCTGTGCCGATACGACCACGCACCTACGTCGACTTCTACGCGTCCGAGGCCCACGCCACGAACGCCGGCAGGATCTTCCGTCCCGACGGGGATCCGCTGCCGGCTGCGTGGCGTCGGCTCCCGATCGGCTACCACGGCCGTGCGTCCACCGTCGTCGTGTCAGGCACCCCCATCGTGCGCCCCTGGGGTCTGCGCCGCGAGGGCGAGGGTGTCGTGCTCGGGCCGAGCGCGATGCTCGATCTCGAGGCCGAGGTGGGATTCGTCGTCGGACGCGCGAGCGAGCGTGGTCGGCCAGTGTCGGCCGGCGCGTTCGCGGAGATGGTCGGCGGCGTCGTGCTCGCGAACGACTGGAGCGCTCGCGACATCCAGGCGCTCGAGTCGTTCCCGCTCGGCCCCTTCGCCGGCAAGTCGTTCGCCACCAGCATTAGCGCCTGGGTCACCCCACTCTCGGCACTCGACGCAGCGCGGGTGACGCCGCCGGTGCAAGATCCGGCACCGAGTGCCAACCTCGTCGATCCGGACCCATGGTGCCTCGATCTTCGGCTCGAGCTTCGCCTCAATGGAACCGTCCTCACGCGTCCGCCGGCCGCCACGACCTACTGGACCCCGGGCCAGCTCCTTGCACACCTCACCGACAACGGTGCACCCGTCGAGCCGGAGGATCTCTTCTGCTCTGGGACGGTGTCGGGCGCGGCGCCCGACGAGGTCGGTTCGCTGCTCGAGCTCACCTGGGGTGGGACGCGGCCCGTGCGCCTCGATGACGGGCACATGCGTACCTGGCTCGTCGACGGCGACGAGGTCACCATCACGGCCACGGCACCGGCCCTCGACGGCGGCTTCATCCGACTCGGCGAGGTGACGGGCCGGGTGGTCTCGGCCATCGCGTCGCCTTGGTGAGTGGCTCTCGGGACTCGCTGCTGGCGGCGGAGCTCGCGCATTAGGCTCGCCCGCGTGCCTGTTCCATCGCGCTTGCTGGTCAACACCGGAGATGGCAAGGGGAAGTCGTCTGCCGCGTTCGGGGTCATGGGTCGTGCATGGGCGCGCGGCTGGACGGTGCTCGTCGTCCAGTTCTTGAAGAGCGGGACCTGGAAGGTCGGCGAGCGCAAGCTCGCCGAGCATCTCGGCATCGAGTTCTACGCACTCGGGGACGGCTTCACCTGGGAGTCGACGGACCTCGAGCGTACTGCGGAACTGGGGCGCGAGGCCTGGGCATTCGCGGCCGAGCGCCTCGCGAGTGGTGCCTACGACCTCGTGATCCTCGATGAGCTCACCTATCCGGTGCGCTACGGCTGGGTGAGCGAGGATGCGGTGGTGGAGGCGTTGCGCTCGCGTCCTTCCCGTACCAACGTGATCGTCACCGGGCGGGGGGCGCCCGAGGGCGTGGTCGAGCTCGCCGACACCGTGACCGAGATGCGCAAGGTCAAGCACGCCTACGACCAGGGGATTCGTGCGCGCAAGGGGATCGAGTACTGACCCGGGGCCTCATCGTCGGCGCCGCACGCTCGGGCGCGGGCAAGACCGCGGTCACGCTCGGGCTCGTCGCAGCGCTGCGCGCGCGGGGCCTGCGCGTCGGGGTGGCCAAGGCGGGTCCCGACTACCTCGACACACGCTTGTTAGGTCGAGCCGCTCGCCGTCCGGCGTTCAACCTCGACGCGTTCCTGACCGGTCGTGACGGGCCGGCGCGTTCGCTCGCGTTGGCGGCGCGAGGTGCCGATGTCGTGATCGCCGAGGGTGCGATGGGGCTGCTCGACGGCGCGCCGACCGCCAGCACGCCACCCGTCGCCTCGAGCGCACACCTCGCGCGCACGCTGGGACTGGGGCTCGTCTTGGTCCTCGATGCGACCTCAACGGCGCAGACGGTGGGGGCGGTCGCGCTCGGTCTGGCGACGGCGTCTGGCGTCGCACCGCTCGGTGTCATCGCGAACCGGGTGCGCTCGGCGCACCATGGGGACCTCGTAGCTGAAGGTCTTGCTCGTGTCGGTATCGCGCTCCTCGGTCACATCGCCGAGGGAGCGCTCGACGGTCTTGCGCAGCGACACCTCGGCCTCGTCGACCCGAGTGAGCTCGACGGGTTCGATGCGTGGCTCGAGCGTGCTCGGTACGTGGTGGAGGAGTCGGTCGACCTCGAAGCCCTGGTGCGTCGGGCGCCTGAGCTCCGCCTGGTCGACCCCGAACTCGGCGAGGCGCGGTCCCGGGTGCCGGTCGCACTCTCCGTGGGGCCGAGCGCGCGCTTTCGCTACGAGGAGAACCTGCTCAGGCTGGAGGCAGCGGGAGCTGAGCTGCTCCCGTTCGATCCGCTCGAGGAGGTCCCCGACCCACACGCACGGCTGCTGTGGCTTCATGGCGGCTATCCAGAGCATTACCAGGCGGCGCTCGCCGACAACGGGCCGCTGTGGCCGGCGCTGCGTCGGGCGGCGAACGAGATCACGGTGATCGCCGAGTGCGGTGGGTATGCGCTGCTCGCACGCTCGCTCGAGGGTTCTCAGATGGCAGGTGTCGTGCCCGTCGCCATGCGGTTGGGCTCGCGTCCGGTCCTCGGCTATCGGTCGGCTCGCCTGGTTGACGGTCCTTTCGGGGCTCGGTCGCTGCCGGCTCACGAGTTCCACTACCTGGTACCGGAGGACGACCCAGGTGAGATCGACGTCGTGGACGCCCGAGGCGAGCCGCGCCCAGGCGGGGTGGTGAGCCCGAGGCTCCTGGCGAGCTTCCTGCACTTCCACCTCGGTGTGGACCCGGGGCTTGCGGGCGATCTGCTGCGTCGTGCCGGCGGGGGTGGGTCGTCCGAGACGGCGTAGGATGCGCCCCGTGAGTGGGCTCATCAGCTTCGTGGGTGCAGGGCCGGGCGCGTCCGATCTGTTGACGCTTCGTGCGGTTGAGCGCTTACGCGCAGCCGACATCGTCGTCTGGGCGTCGTCGCTGATCCCAGACGACGTCCTCGGCTTCTGTGCCCCTGGCGCACAGATCCACGATTCGGCCCTCATGACCTTGGAGGACGTGCTCGGCGTCTACGCGGCCAATCCCGAGGCGGCCATCGTCCGGCTCCACTCCGGCGATCCGTCGCTCTACGGGGCGATCCAAGAGCAGCTCGACTGGTGCATCGCCAATGATCGCGCCGTCGAGATCGTCCCTGGCGTTACGAGCGTTGCGGCGTGCGCCGCCGTGCTCGGACGCGAGCTCACCGTGCCCCAGGTCGCCCAGAGCGTCGTAATCACGAGGGTGGCGGCCCGTACGAGCGCCTCGATGCCCGAACGCGAGCGACTGCGGGCCTACGCGGCACTCGGTGGGACCCTGGCGATCCTGCTCTCGGGTGCGCATCCCGAGCGTGTGGTCGAGGAGCTGCTCGCGGAGGGTTCGGCCTTCACCGCGTCGACGCCAGCGGCGGTCGTCGTGCGGGCGAGTTGGCCGGAGGAGCGCTTCGAGCGCACCACCATCGCAGGCATCCCGGAGGCCGTTCGCCGTCTCGGGGCATCGCGCAGCGTGACCATCGTCGTCGGGGATGCGCTCGTCGCGCCCGGAGCCCGATCGCACCTCTACGCACCTTCGTTCTCGCATCGTTTCCGAGCACGCTCGACGGCGGGCACGACGCAGGGGCGCCCGCGGGCCCGCCTGCGTCGCTCCGTTCGGTGAGGGCGTCGTGCCAGGCCTGCGGACCGGGTTCACGACCGGTACCTGTGCGGCCGCGGCCGCCAAGGCAGCGGCCATTTGGCTCGTCCATCGTGAGCACGTCTCGCGCGTTGAGATCGCCCTGCCGACGGGGCGGCGAGTCGAGCTTCCGGTCGAGTGGGATGCGCTCGGGCGGGCCTACGTCGAGAAGGACGCAGGTGACGACCCTGACTGCACCCACGGGGCTCATGTGACGGTGTCGCTGACCCCGCTCGCCGAGGCACAGCTGCGCTTCGTGGCCGGTGAGGGTGTCGGCACGGTCACGCGCCCCGGTCTCGGGCTCGAGGTTGGTGAGCCGGCGATCAACCCGGTGCCGCGCCGCCAGATCACCGACGCCATTCGCGAGGTGACTGACGAGGGCTTCGCGGTCGTCGTCAGCGTTCCAGGTGGCGAGGCGATGGCCGAGCGGACGACGAACGCCCGCCTCGGCATCGTCGGTGGTATCTCGATCCTCGGCACGACGGGGATCGTGCGCCCGTTCTCCACGGCGTCGTATCGCGCAAGCGTCGTGCAGCAGATCGACGTGGCGGCCGCCGCCGGGCTTGGCGAGATGGTGCTCGCGACCGGTTCTCGCACGGAGGCGAGGGCCATGGCCGAGCGTTCCGATCTCGACCCGGTCGGCATCGTCGAGGTCGGTGACTTCACCGGCGTGGCGGTCCGACGGGCCGCCCACCACCACATGGACCCGATCACGTGGTATGCCATGGTGGGCAAGGTGACGAAGGTGGCCCAAGGTCTCATCATGACGCACTTCCACCGCGCCGACGTGGACACGTCGGTGCTGCGGGAGGCCGCGATCGCGGCGGGAGCTCCGGCGGCGGTGGTCGAGGCTGCGGATGCGACCAACACGGCTCGACACTTCTACGAGGTCTGTCGTGAACTCGGCGTGGTTGCGCCGCTCGAGCTGCTTGCCGAACGCGCGGCGGTCACGTTGTCCGAGGCGATCGGGGGCCGGGCCACGGTCGAGGTCGTGCTGTGCGACGTGGACGATGCCGCCGTCGTCGTGCGGCGTTCGGTGCCTGGCGAGCGATGAGCGTCGTGGTCGGCTGGGTCGGTGACGACCCCTCGAACTTGACGGGTCGCCAGCTGGGCGCCCTCGAGCGCGCTCGTCTCGTCGTGGCGCCTCGACGGTTGCACGAGGTGCTCGGCTCACTCGCGCCGCAGGCGACGGTCATCGCTTATCCGACACCGATCACCGAGCTCGTCGATCTCGTCCACGAGAACCCGGACGTGGTCGTGGTCGCGAGTGGGGACCCGGGATTCTTCGGCATCTCGCGCGTGCTCGCCGATGCGGGCCTCGACCTCGAGATCCTGCCCGGACCGACGACCGCAGCCGTCGCGGCGGCGCGGCTCGGGCGCTCCTGGGAGGGCGCGAGCGTGGTGTCGTTCGTCGGTCGTGACCATGACGTGGCCCTCCAGGTCCTCGACGAGGTGCTCGCTGGTGACGGTCCGGTGATCGCGCTCTTGTGTCCCGGCCAGGCACTCGTCGACCTCGCGAATGCTGTGGCGGCTTCGGGTCGACGGTCCTGGCTCGCCGTTGCCCTCGGGACGGCAGAGGAGGTCCTCGACGAGGCGTGGCAGGCCCGCTCCGAGGCGCCGCGTGTGCCGAGTCTGCTGTGGATCGATGGAGCTCTCTCGCGCCGTGAGGTGGTCCATCGGATGCGCGGTCTCGACGTCTTCGCCGATCGACCTCGAGACTCGGACGGCGTCTTCACGAGTCTCGAGGTACGCCTCGTCGCGGTCGCACGACTCGCTCCGGATCGACTCCCACCGGGCGCGCGGGTGCTCGAGGTCGGCGCGGGCACGGGATACGTGGGTCTCACCCTGTGGCGCCTACGTCCCGACATCACCATCGTGCAGCTCGAGCCCCGCGCGGAGCGTGCGGCTCGAGCACGCGAGCATGCGCGAGCGTTGGGTGCGCGTGTCGAGGTTCTCGAGGCACGCGTCGAAGAGCATGCTCCCGAGGGCGACTACGACGCCGCCTTCGTCGGCGGTGGCGGGCCGCGTGCGCTGCGAGCGACGCTCGATCGCGTCCGAGGTGGGGGTCGCGTCGTCGCCACGTTCGTCGATCCCGGACGAGCCGCGGTCGCCCGAGAGCTGCTCGGCAACCTCGAACTCATCGAGGTCGCGGACGCGTCTCCTGTCGCGCCGGAAGGGGTCCGCTTCGTTCCCCGTAGTCCGATCTTCCTCGCGTGGAGGTAGGAGTCGGGGGAGCTGGCTCGAGGGCCGACCGTGCGAGCTCGTACAGTGATGGATCGTTGCCCGCGCTCGATGGATCGTGGCTCTCGCGGTTCGACGACGAGCCGGCGCGCGGAGGCCCGTGCCGGGCTGAGGGAGCGGTCCTCGCTCAGGTAGCCGTTGTGGGTGCTGCCACGGTCGGGCGTGGCCGGTGACCCCTCCAGCGAATGTTGACGGGGGTCAGAGGGAGCTGGGCACGCGCGTCCGCTCCGGCACGGTGTCGACAGGCACGGCCGAACGGTGGTGGGGCTGGAAGCGAGTCTCGTCGCTCCTCTCTCGCGCGGCAACGATGCCAACGGATCGATCGGGTCCGAGACCTCTGGCGAGGCTTCGTACCGGCGCGACAACCGTGCCGCTACGCGGCTCGCTGGGGGGGACCGGGGAGGTAGCGATGCGTCACAGTGGCTCGAGCACGACGCCTGCGTAAGGTGGGGCTTGCCGAATGCCGATAGACAGTGGGTCCTCGGCGGACTCGCGGATCAGGGGTGCGGGTGCGGTTGCGAGGTGCCGGAGGAGGTGCGCACATGACGTCGTGGTACGGGCGGAGTCGGTTGCACGCTGGGATATTGGTCGCGGTCGCGGGGATCGGGCTCGCCGCTTGCGGACAGGCGACCTCGTCGACGCATTCCACGAGCTCGTCTCGCTCGTCGTCGACTCCGAAGCGTTCCTCCTCGCAGACTTCGTCCACTCGCTCATCGTCCGGGTCGTCATCGACCCCCGCAGCGGTCGCCCCATGCGATACGGCGGCGTTGTCCGCGTCACTCGGCCAACCAAGTGGGGCGGCGGGAACGACCTACTATCCGCTCCTCCTGACGAACGTGTCGTCGCGGTCGTGCACGCTCTACGGCTACCCGGGGGTGTCGCTCGTCGTGTCGGCGAGTGGTTCGCAGGTGGGCCGATCAGCCAGCCGCGTCGCGGGGAGCGAGCAGACGGCGACGCTCGAGCCAGGACAGTCCGCGCAGGCCATCCTCGGCATCGAAGTCGCGCAGAACTACCCGACCTCGACGTGCCAGCCAACCAAGGTCGGAGGCGTTCGCGTCTACCCCCCGGATCAGACGACTGCACTGTACGTATCGGCGCCTGAGCTCTATGGATGCGCCAACCGCTCAGTCGACCTGCTGACCATCGAACCGCTGACACGGGCCCAATCCGGTACCGGCAGTGGTTCGGGGGGTGCGACGTCCTGAAGCGTCGGGATGGGGCAACAGACGTGGTGGAGAGGGGTCGCGAACTGCTCCAACAGAAGTCCGTGCAACCCATGCGTACGCAGAGTCGAGTGCGAGCGTGGCCCTGTGAACCTGACCGAGTGGGCACGTCGCCAGGGGATCCACCCGCAGACCGCCTCCACTGGATCCATGCTGGTGGCTAGCTCCCTGCAACGAGACCCCCCGCTCTGTGAGGAGCCCGACCAGCATGGACAGGCGGAGGGAGCGCACATGAAGGGCACGAACGCCACACCTCGGAGCAGATCCTCCGGAGGCTGGCCGAAGGGGGACGAGAGCCAACGAGGGGCCACGGTCGCCGAGGTCGCTCGCGCCCTCGCACATCACCGAGACGACCTGGCAGCGGCTGGAAGCAGACCGACGGCCCCATGAAGGGGCCCGACGTGAAGAGGGTGAAGGAGCTCTCGGCCGAGAACCGGCGCCCGAAGAAGCTGGTGGCTGATCTCGCCCTCGACAACGACAGCTCTGAGGAGCTGGCCGAGGGAAACGTCTGACCCCGGACCGCCAGCGGGGAGCCGTGCACCTACTCCGCCAGCGGTTCGCAGGTCACCTGAGCGACAGCGTGCGAGGCGCAGGTCGGGCGGGCCACCTGACTGCACCTTCTCACAGCCTCGGCCAAGCGTTGGAAGGCTGCTACGGTCGAGAGCATCGGCGCCCAACGGGACCAGCGAGCGGACGTGCGCGAACGTGGTCTCGCGGGGAAGGCGGACGTGGTTCTGGAGCCGGCCAGCGACACCACGGTCTCGGGCGTGACCCAGGTCGGCAGCTGCCTCCGGCGTTCGACTCGACTGCCTGGTTAGAGTGCTTCCTATGGTTGCACCCGGCATCGATCTCGACGACCTCGACCCCACCGTTCGCCCTCAGGATGATCTGTTCGGTCACGTCAACAACCGCTGGTTTCAACGGACGGCCATCCCCGACGATCGAGCACGCTACGGCGCGTTCAGCGAGCTCGCCGACGCTGCAGAGATCGCGGTGCGCGAACTGTGCGAGCAGGCCCGTGAGGCTCCGGCCGGGTCTGAGGAGCGCAAGCTCGGCGACCTCTACGCGAGTTTCATGGATGCCGAACGCATCGAAGAGCAAGGCGCCGCACCCATCGCTCCGCTCCTTGCGGCGATCGACGACGTCGCCGATTACGGATCGTTCTGGCACCTGCTCGGCAGTCTCGAGCGCGATGGTGTGCGCGGCCTCGTCGACCTCTTCGTCGACACGGATCCTGGTGACCCTTCTCGCTATCTCGTCTTCGTCTCGCAAGGTGGGATCTCGCTGCCGGACGAGCGCTACTTCCGTGAGGAACGCTTCGCATCGGTTCGTGCCCTGCATCGACAGCACGTGGCGACGATGTTCGAGCTTGCTGGCCTGACGAACGCGGCCGCGAGGGCCGCAGCGGTCGTCGAGCTCGAGGCGGCGATCGCTGCTCGCCATCTCGACAACGTCGCGAGTCGCGACGCGCTCGCCACCTACAACCTCATGACGTACGAGGACCTCGTCGGGTTGGTCGCGCAGGGCCACCGCGAGGCCGAGGCGTTCCTCGAGGCCTGGATCGACGGTATGGGCGTCGATCGTGCGGTGGTCCGTGAGGTCGTGGTGCGCCAGCCCGCCTTCCTCGGCTCGGTCGGTGAGCTGTTCGAGGATGGTCGAATCGATGTCTGGCGCGACTGGCTGGCCTGGCACGTCATTGCCCACAGTGCTCCGCTGCTCTCGACACGCTTCGTCGAGGAGAGCTTTGCCTTCTACGGCACTGCACTCACCGGTGCTCCGACGTTGCGGGCGCGCTGGAAGCGTGCGGTGTCATTCGTCGAGGGGGCGATGGGGGAGGCGGTCGGGCGCCTCTACGTCGCGCGCCACTTCTCCGAGCCTGCAAGGCATGCGGTGCGCGAGCTCGTCGACCACCTGCTCGATGCGTACCGTGAGAGCATCGCCTCCTTGGAGTGGATGCGCGAGGAGACGCGGGCCGAAGCGCTCGCCAAGCTCGAGGCGATCGTGGTCAAGGTCGGCTATCCCGACGCCTGGCGTGACTACGGCGCGCTCGTCGTCGACCCGGAGGATCTCATCGGCAACGCTCGGCGCGCGGCGTCGTTCGCCATGGACTTCGAACTCGCCAAGATCGGTCGGCCGGTCGATCGGTCGGAGTGGTTCATGACCCCTCAGACGGTGAACGCGTACTACAACCCAGGCTTCAACGAGATCGTCTTCCCGGCAGCCATCTTGCAGCCGCCGTTCTTCGATGCCGAACGGGACGCCGCGGCGAACTACGGGGCGATCGGCGCGGTCATTGGTCACGAGATCGGGCACGCATTCGACGATCAGGGCTCTCGTTACGACGGTGAGGGCCGTCTGCGCAACTGGTGGACCGACGACGATCGGGCGAACTTCGAGCATCGGACGAAGGCGCTGATCGAACAGTACAGCGCGCTCACACCTCGACAGATCCCCGAGCACCACGTGGACGGGGCACTCACCGTGGGCGAGAACATCGGCGACATCGGTGGGCTCGCGATCGCGTGGCGTGCCTACGAGCTCGCCCTCGACGGCGCGGAGCCCCCTGTACTCGAGGGGACGTCAGGTGGAGAGCGCTTCTTCTTCTCATGGGCCATCTGTTGGCGAGAGCAACGCCGTGACGAAGAGGCGCTGCGATTGCTCGCGATCGACCCACACTCGCCGCCAGAGTTTCGCTGCAATCAGGCTGCGCGCAACGTCGACGCCTTCCACCAGACGTTTCACACCGATCCGTCGTCGGGGCTCTGGCTTGACCCCGAGGAGCGCGTGCGGATCTGGCGTGCCTAGCTGACCGCGAGAACCGAGACTGCATGCCCGAGTGACGTCTCGCGGGCTGTCGGCCCCGGTGCTACCATCGGCTCGAGCACAGGGGGGACCATGCCGTACTACCGTCGCGTGGGTGAGGTGCCGCGCAAGCGCCACCAGTACGTACGTGCGCACACAGGCGCGCGTATCGCCGAGGAGCTGATGGGCAAGGAGGGCTTCGCGGCGGAGTCGTCGCTGCTCTACCACCTGGGGCGGCCGACGGCCATCGTGGATGCAGCACCCGTCGCGATTGCGGGCACCACCCTCGTCGCGAATCGTCCACTGCTCCCTCGACACCTTCGCACGCCCAAGCTCGCCGGCCTCGGTGGCGACGCTGCCACGGACCGGCACCTCTTGCTCGGCAACGACGACGTGTGGATCTCGTGGGTGGTGGCGGATCGTCCGAGCTCGCTGCAGCGACACGCCGTCGGGGACGAGTGCTACTACGTCCATCGTGGTACGGGCGCGTGCGAGTCGGTCTTCGGCACCATCCGAGTAGGTCCCGGCGACTATCTCGTGTTGCCTGCGTCGACGACCTATCGGCTCGTCCCGGACGAAGGTTCGGTCCTCGAGTGTCTGGTGCTCGAGGCCCGGGGTCATATCGAGATCCCGGACCGCTACCTCTCCCAGCGGGGTCAGCTGCTCGAGGCGGCACCCCTGTGCGAGCGAGACCTGCGGGGCCCCGAGGGCCCGCTCGTCGTCGAGGGCGAGGACGTGGACGTGATCGTGCGTACCCGTCTGGACGCCACGCGTTACACCTACGCGACACACCCCTTCGACGTCGTGGGTTGGGACGGGTGCTGCTATCCGTTCGCGTTCCAGATCCGCGACTTCGAGCCGATCGTGAAGCGATTCCACGCGCCACCGCCCGTGCATCAGACGTTCGCCGGACCGAACTTCGTCGTGTGCTCGTTCGTCCCGAGGCCGTTCGACTTCGATCCGGAGGCGGTCGCGGTGCCCTACCACCATGCGAACGTCGACTCCGATGAGGTCCTCTTCTACGCCGACGGGAACTTCATGTCGCGGGCGGGCTCCGGGATCGAGGCGGGTTCGATCTCGCTGCATCCGTCGGGCTTCGTCCACGGGCCCCAACCGGGTTCGGTGGACGCAGCACGGGGTCAGCCAGGCACCGAGGAGGTGGCCGTGATGGTCGATACCTTCCGGCCGCTCATGCTGTCGGAGACGGCACTCGCGATCGACGACGACGCCTACCCGTGGACCTGGTCGAGGCGCGGTCCTGGAGCGCAGTCGTGAGCACCAAGCCGTTCGCCTCCTCGGCAGACCTCGCGCCCAAGCACGAGGTCCTCGAGCATCTCGCCGATGGTGTCGTCGCCTTGACCGCCGAAGGTGACCCCAACGTCGGTGCGATCGCGACGAGCGAGGGGCTGGTCTGCGTGGAGGCGCGTGCGACGCCAGTGGCGGCTCGGCGCTGGCTCGAGCGACTGCACGGCGTGCTGGATGGGCCGGTGAGCTACCTGGTGCTCTCGCACTACCACGCTGTGCGGGTGCTCGGGGCGAGCGCCTTCGACGCGGGTGCGATCGTGGCACACACCGCCACCGCCGAACTGATCGAGGAGCGAGGTGCCGAGGACTGGGCCAGTGAGCAGGCTCGCATGCCTCGACTGTTCGAAGAGCCGGCGTCGATCCCGGGCTTGACGCGGCCGACGCTCACCTTCGCCGACGAGCTGCGTCTTGGCCGTGGGGGTGGACGAGGCGACATCTGGCTGTGGTGGCTTGGTCGGGGCCATACCCGTGGAGACATCGTCGTGTGGTTGCCGCGCGAGCGGGTGCTCTTCGCCGGCGATCTCGTCGAGGCCCGGGCCGCGCTCTACACGGGCGATGCCTACCACCGCGAGTGGTCGGGCCCGACGCTCGATGCGATCGCCGACCTCGGTGCCGAGGTGCTCGTCGGGGGTCGAGGGGCCGTCGTTCGGGGCAGGGAGGCCGTGGCGGCGGCGATCGCGCAGTCGCGGCGCTTCCTCCAGGTCCTCATCGACGAGTCCTCGCGCGCGCTGGACGCCGGTGGCGGCCTCCGCGAGGCCTTCGGCGCCTGCTACGAGGCTCTCGCGCCGACCTATGGCTCCTGGCCGATCTTCGAGCACACCATCCCGTTCGACGTCGCCCGTGTCGTCGAGGAACTCCAAGGGGTCGAGCACCCCACGATCTGGACGACGGAGCGCGATCGGGCCGTCTGGGACGAGCTGCAGGGGTCACGGTGACGAGGGCCTGGCCGGTCGCGATCGTCGGTGGCGGTCCGGTCGGGCTCACCCTCGCACTGTGCCTCGCGCGCCAGGGCGTGTCCTCGGTGATCCTCGAGCGCAACGACGGCGCGACGGGCGAGGGCTCGCGCGCGATCTGTCAGCAGCGCGACGTGCTCGATACCTGGGACGCGGTCGGTGCGTCGGCGATCTGGCGAGAGGGCCTGACGTGGTCGAGGGGGCGTACGTACGTGCGCGATCGGGAGGTGCGCACGGTCGAGCTCGCCGATGTGGGTCGCAGCGAGCTACCGGCGTTCGTCAACATCTCACAGCTGCGCGTCGAGTCGATCCTGCGCGCGCTCGTCGCTGAGCGTCCGATGATCACCCTCCGGACTGGGTTCTGTGCCACGAGCATCGTCGACGACGACGCGGGTGTGCGCGTCGTCGGGTCTCGCGGTGAGGTCGTCGAGGCAGCGTGGGTCGCTGTGTGCGCTGGCGCGCACGCCGATGGCCTGCGACGTGCACTCGGCGTCGAGCTCGCTGGCGAGACCCACCCCGATCGCTTCTTGATCTGCGATGTGAAGGTGGATCTCGACACCGAGAGCCCTGAGCGTCGCTTCTGGTTCGATCCCGAGTGGAACCCCGGCCGACAGGTGCTCCTCCACGCCCAGCCGGACGGCCTCGTACGGATCGACTGGCAGGTACCCGAGGCGTTCGATCTCGAGGCCGAGGCGCACACCGGCCGACTCGACGAGCGGATCCGAGCCGTCGTTGGCGAACGCCCCTACGACCTCGTGTGGGCGAGCGTCTATCGCTTCCATAGTCGGCTCGCCACCGGTTTCGTCGTGGGACGGAGCGCGCTCGTGGGCGATGCGGCGCACCTCATGGCACCCTTCGGCGCTCGCGGTCTCAACAGCGGGGTGCACGACGCGGAGAATCTCGCGTGGAAACTCGCCGCGGTCCTGCGGTCGACAGCTCCCGCGTCGCTCGTTCGCACCTACGACGAGGAGCGGCGCCAGGCCGCTCGGCGCAACCTCGAGGTGACCGCTGCGACCATGCGCTTTCTGGCACCGAGGGACCCCCACGACCGCCAGCGACGCGAGGCGATCCTCGCCGGCGCCTTCGCTGGCGACGCCGAGGCGATGGCCGCGGTCGACTCCGGTCGGCTCTACGAGCCGGCGTGCTACGACGGATCGTCGCTCACCACCGACGATCCCCGGCGCGCATGGTTGGGCTATGACGACGCCGGTCGACCCATCGGTCCGGCGGCGGGCATGCTGCTCCCCGACGTACCGACGGCCGACGGTACCCGGGTGCGCGCGCAGCTGCGCTTCACCGGCGGGATCATCGGACCGGGCTGGGTTCGCGAGGCAACCGAGCGAGTGCACGCAGACCTCGGCCTCGCGATGGTCGGCCTCGAGCGGGCTCACGCCGACCCCGACGGCGTCCTCGCAGACGCGCTCGGACTCGACCCCGACGAAGGGGTCGTCGTGCGTCCCGACTGCCACGTCGCGGGCTTTGCGACCAGCCCGTCGTCGGCGGTCGCGGTCGCCGCACGCGCTTGGGGCTGGGGAGGAGGTGTCGGCGGGTCGTAGGCTGGGCCGACGTGACTGGCGCGCTGCTCGTGGTCGGGACCGGCTCGAACGTCGGCAAGTCGACCATCGTCACCGGCCTCGTGCGGATCCTCGCGCGCCGTGGGGTCGCGGTCGCTCCGTTCAAGGGTCAGAACATGGCCCTCAACGCCGCCGTCACCGTCGAGGGAGGCGAGATCGGCAGAGCACAGGCGGTCCAGGCGCGTGCGGCGTGGCGCGACCCGAGCGTCCTCATGAACCCGATCCTCGTCAAGCCCACCGGTCCAGGCCGCAGCCAGCTCGTCGTGCTCGGCAAGCCGGCCGGCGAGCTCCGTGCTGCGGCGTGGCTCGAGGGACGTCGGGGGCTGTGGCCGATCGTGCTCGACGCCTTCGACGAGCTGCGCAGCAGCGTCGACGTGGTGATCGCCGAGGGTGCGGGGTCCGCAGCCGAGATCAACCTGCTCAGTGGCGACCTCACGAACCTCGCCCTCGCCGAGGCTCGTGGCGTGCCGGCGGTACTGGTGGGTGACGTCGACCGTGGTGGCGTCTTCGCGTCGATCTACGGGCACTACACCGTGCTGCCGCCCTCGCTGGCTCGCCACCTGCACGGCTTCGTGATCACCAAGCTCCGTGGTGACCCCGGCCTCCTCGGCCCGGGCGTTCGCGAGCTCGAGGATCGCCTCGCGACCCGTTGCTACGGGGTCGTGCCCTGGCACGAGATCGCCCTGCCAGCGGAGGACTCGCTCGTGCGCCACCGCGCCACGGCGCCGCGGGCACCAGGGCAGCTCCGTGTCGGGGTGGTGGCGCTCCCGCACCTCGCCAACGAGACCGATCTCGATCCGCTCGTTGCCGAGGGGGTCGCGCTGTCGTGGATCGACGACCCGAGTCGTCTCTCGGGTGTCGACCTCGTCATCGTGCCGGGATCGAAGGCGACCGTGGCCGATCTCGGCTGGCTCCGAGCCTCAGGCATTGCGGCCGCCCTCGAGGACCACCTTCGTGAGGGCGGATGGCTCTTGGGGATCTGCGCTGGCTACCAGATGCTGGTCGACGTCATCGACGATCCGGTCGAATCGGGGGAGGGGACCGTGGCAGGACTCGGCCTCGTGCGAGGGAGGGTGCGTTTTGGGCCCGAGAAGGTCCTCGCGCTCGTCGAAGGGTCCCTGCGGTGGCCAGAGGCTGCCTCGGTTCGTGGCTACCTGATGCACCATGGGCGCGTGGTGAGCGAGGAAGAGCCGTTCGTCGCGCTCGGCGACGGTCAGCTCGAGGGTGCCCGACGCGGTCGGATCCTCGCCACCGCCGTCCACGGGATCCTCGACGACGACCGGGCGCGCCGGGCGCTCCTCGAGGCCGTCGCCGAGGATCGAGGTCGCACGCTGCCCCCTCCGGTGGCCTTCGCCGCCTACCAGGAGGCGCGCATCGACGAGGTGGCCGATCTGCTCGAGGAACACCTCGCGCTCGACGCACTCTGGGGGCTCCTCGGGTCCTAGGCTCGCTGGGCCGTAGGGTGGCCACGAGGGGGCCACGAGGGGAGGGACGCATGCGCATCACGGTCGCGACGAACGCCGACACCGAGGTGCTTGCGCTGCGCATGGCCTGGGAGGATCTCCCCTCGACCATCGAGCTCCACGTCGCCGCGCTCGGCGAGCTGCTCGAGACCTGGCATCCCATCGAGGGCGACGTGCTCGTCGTGCGCGCGCTCGGCGGGATCGCGGCGGTGCCCGACCCGGCACAGCTCGCGACCAGGGCACGCGCTGGAGGAGCTCACCTCGTCGTCCTTCCGGGCGAGGCGACCTTCGACGTACCGACGGCACAGGCTTCCACGGTGCCGATGGCCGTCGTGGAGCGCGCCTTCGCCTACGCCCGTGAGGGGGGTGCTGCCAACCTCGCGTCGCTCTGTCGCTACCTCGCCGTCCGGCTCGGCGGTGTCGAACTCGACGTCGCAGAGCCGGTGAGTATCCCGTTCGTCGGGAGCATGGGCCACACGTCCTGGTGCGAGCGTCATAGCGGGCCGCGCATCGCGGTCGTGGTCTATCGCGCCCATCTCATCGCCGGCAACACGCAGTTCGTCACCGATCTCCTCGACCTCGCCGAGCAGACGGGCGTCGCGCTCGAGGCCTGGTGGGCCTACTCCGCACGCGGAGAGGCGGGTCAGGTCCTCGCGGCCGAGCTCGAGGCGTCCGGTGTCGACGTCGTCATCACCACGGTGCTCGCGGGCGGCGAGACCGAGGGGCTCGGTTGGGATGCGGGTCCGCTCGGCGGGCTCGACGTGCCGGTCGTCCAGGCGCCGATCTCGACCGTGTCGCGGCAGGAGTGGGCGGCCTCTGCTATGGGTCTCGTCCCGTTGGACGTCGCCATGTCGGTTGCGATTCCCGAGTACGACGGTCGGATCATCGCGGTGCCGATCGCCTACAAGGAGCTGATCGATGCCGACGAGGTCTTCGGGGCGCCGGTGCACGCCTATCGCCTCGATCGCGAGCGAGCGCATCGTGTCCTCGAACTTGCTCGCCGCCTCGGTGCGCTGCGCCGTCGCGCCAACGACGCCAAGCGCGTGGCCATCGTGCTGTCGGCGTACCCGACCAAGCGCTCCCGCATCGGTAACGCCGTGGGTCTCGACACGCCCCAGAGTCTCGTGCGCCTGCTGTCGATGCTCGCGGAGCGGGGTTGGCGGCTCGAGACCCCCGACGATCCCGACGCACTCATGGCGCGCCTTGGTGCGTTGCTCGATCCCGAGGCCCCGAGCGAGCGTGCTCGCGGAGGCGCGACCCTCTCGATCGATGCCTACCTGGCGTGGTACGCGACGCTCCCCGGTGAGCTCCGCGACGAGGTCGAGGCGGCCTGGGGGCCGCCGCCGGGCTCGCGCTACATCGCGGAGGGATCGTTGTGGTTCCCCGCGATCTGGATGGGCGATGCGCTCGTTGCGATCCAGCCTCCTCGCGGCTACGGCGAGCACGAGATCGCGATCTACCATTCGCCCGAGCTCCCGCCGTCGCATCACTACCTGGCCTTCTACCACTACCTCACGGCGGTTGCTGGCGTCGACGCCGTCGTGCACCTCGGCAAGCACGGCACGCTGGAGTGGTTGCCGGGCAAGAGCGTCGGGTTGTCGTCGTCGTGCTGGCCGGACGTCGCGCTCGGCTCGGTGCCCCTCGTCTACCCGTTCGTGGTCAACGACCCAGGTGAGGGCGTGCAGGCGAAGCGTCGGAGCCACGCGGTGATCGTGGACCACCTCGTACCGCCGCTCACCCGAGCCGACAGCTACGGAGCCATCGCCGATCTCGAGTCGCTGCTCGACGAGCACCAGCGGGTCGCGGCCCTGGACCCATCGAAGCTCCCCGAGCTGCGAGCGGCGATCTGGTCGCTGCTCACCGAGTCGCGCATCCACGAGGACCTCGGTATCGACGAGGCCCCGAGCGTGCGCGACGACGCCTTCGACGACCTGCTGCTCGACGTCGACGGCTACCTGTGCGAGCTCAAGGACGCCACGATCCGTGGTGGCCTCCACATCCTGGGCGCGCCACCGGTCGGCGAGGCACTCGTCGATCTCGTGGCCCAGATCGTTCGGGTGCCGCAGTTGGACGTGCCGAGCCTTGCCGAGGAGCTCGATCGCCTCGAAGGCCGTCTCGGCGACGGGAGCCGTGCGGCGCGCGACGCCTCTGACGGGCGCCTCCACGAGATCCTGTGGGCCCTCGCCGAGCGCGATTGGGATCCGGAGGTGCTCGATGACGCCGAGTGGTGTGCGAGCGTCGGTCTTGAGGCCGCCCCGGACGACCTGCGTACGGCGCTCGCCTGGGTCGCCGGATCGCTGGTGCCGAGGATCCGCGGGGCGAGCCGAGAGCTCGCGGCCGTTGCGGACGCACTCGAGGGGCGGCCGATCGCACCCGGTCCGGCTGGTGCGCCGTCTCGAGGGATGGCGCACGTCTTGCCGACTGGTCGGAACTTCTACGGGCTCGATCCACGAGCGGTGCCGAGTCGGCTCGCCTGGCGTACCGGCCAGCGTGCGGCAGCCGCACTGTGCGAGCGCTTTCGACGCGACAGCGGCGGCGAGCTCCGTCACGCGAGCATCGTGCTCTGGGGTACCGCGGCGATTCGGACCGGTGGTGACGACGTCGCGCTCGCCCTCGCGCTGCTCGGGGTGGAGCCACGATGGGACGCGATCTCGGGCCGTGTGGTCGGCCTCGAGCTCGTGCCGCTCGAACGGCTCGGCCGAGCGCGTGTGGATGTGACCGTGCGGATCTCTGGGCTGTTCCGCGATGCCTTCGCCCACGCCATTGCGCTCATCGACGAGGCCGTCGAGTTGGTCGCCAAGGCAGCCGACGAGGGCGATGCGAACCCGGTGGCTCAGAGCGGGGCGGGCCCTCGCATCTTCGGCCCACCGCCGCGTGCCTATGGTTCGGGGGTGCTCGAGCTGATCGAGCACGGGGCATGGGAGAGTTCGGCAGATCTCGGGCGCACATGGGTGCGCTGGTCGCAGCATGCCTACGGGCGCGGGCGCAGCGGCGAGGAGGCGACTGGGGCGCTCTGGGATCGACTTCGTAGCGTCGAGGCGATCGTGAAGGCGCAGGACAACCGGGAGCACGACATCTTCGACTCCGACGACTACCTCCAAGAGCACGGCGGGATGATCGCCGCGGCGCGCGCAGCCGGCAACGTCTCGGTTCGGGGCTACTTCGGTGACACCTCGCGACCGGATGCACCCACGGTCAGGAGCATCGAGGAGGAGGCTGCGCGGGTCGTCCGTCAGCGGGTCGTGAACCCGAAGTGGCTCGAGGGGATGCGCCGTCACGGCTACAAGGGCGCGTTCGAGATGGCGGCGACGGTCGATTATCTCTTCGGCTACGACGCGACCGCCGGGGTCGCGCGCGACTGGATGTACGACGCGGTGACGGATGCGTTCGTTCGCGATCGCGAGAACCGATCGTTCCTGCTGCGCGTGAACCCCTCGGCGCTCGGGGCGATCTGTGCGCGCTTGCTCGAGGCCGCTCGGCGCGGCCTGTGGCACGCCGACGACGAACGCCTGGCTGCGCTCGCGGAGGGCAGCCTCGAGGCAGAGGGGGCCGAGGAGTGATCCGCATCGACAGCGTCGAGGGCAACGACGAGGCCAAGCTCGCCATCGCACTGCTCGCGGTCGATCCGACCATTGGCGGCGTCTTGTTCGTCGGACCTCCTGGCGTGGCGAAGTCGACGCTCGCGCGTTCGCTCGCCGACCTTGGCGAGGACGCCCCCTTCGTCGAGGTGCCGCTCGGTGCGACCGAGGACAGGGTCAAGGGTTCGATCGACGTCACGAGTGCGCTGCGCGACGGCGACGTGGTGCTGCGCCGAGGTCTTCTCGGCGCTGCCGACGGTGGCGTGCTCTATCTCGACGAGGTGAACCTCCAGCCCGATCACATCGTGGATCTGCTGCTCGATGCGGCGGCGACCGGCGTCAATCGCGTCGAGCGAGACGGGCTGTCGGCCACGGAGCCGGCACGTTTCGCCCTGGTCGCCACCATGAACCCCGAGGAGGGGGCCTTGCGTCCCCAGCTACGCGATCGCTTCGCCATGCTGGTCGAGGTCGGGCCGCCCCCCACGCGAGAGGCGCGCCTGCGGGCGCTTCGGCGAGCACTGCGCGGCGAGAACCCGAGTGTCGACGCCGACCGCAGCACCGTCGTCGCCGCACGAGAACGTCTCTCGCAGGTCGACATCGGCGACGCCATCGAGGCAGCGGTCGACGCCGCGATCGCTGCCGACGTAGCCTCCTTGCGTGCGGACGTCGCGATGGTGCGAGCAGCACGTGCGCACGCTGCGCTCTCGGGGAAGACGGCCGCTGGAGCCGACGACGTGAGGGCGGTCGCGCCCCTGATCGTACGCGGGCGAACAGGGAGCGCACCACGCGTCTCGTCGGCGACGGGAGCCTCCCGCGCTCCGTCCACGACGCCACCTCCGCCAGCGGTGCGTTCGCCCGGGGATGCTCGCGGTGAGCTCGGCGGTGGGGCAGCGGATCGCGGCGGCTCGGCGAGCTCGGTGACGTCGTCCTCGGCGCGTCGAGGTCCCGATGACCGCGAGGGGGTCTCGTCCGAGGGGGTCTCGTCCGAGGGGGTCGCGTCGACGAGTGCGGGTGGCGAAGCCGGCGACGCTGCCGGCACCGATACCGATGGCGAGGCTGTAGCTGGGGAGCGATGGGCGGCGGGCCAGCGCCACCCGCTGGTCGGGGGAGCGCTCTCGCGTGTGCGCGCTCACTCGGGGGCGTTGGGGCGCGAGGCCCACGAACTCGGTGCCTCCAACGACGCCGGTGCCATTTCGGTGGCGCGGAGCGTGCTCGCGCGACTCGAGCGTCAAGGGGGAGGCCCGCTGGGTCCGGAGGACCTGCGCCGAACCGAGCGAGCACGCCGCGAGGCGCGCTGTGTCGTGCTCCTCGTCGACGCCTCGGGCTCACAGGCTGCCGAGGTCGCGTTGGAGATCGCTTCGCAGGTTGCCGAGGAACTGCTCCTGCATGCCTACCAGGCGAGGGCACACGTCGCGGCGGTGGCCTTCGGCGGCGACGGTGCCACCGTCGTGCTGCGGCCCACGCGGTCGATCGAGGTCGCCCGGGCGCGACTCGGTGCGATCGAGCGCCGCGGTGCGACGCCGCTCGCCGCTGGTTTCGACGTCACGGCCGAGCTCGTGGTGCAGCTGCGCCATCGAGGCATGGAGCCGCTCGTGGTCGTGGTGACCGATGGGCGTCCGACGGTCGGTGGGCGCGGGCTCGGGCCGATCGAAGCGGCCCTCAGCGCTGCTCGCGAGCTGGGTCGCCTCGGTGTCGACGGAGTGATGGTGGAGGTGGGTCGCGCGTCGCGTGATGGCCTCGAACTCGCCGCGCGACTCGCGGCCGAGGCCGGTCTCGGTCACGTCGTCGCTGCTGATGCGTGAGCCAGGGCGTCGGCGAGCACGGTGTCGAGCATGGCTGGCGTGAGGCGTCGAGGCGCGGTGTTCTGCGGACTCGGGTGGTAGCTCGCGAGGACGAGGCGGCCACGTCCGAGTTCGATGCGTTCTCCATGTCGGAACCGGCCGAGCGGCTCGCCGAGCGCTGCGGCCAGAGCCGACCATGCGATCGCACCGAGCGCGACCGCGCTTCGCCACGGCACGAGCTCGAGCTCGCGGACGAGGTAGGGTCTGCAGGCGGCGAGCTCGCCAGCACGAGGCCGGTTGTCGGGGGGTGCGCAGCGAGCGGCGGCGCTCAGCCAGACGTCGGTGAGGACAAGGCCGTCGTCGCGACTGGTCGAGGTCGGCTGATTCGCAAGGCCGAGTCGCCACAGCGCTGCGGTCAAGAAGGCGGCCGACGGGTCGCCGGTGAACATGCGGCCGTGCGCGTTCGCCCCTCGGCGCGACGGCGCGAGGCCGACGACGAGGATGCGAGCAGCCGGATCGCCGAAGCCTGGCACCGGGAGGGCGACCCAGTCGGATTGGCTGGTGGTTCGCCGCCACTCGACGAGACGATCGCATCGACAGCACGTGAGGATGTCCTGAGCGAGCTGCTCGAGTGCCGTGGCCATGTGCGGAGCCTATCCGTCGCGGCCGGAATGGCGACGGCCGCGCGAGTGTTACAGACAATAGGCACACCGTTGAGGTACGAAAGGAGACGCTATGCACGTCCTTGGACTCACTGTGCTGGTAGCACTTGGTATTTGGATCATCGTCGCGCTTGGAGCACGGTGGTACAGGTCTGCCGTTGAGGCCCGGTCGCTGGTTGCGCTGGTGCTCGGCGTCGTCGTCGCCTGGCTCGCCAACATCGATCTGTGGCGCTTGTGGTCGCTGCCCGACCTCCGCTACGGCTGGGTGGGCGTGACGCTCACCGGCCTCGCACTCGGCGGGCTCGCCCTCCTGTGGGATGGCGTGATCGGACTCGTGAGCGGCCTGTACCGCAAGGTCGAGGACGAGGCCGAGACCTTGGAGCGACGTGATCTGAAGCGCGTCGCCTGAGCCGAAGCTCCACTTCAGCGGGCGTCGTCGGACGACGAGCGTCCAGATGCCAGTC
This sequence comes from Acidimicrobium ferrooxidans DSM 10331, assembly GCF_000023265.1. GTDB lineage: Bacteria > Actinomycetota > Acidimicrobiia > Acidimicrobiales > Acidimicrobiaceae > Acidimicrobium > Acidimicrobium ferrooxidans. The sequence goes on from NC_013124.1 coordinate 836,218, forward strand.
CCGAGGCGGCAGGCGTGTGCCTGCCGCCTCGCTCGCGTCGAGCGCCCGATCGCCTCGCGGGGTTCGTGCGCTCGGCGGTGATGGCAGCGACGAGGCGCTCGAGTAGCTCCTTGAGGCCGACGGGTTCGTCGGCCCGGCCGCACTGGTGTTCGTGGACCTCGGCGAGCTCCTCGAAGCTCGCAAGATCGCCGTAGCGTCCCTCTCGCTGGCGGAGCCACGAGGCGATGGGGCAGCGCTCGTCACGCTGGTGCGCAAGGGGCCGACCGGCGCGTGCTGCGACGAGGCTCGCCAGCAGGGGCAGGTCGTCGAGGGGGAAGGGCGCGATGGAGGCGAGGAGCGCCCGTGCACCGGAGCGGAGCCTGGTCGGGACCGTCGGTTGTGGACGACCGAGTCCGTAGCCTTGGACGAAGCGTCCCCCAATCGCTCGCCACATGGCGAGGTCCTCGGTGGTCTCGATCCCTTCGCCGACGACCTCGACCCCGGCGTAGCTCCCGAGCGCGAGTGCAGAGAGCGAGCTTGCGAACGACCGTGGGTCCGTCGCGAGGGAGGCCACCAGCGAGCGGTCGACCTTGAGCTGGTCGATGGGGAGGCTGTGGACGTAGGCCATCGACGCCCAGCCTCGGCCGAAGTCGTCGATCGCGATGCGAGCCCCGAGGGCCCGGATCGCCTCAAGCCGACTCACCGCGCTCGCGAGATCGTCACCGAGCGAGTGGGCCTCGGTGATCTCGAGGACGAGGCGCTCGGTCGATGCGGTGCGGATGACGCGCGCGACGTCGGCCGCGAAGGTGGGCGTGAGGAGGTGACGCGCCGCGATGTTGACGGCCACGGCGGGCAGTGAGGGGCGCTCGGCGAGGAGCGTGCAGGCGTGCTCGAGCGCGTCCAGGTCGAGGCGTCGGGCCAGGTATGCATCGCGCTCGACCACGTCCATGAACGCATCCGCGGGGACGACCTCTGCCCCGTCGTACCAACGCGCGAGGAGCTCGACGCCGGCGAGACGGCCCGCGACGAGGTCGACCTGGGGCTGATACCAGAAGCGGACCTGGTCGGTGCCGATCGCCGAGGCGAGCTTCGTGCGCAGACGGTGGCGACGATCGGCAAGCCTTGCCATCTCGTCTTCGAAGATGCGTGTGCGACCTCCACCCTGGCTCTTGGCGTGGTACATGGCCTCGTCGGCGTGCGCGAGCAGCGTCTCCACGTCGACGCCGACAGGACCCCAGAGCGCCCAACCGAGGCTCGCGCTGAGCGGTCCGCCGGGGGTGGGCACGGCGGCCGCGGCGTGCACCGCCTGCGACAGGGTCCCGAGATCCATGCTGTCGAGGCGCGCGAGGAGTCCGAACTCGTCGCCGCCGAGGCGCGCCACGTAGAGCTCAGGAGGGAGTGCGGCGAGCGACGCGCCGACCTCGGCAAGGATGCGGTCGCCCTCGGAGTGTCGGTAGACGTCGTTCCATTCCTTGAACCCGTCGAGGTCGAGGATGCCGAGTGCGAGGCCGACACCGTCCTCTTCGACGCGACGGCAGCGTGCCTCGGCTTCTTCGAGGAACGCCCGTCGGTTCGGCAGGCCGGTCAGCGCGTCGCGCAGCGCGACGGTCCGTTGGGCATCGCGTTCGGCGCGCAAGGTCGCCTCGAGGCGGATGCGTGCTCGCTGGGCCGCGAGGCTGGCGGCAACGCGCTCGAGCAGCAGCAACTCGCGATTGCCACTGACCGGGCTGCGCACGGCTCGAGCGCACAGGACGAGGTCGGTGGCGTCGGGGACCGGGGTGGCGAACAGCCAGTCTTCGGCACCGGCACGGGCTTCGGCCCATCGGACGGGTCGTGGCGAGAGGCGGACCTGTCCGGAGTGACCTTCGCGTCGCACTCGCTCGCACAGACGTGACAAGGCGGTGCGGCACGGGGCGGCGAGGTCGCGCTCGGACGAGCGCGAGAGCCCGAGCGTCGTCGAACCGGCGACGAGCGCCGCAAGGTCGAAGACGCCTGTGTCCACGAGGCTCTTCGTCGTGACGTCGGCGAGTTCGGTCTCGGTCCGACAGGCAAGGAGGCGATCCGAGCCGGTTGCGAGCGCGTCGAAGAGTGCCGCGAGCGCCACGCGTTCTGCGAAGCCGGCCGCGGTCTCGAGCGCCTCGGTCGCCGTGCGTCCGATCTGCTCGAGCAGCGCGGCGATCCGTTCGGGGTCGGGCGCCCCGGGTTCGACGAGCGCGACGAGCACTGCTCGGACCTCGTCGGCGAGGACGAGCGGGATCGCGACCGCGAGCGGCACCTGGCGGAGGCGTGGTTCGGCTCGCCAGTGGTCGGGGAGCTCGAGGTGGGAGGCCGGTCGGCGCACCACGTAGCAGCGGCGCGCGTCGCGCGCGAGGTCGGGGATGGTGAGCTGTGTGCCGTCGGTTCGTGGTTCGGGGAGCAGTCCGACGACGCTGCGCATCGTCCCGTAGGTGGCGAGGCGCTCGAAGCGTCGCTCCCCGTCGCTCGTGGCGAGCGCGTCGACAGCACCAACGCCGGGCAGCTCGGCGAGGTGGCGCGCGAGCTCGAGGATCGTCGACTCGGGAGGTTGGTCGGTGGTGGAGCGGAGCCAGGCGACCAGTCGATCCGTCGCCGCCTCGAGCTCGCGCGCCCGCGCGCGACGCTGCTCTTGGTGGAGCTCGGCTGCGGCCTGGGCGAGGGCGTCGAGCACCAGCGCCGTCTCGGGGGGCAGGCGCGCCAGGTCGGAGCGGTAGAGCGAGAGGAGATAGCGGGTCCCGTCGTCGCAGGCCGCGGCCGCCGAGAGCGAACCTTCGATGCCGAAGGGTCGGGCTCGCTCACGCCAGGGCGCAAAGATCGCATCGTCGACCGTGGCCACGACGGGGGAGAGCGACCGGAGGGTCGTGCCCGCCGGCCCCTGCCCCGAGAGCGAGGTGGGGTCGTCGGAGAGCTCGAGGTCCGCACAGTACGCCTTGGCCGTGCCACTGGTGGCGAGAATGGTCGCGTGGTGCTCTCCGGGATCGAGGCGCGCCCAGAACCCGGCGAGCGTGGGTGGGACACACAAGGTCTCGAGGGCGTCGGCGAGGCGTTCCTCGAAGCTTCGTCCGTCGGCGCGCCGGAGCACCCGCTGGGCCTGGAAGGCCTGCAGCACGAGCTCGAGGACCGCTGACGGTCGCTCGAGCGCGGGGTCGACGACGCTCATGGTACTCCTCGCATACGCTGCAACTCAGTATCGTACGCCCCAGGGCGCTCTTGAGCCCTCGGCGACGGTCGAGCCCTCGGCGACGGTCGAGCCCCCGGCGACGGTCGAGCCGGTGCGGTAGGCTCCCACCATGAACAAGACCGAGATCGTGCGAGCTCGCATCGACGACGACGAGGTTCGAGCGCCGATCGGCACACTTCTCGTCGAGCTCGTGGGGCGCGACGTCCCGCACGTGTGCTATCACCCGCAGCTCGGCACCATCGGTACGTGCGATACGTGCCTCGTCGAGGTCGATGGCCAGCTGGCGCGAGCCTGTGAGGTGTCGCTCCGCGAGGGGATGCAGGTGCGTACGCGAGGTGTGGATGTGCGTGCGGCTCGCCTGCGTGCCGCCGGCGCCCTGCTCGCCAACCACGAGCTCTACTGCACCGTCTGCGACAACTCCAACGGCGACTGTGTGCTCCACGAGAGCGTCCGCGACCTCGGGGTGAACGAGGAGCTGGTGCCCTTTACGCCCAAGCCCTACGAGGTCGACGCCTCGCACCCCATGTATCGCTACGACCCCTCGCAGTGCATCCTCTGCGGGCGCTGCGTGCAGGCCTGCCAGGAGGTGCAGGTCAACGAGACGCTCAGCATCGATTGGTCGCTGGAGCGGCCGCGGGTCGTCTGGGACGGGGGCAAGCCCGCCGGCGAATCGAGCTGCGTGAGCTGTGGCCATTGCGTGAGCGTGTGTCCGTGCAACGCGCTCATGGAGAAGAGCATGCTCGGTCGCGCCGGCACCCTCACGGGGCTCGGCCGAGCTGCGCTCGGTCCGCTGATCGAGCTCACCAAGGCGACCGAGCCTGCGATCGGCCTCGGGCCCATCTTCGCGCTCTCGGACGCCGAGGCGCAGATCCGTCGCGGCCTCGTGCAACGGACCAAGACCGTGTGTACCTACTGCGGCGTCGGCTGCAGTTTCGATGTCTGGACGCGAGGCCGCGACGTTCTGCGGATCGCGCCCGAGCGAGGCCCCGCCAACGGGATCTCGACCTGCGTCAAGGGCAAGTTCGGTTGGGGCTTCGTCGACGCGCCAGACCGCCTGGTGCGGCCGCTCGTACGACGTGAGGGCCACTTCGAGGAGGCGAGCTGGGACGACGCGCTCGACGAGGTCGCCGGCCGGTTGCGTGCGATCGTCGCCGAGCACGGGCCTGACGCCGTCGGCATCATCGCCTCCTCCAAGTGCTCGAACGAGGAGGCCTATCTCGCCCAGAAGCTTGCGCGGGCCGTCATCGGGACGAACAACATCGACAACTGCTCGCGCTACTGTCAGTCGCCGGCCACCATGGGCCTGTGGCGAACCGTGGGCTATGGCGGTGACGCCGGTTCGATCAGCGACATCGCCGCAGCAGATCTCGTGGTCATCGTTGGCTCCAACACCGCCGAGAGCCACCCTGTCATCGCGACGAGGGTGAAGCGCGCGCACAAGGAGGGGCGATCGAAGTTCATCGTTGCCGACCTGCGCCGCCACGAGATGGCGGAGCGAGCGGACCTGTTCTTGCGTCCCCGGCCGGGTACGGACCTCGTGTGGCTGGCGGCCGTGACGCGACTGATCATCGAGGAGGGACTGGCCGACACGAGCTTTCTCGACGAGCGCGTCGAGGGTTTCGACGCCTACGTCGAGAGCCTTGCGGCCTTCGACCTCGCGACCGCGACGCGCCTCACTGGCCTCTCCGAAGAGCAGCTGCGCCTCACGGCGCGCATGATCGCCGAGGCCGAACGCGTGTGCGTGCTCTGGGCGATGGGAGTCACCCAGCACGAGGGTGGTTCGGACACCTCGACGGCGATCTCGAACTTGCTCCTCGTCACCGGCAACTATGGCCGACCGGGCACGGGGGCCTACCCCTTGCGTGGCCACAACAATGTCCAGGGCGCGAGCGACTTTGGCGCCATGCCCACGTACTTGCCCGGCTATGAGCCCATCGCCGACGACGAGGTCCGCCAGAAGTGGTCGACGCTGTGGGGTGTGGAGGTCCCGGATCGACCCGGACTCGACAACCACCAGATGATCGACGCGATCCACGCCGGCTCGCTGCGGGCGCTCGTCGTCATCGGCGAGGAGCTCGGCATCGTGGATGCCAACGCGACCTACGTCCAAGAAGCCCTCGGCTCGCTCGAGCTCTTGGTGGTGGCTGATCTCTTCCTGTCGCGAACGGCGTCGTTTGCCGACGTCGTCCTCCCGGCCGCGCCATCGCTGGAGAAGGAGGGGACGTTCACCAACACCGAGCGTCGCATCCAGCGCTTCTATCGGGCGATGGATCCGCTCGGTGAGGCACGTGCGGACTGGGTCTGGCTCTGCGACCTCGCCAACCGCCTGGGCGCCGGGTGGAGCTACGACCATCCAGGGGCCGTGATGGCCGAGGCTGCCGCAGGGGCTGCGATCTTCGCTGGCGTCGACTACGAACGACTCGAGGGGTATGCGTCCCTCCAGTGGCCGGTGGCGGCCGACGGAACCGATTCGCCCCTGCTCTATACCGAGCGCTTCGCGTTCCCATCGGGGCGCGCTCGCCTCGTTCCCGTGCCCTGGGTCGAGCCCACCGAGCAGGTCGACGATGACTTCGATCTCCATCTGAACAATGGCCGCTTGCTCGAGCACTTCCACGAGGGCAACATGACCTATCGCACCGCCGGGATCGCCGAGGTGACGCCGGGGCCCTTCGTCGAGGTGTCCGAAGAGCTGGCCGCCGAACGACACATCCGCGACGGAGCGCTCGTGCGCTTGGTGTCGCGCCGAGGTGCCGTCCGGGTTCGTGCCCTCGTGACGGACCGTGTGCGAGGACACGAGCTGTACTTGCCGATGAACGGGCGTGCCAACGAGGAGGCGGTCAACGTCTTGACGAGCTCGTCGACCGACCGGGCGACCCACACGCCCGCCTTCAAGGAGCTCGCGGTGCGCCTCGAGGTGCTCGACGACCCCGTCGCCGTCGCGCTCCCGAGGCGGAACTGGCGCTACGGCCAGCGGACGCCGCAACGAGGCGTGGACATCGCCGCTCGCCGTGCCCGACCCGACTACGTCGATCCCACACTGATCCAAGGAGGTCGTCGCCGTGGCTGAACCGCTGACACGTGTGCCCGCCCGCGCGGTGGCGAGCTCGCTGGAGCGCGAGCGAGCCGACCTCGCGCGTCTCGTCGAGACGATGGGCGCCCCAGCACGCGACGCCGTCGCAGCACTCGCTGCACGGCTCGACACGCCCGCAGGACGTCGGGGTGTCGAGACGTTGTCGTGGCTCGTACGGCTGGTGGTGACGCTGCCACCGGAGATGGTCGCTGGACTTGCGCGAGGCCTCGCAGCGGCGAATGGCGCCCTCTCGGACTCGTCGCCGCCGACGGTCGCCGAGCTCATTCGGCTGGCGAGAAGCCCCGGGGTTCGTCGGGGCGTCAAGGCGATCCTGAGCATCGTCCACGAGCTCGGCACCGCCGAAGCGGCGCGTCGGCTGTAACCGCGGACGCGTTTCGAACGTCGGACAAGAGGTGCTGTGTCGACCGATGTCGTCGAGGTGACATCGAGCGGCAACAGGGCGCCTTGCCCGAGCGGCGTTCTCTGGTTACCATGAGGACGTGGCTCGGGCGGTGGTGATCCCACGCCCGCGGCCCACCAGCGCGGGCGGCTCCGCACAGAGCGTCCGGTGGCAGAGCCCAGAAAGGGGGTCGGAGCCGATGGAGGCTGGCACGATCGAGGAGCAGTTCCCGCTCCTCCAGCGCCTGAACGAGGATGGTGAACTCGTCGGCGATCTCGGTGTGGTCGACCTCGACCGTCTCGCCGAGGTCTATCGCCACATGGTGATGTTGCGGCGCTTCGACGAGCGCGCGTGGAACCTCCAGCGTCAAGGCGTCATCGGGACCTACGCGCCCTACAAGGGGCAAGAGGCGGCGCAGCTCGGTGCGGCCCACGGCCTCGCGGAGCAGGACTGGTTGGTGCCGACCTATCGCGACTGGGCCGCCTCCTGGGCACGAGGGGTCCCACTCGAGCACGGCCTCTTCTTCGCAAAGGGCCATCCCCGTATGGGCCTGGTGCCAGAGGAGGCGACCGTGCTCCCGGCCCAGGTGGTCATCGCTGCCCAGACACTCCACGGCGTCGGTGTGGCCTGGTCGCTGAAGCTCCGCCACGAGCCGAAGGTTGCACTCGTGACGTTCGGCGACGGGGCCGCCAGCCAGGGCGACACGCACGAGGCCATGAACTTTGCATCGGTGTTTCGAGTCCCGCTCGTGTTCTTCTGTGAGAACAACCACTGGGCGATCTCGGTGCCGCTCGAGCGGCAGATGCATTCTGAGACCATCGCCCAGCGAGCCGTCGCCTACGGCATGGAGGGCTTCCGTGTCGACGGCAACGACTACGTCGCGGTCGTCAACCTCGTTCACGATCTCGCCGAACGCGCGCGCCAGGGCGAGGGCCCGTTCCTCGTCGAGGCGGTGACCTATCGGCTCGGGGCGCACACCACCGCCGACGATCCCTCGAAGTATCGAGAGAGCGCGGAGGAAGAGCGCTGGGAGGCGAAGGATCCGATCCGGCGCATCGAGCGGCTGCTCCAGCGAGAGGGTCGCCTCGACGATGACGCCATCGCCGCTGCGGAGGCGAGCGCTGCCGAGGCGGTCGAAGGCGTGCTGGAGCGGTTCCACAGCGCGCTCGACGACGAGCCGGCCACGCTGTTCGACCATGTCTATGCCGAGCTGACCCCGCAGCTCGCGGCCCAGCGCGATCGGTTCGTCGCGCGGGTCAAGGAGGTCGAGCGCTGATGGCGAAGCTCACCATGGCCCAGGCCCTGAATCAAGCGCTCGCCCAGGCGCTCGAGGGTGACGAGCGCGTGCTGATCCTCGGCGAGGACGTCGGACGCGACGGCGGTGTCTTTCGCATTACGGACGGCCTGATCGACCGATTCGGTCCCGAGCGGGTCGTCGACACGCCGCTCGCGGAGTCCGGGATCGTGGGAACGTCCGTCGGCCTGGCGATGGGCGGCATGCGACCCATCGCCGAGATCCAGTTCTTCGGGTTCATCTACGAGACCATGGACCAGATCGCCTCGCAGGCGGCCCGCGTGCGGTTTCGGTCGATGGGGCGCTTCAGCGCGCCGCTCGTGATCCGGACCCCCTACGGCGGTGGTGTCAAGGCCCCGGAGATTCACTCCGATTCACTCGAGGCCTTGTTCGTACACACGCCGGGTATCAAGGTCGTCACGCCGTCGAACCCCTACGACGCGAAGGGTCTCCTGCTCGCCGCCGTCGACGATCCCGACCCGGTGCTGTTCCTCGAGCCGATGCGGTTGTACCGTGCGTTCCGCGACGAGGTGCCCGAGGAACCCTATCGGGTGCCCCTCGGCGTCGCGAATGTCGTTCGCGAGGGGCGCGACGTCACCTTGATCGGATGGGGCGCCTCGATGCCCGTGGTGCTCCAGGCCGCCGACGAGCTGATCGCACGCCACGACGTCATGCCCGAGGTGATCGACCTTCGGACGCTCTCTCCGCTCGACGAGGCGACGATCGTCCAGAGCGTGCAGCACACCCAGCGAGCCGTGGTCGTGCACGAGGCGGTGCGCACCGGGGGACTCGGCGCGGAGGTCGCTGCGCTCGTCCAAGAGCGCGCGTTCTTGTATCTCGAGGCGCCGGTCGGCAGGGTCTCGGGCTACGACACGCCCTACCCCATGACCATGTTCGAGGACCTGTGGCTCCCTGACGCGACCCAGGTGGTGAGCGCCGCGCTGGCAGCGGTTCGCTACTAGCCCACGGGCGCTGGGACTCGTCGTCGGGATCGTTGCGGCCGTGGCGCCGCGTGAGAGGAGCGCGCATGGAGTGGAAGTTTCCGGACGTTGGCGAGGGCCTGCACGAAGCACAGGTCGTCGCCTGGCACGTCCACGAGGGCGACGCGATCGAACGGGATGCCCCGCTGGTCGACGTCGAGACTGACAAGTCGGTGGTGACCATTCCGGCGCCGGTGGCCGGGACGGTCGAGAAGATCCTCTTCCACGAGGGCGACACCGTTCACGTTGGTGAGGTCGTCGTGGTGTTCGGCGACGGCAGCGCGCCGGCGCCATCGCCGCTCCAGCCGACGGCGTCCCCGGCTCATGTCCCGGCACCGCCGGTTGCTCCGGCGCCGACGCCCGCGAGTGAGCCGCTAGCGCGTGGGGTCGATCGAGGCATCGTGCTCGCGACGCCTGCCGTGCGGCGCCTCGCGCGAGAGCTCGGTGTCGACCTTGCGAGCGTCGTCGGGAGCGGAGAACGCGGCCGAGTCCTCGCCGACGACGTTCGGCGCTTCGCGGCGTCGCCCGAGAGCACCGAGTCGGCCGTGGCCGCGGTGTCGACGCTGTCGACCGGGGCGCCTCGCGCCGATCGAGGCGCCGGCGACGACGGTGTCGCGCCGCTGGCCGTCGAGGCCGACGAGCGTCGGCCGCTGGTCGGGATCCGCAAGCGTATCGCGGAGAACATGGCGCGTTCGTGGTCGCACGCTGTGCAGGTCACGGTCGTCGAGGAGGTCGTCGTCGACGAGCTCGTGGCGCTCCGTGAGCGCATCAACGCCCACCTCGGCGAGCAACGCATCAGCTACCTGCCGATTTTCGTGAAGGCCGCCGCGAGCCTGCTGGCGCGCTTCCCAGAGCTCAACGCATCGCTCGACGAGGAGGCATCCGAGCTCGTCTACCACGCCCATCGCAACATCGGGATCGCCGTCGACGATCCCCAAGGTCTCATGGTGCCCGTGGTGCGCGATGCCGATCGCCGCTCGATCAGGGAGCTCGGCCTCGAGCTCGAGCGCCTCATCCAAGGTGCCCGGGCGCACACCTTGGGGCCGCGGGACCTGACCGGCTCGACCTTCACGATCACGAACTTCGGTTCGATCGGCGGCATCGTGGCGACGCCGATCATCAACTATCCCGACGTCGCGATTCTGGGCGTCGGGCCGATTCGCCGCCGTGCTGTCGTGGGCCCGGACGACGTCATCGTGCCGGCGTCGGTGCTGTTCGTCTCGTTGACCTTCGACCATCGCGTGGTCGACGGCGGGACGGCCTCGCGCTTTCTCGTCGCGCTCTCGGAGCTGCTCCGAGACCCGGCTGCCCTCGTCGCGGAGCTCGTGTGATGGTGGTCGGGGAGCTGATCGAGACGGTCGATCTCCTCGTCGTCGGCGGGGGTCCGGGTGGCTACACCGCCGCACTCCGAGCCGCACAGCTCGGTCGGGACGTGGTCCTCGTCGAGGAGGGCGCCATCGGTGGCGTCTGCTTGAACGTCGGGTGCATTCCGTCAAAGGCGCTCATCGAGACCTCACGCGCCTGGCACGGCCTCGGTGAGCTCGCCGAGCGGGGCGTGATGGTCGCAGACGCGTCGCTCGATCGTGCGCGCGTCCGCCAGAGCGTCGAGGCGGCGCGCGATCGCCTGACGGGCGGGGTCGCGCAGCTGCTCAAGGCGGCGGGCGTCGAGGTCGTCGAGGGCCGAGCGGCCTTCGTCGGCGCGAACCACGCGCGCGTCCAGAGCGCGCACGAGGCGACCCAGGTCCAGTTCCGTCAGGCGGTCGTGGCGACGGGGTCTGCGGCTCGGCGTGTGCCGGGGCTCGAGGTCGACCACGAGCACATCCTCGACTCGACGGATCTGCTGTTCCGGGACGCACCGATCGAGCGGCTCATCGTGGTGGGCGGCGGCTACATCGGGCTCGAACTCGGCGCGGCGTGGGCTCGTCTCGGTGCGAAGGTCACCATCGTCGAGGCGATGGACGATGTGCTCATGGGGGCCGAGCCGGAGGTGCGTCGCGCGCTGCGCGACGGGCTGGGTCGGCTCGGGGTCGAGGTGCGGACCCGCGCGGTGGTGTCGTCGGTCGAGGCGGTCGCCGACGGGGTCGTCGTCGGGATCGAGCAGGGCGCGGGCGTCGACAAGCTCGCAGCCGACGTCGTCGCGGTGGTCGTGGGTCGAGAGCCTCGCCTCGAGCCAGAGCTCGGCCTCGAGGCTGCGGGCGTCGCGGTCGCCGACGGCAGGGTCGTGGTCGATGTGGCGCGCCGCACCACGAACCCCGCGATCTTCGCCATCGGCGACATTACGCCCGGTCCGATGCTTGCTCACAAGGCCTACCTCGAAGCCAAGGTTGCGGCCGAGGCGGCGAGTGGCCACCCGAGCGGCTTCGATGCTCGCGTCATCCCGGCCGTCGTGTTCGCCGAACCCGAGGCGGCCTGGGCCGGACTCGGAGAGGCCGAGGCACGGGCTCGCTACGGATCGATCGTCGTCGGTCGCTTCCCGTATCGGGCCAACGGCCGGGCGGTTGCGGTGGGCTCGACCTGGGGCGAGGTCAAGGTGATCGCACGCGCCGATGGCGAGGTGGTCGGGGTCTGGATCGTGGGTGCGGACGCCTCCAATCTCATCAGTGAGGCAGCCCTCGCCATCGAGATGGGCGCCACACTCGACGACATCGCGCTCACCATCCACCCGCATCCGACGCTGAGCGAGATGCTGCCCGAAGCCGCAGAGGTGGGTCTCGGCCGGCCGACGCACATCATCGTCCGTACGCAGTCGGGCGGTCGTTAGGGGGTTCCCGGCGCATAGCTCCGGGGGCGGCTATGCGCGCCCGTGGTCGGCGCGAGCGTCGGCTGCGAGTTCGTCGCGAGCTCGCGGATCGGCGACCATGGTGATGATGCGTTGCGCTTGTTCAGTCGCGCTCGCGCCGAAGAGGTGGGCGACACCGTGCTCCGAAACGATCGCGGAGTGCTGGAACGACGTCACCGGCGTGTCGAGGCAGGCGCGCACGTTCGAGGCGTCGGTTGGGGAGTGCCAGGAGCGCAGTGCGATGATGGACTGGCCCTCGCGCGCATGGAGCGCACCGACGGTGAAGTCGGGTTGTCCGCCAAAGCCGGAGATGACGCGAGGGCCGAGGTGGCACGCGTTCGCCTGCGCGAACAGATCCACCTGGAGGGCGGCGTTGATCGCGGTCATGCGTGGCTGGCGCATGATCATGGCAGGGTCGTTGATCGTCTCGGTCCGAAGGAGACGGAGCCTCGGGTTGCGGTCGGCCCACGCATAGAGTTCAGCCGAGCCAAAGAGGAACGACGCGGTGATGGGCTCGCTCCGATCGAGGGCGGCTCGCCGCTCCAGGGCGAGGACGCCGTCGCTGATCATCTCGCTCCAGATCCTCAAGCCACGTCGATCCTCCAAGCGCGCCAGGACGCGATCGGGGATGGCGCCGATACCGAGCTGGAGCGTGGCGCCGCTCGGGACAAGACGTGCGACGTGCTCGGCGATGGCTGCTGCCTGGGGATCGTCGGCGTTGCGCGCGTCCGGCGAGGACAGCGGCGCCTCTGCCTCGATGGCCCAGTCGATGGCGTCGGTCTCGATCTCTCCGTCGCCGAAGACGTAGGGCACATGAGGGTTGAGCTGGGCGATGACGAGGCCACCGTGCGAGCGAACGGCCTCGATCGCCGCAGGCAAGATGTTGACCTCCGTTCCGAGTGAGACCCGACCCGCGATCGGAAGGGACGTCTGGACCATCACGACGTCGGGTACGAGCGTGGTGGCGAGGAGGGTCGGCACCAGCGACAGGCGCATGGGCAGATAGCGCAGGGCGTCGCCTTGGTCGCGGATGGCTGGGCCGAGGAAGGGCGACTCGTAGGTGATGCCCGGGCGAGCCGGGATCGGGTGCTGGGCGTTCAGGATGAACAGGCGCCAGCGTTCGAGTTCGGCCTCGGCGGCGCCGAGGAGGGCCGTTGGGGTGAGGAAGTTCCCGCCTGCCACGATGCGCGGCTCACGACGGCCGATGGCGGCGAGCCGCTTGCGTAACGTGTCGTCTCCGATGATCTCCATGGCGGGTGCTCCTACGGGATTGGTCAATGGTTGGGATCGTGGTCGGACACGTCGGGGTCGGGTCGGCCGAGGTTCGGGTCGATCCGATCGAGCTCGAGCGTCACGTCCTCGCCGCGCTGGACGCGCAGTGAGACGTAGGCGGCGACGCCGACGGGGATCGGGAGCCAGAAGTTGAAGATCCGCCACGTGAGGACGCCGAGGATCGCGACACCTCGGGGCGCACCGAATCCGGTCAGGAGGGTGATCGCGAGGGTCTCGACGACCCCGAGTCCGCTCGGCGTGAGCGGCAGCACCGCAGCGACGTTGGCGATGCCGTAGGCGACGATGAGCGCGACCGGGTTCATGAGCTGGCCGAACGCCGCCAGCATGATCCACAGGGTCGTTGCATCGAAGAGCCAGTTGGCGAGCGCCCACGCTGACGCGCGCCGGAGGAGCTGCGGGTCGCGCCCGAGTGCGCGGAGTCGCTCGGCCGTTTGAGCGATGGCGTGTTCGATGGAGCGACGACGATGGGCGAGCGGAGGGACGTGGTCGATCACCGTACCGACCGCGTGCTGGGTGCGACGGTTGCCACGGGTGAGCAGGATCACGACCGCAATGGAGATCGCCATCAGCGCGACGCCGAGGACGGCGACGACGAGGTAGACCTCGTTGAAGCCGTAGAACGGGAGCGACACGAGCAGGGCGAGCCACAGCAGTGCGTTCAAGATGAGGGCAGATCCGACGCTCTGGGTCGCGAGCGCGACACCGGTGTCGGCCCCGCGAACCCCCAGGTTCGACAGCAGCCGCGCGGTGAGCCCGACGCCGCTCGCGGAGCCACCAGGGAGGACGTGCGAGACCGCAAGGCCCGCGAGGTCGACCTTGGCGAGCTGCCCGATGCTCGGCGTGGGGCGCGGGAGTACCGTCTCGGTGAGCTTCGCATACGCGAACAGCGACAGAGCCTCGGCCAAGGCGGCGAGCGGTACCAGCCAATAGTTGGCGCGGTCGAGGAGCGACAGCGTCTTGCGAAAGCCCGCGAATTCGGGAACGACGAGGTACTCGATCACGAGCAGGATGACGAACCCTGCGAGCCCTCGAATCGCGAAGTGTCGTATGAGCTTGCCGAGGCTCCTACGGGTTCCGCGCAGGACCGGTCGCGGTGATGCTGAGTGTGATGCCGCACGCGACGACGCAGATGACGACCCAGAACGTGATGACGCAGCGCGCCCGAGCGCGGGAAGCGTCAGACCGAGCCACGAGGGGCCGAGTCGAGCACGCGGCGATGCCCCCCGTCCTTCGGTGCTCACAACCTCGTCAGTCTAACCTGTCGAGAGGCGTCTTGGGGCAATCGGCGAGGAGGACTCGATGGTCGAGCGACGGAGCCTCTCGCTCCGTGACCTCCTCATCGCCGAGGCCGTGGCCGCCGGGCTCGGCGTCGCGGTGTGGGCGTTCGCCGTGCTTCGTCACCTCGAGCTCGAGATCGTCGTGGCGGGTGTTCTCGCGCTCGTCATCGAACCGATCGTCTCGAGGCTCGTGCGTCTCGGACTGCCCCGTGTCGTCGCGGTGCTCGTCACCGCGGTGTTGGTGCTCGCCGCGCTCGTCGGCCTCGCGGCCGCGTTCGTCGTTCCGCTCGTGAACGCCGGTCAGCGGCTGCTCGGAGATCTCCCGGGCCTGCTCAGCCGCTTGCGTGCCCATCGAGCCGCGATCGAGGCGCTGCTCGTGCGCCTTCACCTCCAGCACGCGCTCGACGTGGGTGCGCAGTCGATCGCCCACGCGGCGCAGTTGGCGGTGACCCCGGCGCTGTCCGTGGCGAGCGGTGCGGTCGGTTCGCTCGCCACGCTCGCGGTGATCGGCACGCTCGCCGTGTTCCTCTCGCTCGAGGCGCCGAAAGCGATCGCCTGGCTGGTGGCGCAGCTCGATGCGTCGCGGCGTCCTCGTGTCGAGGGCGTCCTGCACGACGTCGCGATCGCGGTGGCGGGCTACGTGCTCGGCAACCTCGCGACTTCGGTGGTTGCCGGTCTGGTGATCGGGGTGACCTATGCGATCCTCGGTCTCCCGGACCCAGCACTCATCGGACTGTGGGTCGGGCTCGTCGATCTCCTGCCGTTGGTCGGTGGGCTCGCAGGCGGAGTACCGGCGGTCGCGCTCGCGCTCGTCGGCGGACCCGAGGACGTCGTCATCGTGCTGATCGTGGTCCTGGCCTACCAGCAGATCGAAAATCACGTGCTCAATCCGGTCGTCTATGCGAAGACGGTCCGGTTGAGTCCCCTCTGGGTCCTCGTGGCCATCTTGGTCGGCGCACAGGCTGCGTCGCTGCCGGGAGCGCTCATCGCCATACCGATCGCGAGTGCGATCCAGGTGATCGCGCGTGAGACGCTGCGCGATCCGTTGCGGCGTTGGCTTGGGCGTGGCTCAGGCGCCGTGGTCGCGCAGGGGACCGATCTGCCAACCCCGAGCACGGACACGGGCGACGAGCTCGTCCAGGCTGGCGAGGGTGGCAAGGGGAGCCCCGGGGGCGCTGGTGACGTCGGAGTCGTGCAGCAGCAGCGTGGCACCGGGGCCGAGCCGGTGCGTGAGGTCGGCGAGGATCGAGGTGCTGGACGCGGCAAACCGCCAGTCGCGCCCCCAGCTTGACCAGGTGACGAGGCGAACGCCTTGCTCGTGTGCTGCCAGTCGCGTTCCTCGACTCACGACCCCGTAGGGGGGTCGGAACCACGTCGGACGCTGGCCGACCACCTCTTCGATCGCACCGACGGCGCGGGCGAGGTCATAACGCACCGAGCGCGCGGAACGCCCGAGATGGTTGCGGTGCCAGTGGCCGTGCACGGCGATCTCGTGTCCGCGCTCGGCCACCAGGCGCGCGACCCATGGGTAGCGCTCGACCTCAGAGCCGAGCAGGAAGAAGGTCGCGTGGACGTCGAGCCGCTCGAGCGCGTCGAGGATCCGAGGCGTGGTCACCGGACTCGGTCCGTCGTCGAAGGTCAAGGCGACGTGGTCGTCGAGGCCGATGCCAGCGACGGCTGGGTTGAGCCGCCGTGCGATCCACCAGTGGTGGGTGAGCGCCGGGCCAGCGTGGTTGACGAGCGCTGCCGTACCCACGACGGCGGCGGCATGGCCCCACTTCATGGGTGCGACCTCACGCGCTCAGCTCCGGGGCGCGCGCGAGCTCGCTCACCGGAGCGCCGACGAGGTGGCGTGCTGCCAGCGCCTGGCGGGTGGACGCCGCGAGCGCCAGTGCACTCGCGACGGAGGCGGTGGGATCAGCGACTTCGACGATGGAACCGGGCGCGATCGTGCTTGCGAGCGCTCGTGGCGGGATGATGCGGGCGGGGATCACGCTCTGGTGGTGCAGCGCCGCCCAGGCGAGATCGACCGCGTTGATGGTGTTCTGCGGCACGTACACGTTGACGGGGCTGCCAAGGACGGCGCTGAGCGCCGCGCGTCCGAGCTGAAGATCATTGACGGGGACGATGAGGCTGAGGTCGCCGATACGCGAACCCGCGCCCCCGTTGACGAGCGCGACGCCCGCTGCTCCGGCCATCGCCACGGCGGCTGGGTCACGACGAACCCCGCGTTCGGTCACGACGACGGCGATGTGGTCGTTGTGCAGGGCGGCGTCGAGTGCCGGCGACGCGAGGTCCGGTGTCGGCAGGAGCGCCGCGAGATAGGCAACGTGGGTCGGCCGTGCGGCTGCGGACAGGTTGAGGCCCTCGTAGCCGATGAGGCCCGATGCGACGTTGACCGCGACGAAGACGGACGCGGCGCTCGCGACCCCGACGAGTCCTCGACGGAGCACAACGCGCTGGGGGGAGAGTGCTGGTCGCGGCGGAGCCTCTGTCAGCAGGTCGAGGATGGGTGCTTCGGGGGTTGCCTGGAACTGTGCGAGCGCCGGGAGCGTGAGCTCTTCGGGCGCGGAGGCGTAGTGGACGACCGCGTCGCGGAGTTCGCGTACGTTGCGTGCCCAGAACGTCACGCCGCTCTCGGCCATCGCGGCGACGTTCTCGGCACCGTGGCCGACGATCGGTTCGTAGGAGATCACCGGACGGCGTGCGGCCATCGCCTCGAGCGATGACAGTCCTCCCGCGTTCTGGACGACCACGTCCGAGGCGGCGAGCCAGAGGTCGACCTCGTTCGTCCAACCGACGGCGACGATCCCGTCGGCCGCGGCTGCGCGCGCTCGGAGCTCCTCGTTGTGACCGGCGAGCACGACGGGCAGGACGTCGCCCGTGCTGGCCAACGCTGCGGCGGTCTCGACGAGTTTGCCCACCCCCCACGAACCGCCGACGATGAGGGCGATGCGCGCGTCAGGCGGCAAGCCGAGGTGGCGACGCGCGCTGGCTCGCTCCGGCAGCATCCGGAAGCGCTCGTCGACGAAGGGCCCGACGCGCACGACGGGTCCACGCAGGTGGCCGCGGCGCTTGGCCTGGACAGCGGCGGTCTCGGCGACCGCGAGGTGGACGTCGATGTCGGGGTGGATCCACATCGGATGGACGGAGAAGTCGGTGAGGAAGGTGACGAGGTGGCGGTCCGCGACGCACGGGTCACGCCGCCTGCGGAACTCGCCGAGCAGCTGCGCGGGGAAGGGATGGGTCGCGATGACGATGTCCGGGTCGATCGTCTGGAGCCATTCGCGAACCTTCGCGCCGAAGGCTCGTCGGAACACTGCGCGCGCGACCTTGGTCAGTGCAGGGATGTGTGACCAGAGCTCGAATTCGAGCCGATACGCCCAGGGCGCACGCTCGACCTCGACGCGGAAGACGGTCTCGAGCATCGTGCCGAGACGTGGGGCTGCGTCGAGGAAGTCGACGATGCTGACGTCGGCGCCGTGACGGCCAAGATGATCGGCGATGGCCCTTGCCGCCCCGTCGTGGCCGCCGCCAAGGCGCGCGGACACGATCAGGACGCGTGGTTGGGACATCGGGGCCAGTGTATCGCATCGCCGTACACTGGGCGAACAGTGGCTCTCTTGCTCGCTCTCGGCGCGGCGCTCGCGTTTGCGGGGGCGACCGTGCTGCAGTTCGAGGCGAGCCAGGCTGCGCCGCGATCGGCGTCGTTGCGGATCGGACTCGTTCGCCATCTGGTCGGCGATCGTCGCTTCAATCTCGGAGCATTGCTCGACGTCGCCGGGGGTGTGGCACAGTTCTTCGCGCTCAAGGTGGGGTCGGTGGAGGTGGTGATGCCGGTGGTGGCGAGCGGTCTCGTGATCGCGATCGTGGCGCACCACGTCCAACGTCGGCTCGCGATCGTCCCCCGCGACGCCGTGGCGTTGGCGGGGTCGGTCCTCGCGCTCGTCGTCGTGTTGGTCGTGGCGCCCCAGGGAGGCTCGCGCCTGGGATCGGTCGCGGCCCAGCTCGCCGTCGCCGCGGCGGGACTCGGTGGCGGCGCCGTCGCGTTGACGGTCGGGCGTCGGGTGCTGCTGCGTCGGGGTTGGTACCTCGCCGCGGCCGGCGGGCTCCTGCTCGGGGTGGTGAGTGTCGTGGAACGCTCGGTCGGGCTCGTGTGGAGCCAACGGGGAACGCTCGGCGTCCTCGAGAGCTGGCAGCTGTGGACACTGCTCGCAGTGGGTGCGCTCGCGCTCCTCGTCGTCCAGAGCGCGTTCGGCGCTGCACGGCTGCTCACCGTGGCGCCGATCGTCGCGGTGGCAGAGCCGATCGTCGGGAGTGCGCTCGCCGTGTGGGTCGAGGGGGCTGGTCCAGGCTTTGGCCCTGGCAGGCTCGCGATCGTGTTCGGAGCGATCGTGCTCGAGGCGGTGTCGATCATCGCGTTGGCGCGAGGAGCCCGCGACGAGGGAGGGGTCCGGTGAGCGGAGTGCGCAAGGTGCTCGCGCTGCACGGTCAGCCGGGTTCGGGTCGGAGTTTCGATCCTGTGGCCAGGTGGCTCGGGCGTCTCGAATTCGACGCTCCCGACCGACCGGGATGGGGATCCAATCCATTGGCGCCTCGGGAGCTCGTCGCGCAGGCATCGTGGGCCAAGGAGCGGATCGACGGCCCGACGGTGCTCGTGGGCTACTCGTTCGGTGCGGCGATCGCGGCGCTCGTGGCGCCGACGTGCCCGGCGGTGGCCGGTGTCGTGCTGGTGGCTCCTGCCGTGACCCGCGCCGCGTTGGTCTGGAGCGATCGCCTCCTCGCCAGGGCCGGCGTCGGACACGTCGCGGGATCGTTGATCGCCGCAGTGGCGGAGCGGTCCGTGCCGGCGGCGCTGAGTGCGCGGGCTCGCCAGGCGTTCCTGGTCGAGCAGCGATCGCTGCTCGACACCATCGACCAGGTGGAGACGTCGCTTCGGCGGCTCGACGTCCCGGTCATCGTCGTCGCGGGTGCTCGCGACCGCGTGGTGCCTCCGCGCGGCGCCCTACGGCTCCTCGAGTGCGTGCCACAGGCTCGGCTCGTCGTCTCCCGCGGTGGTCACGATCAGCTTGCGGACGAGGCGGCCGTCGTCGCCGATGCCGTTCGATCCCTGGCCTCCGAACGGAGTGCGTGACCGGGGTGGGAGGTCTTCTGTATACGAATGGGATCCGCCGGCTCGGGCGATCGGATAACATTGGTACGGACGACCGGAGCAGTGGGGGCGTGCTGCGGACGTCGTGGTGCGGGGGGCACCTGGAGCGGCGAAGGAGCCGGGTGTCGTGGAGTCGATGAAGCTGGCGACGTGGGACTGCGAAGATTGGCGGGTGCGTGCGCACTGTCGCGACGTTGATCCGGGTTTGTTCTTTCCCGTGGGCGTGACGGGTGAGGCAGAGGTCCAGATCCGCCGGGCCAAGCGCGTCTGTGCGGACTGTGACGTGCGGCTCGAATGCCTCGAGTTCGCGTTGCGCACCAACCAGGAGTTCGGTATCTGGGGTGGCAAAGACGAGGAGGAGCGTCGCGTGATACGGCGTATCCGTCGTTTGCAGCGGCGAGCCGTGTCGCGAGCGATCTAGCCGGCGGCCCGGTTTCGCCTCGGGCACGCGGCGGAGCCGTCGCGGGTCCTCGGGCCCTGGCGCACTGTGATGGGAGCGCGGGCGAGTCCGTCGACCGATCTGGACAGCGCTGTGTGCGTCCGCTGCGATGCGTGCGGTTGCGCGGAGACGACGGCAACCGCTGACGTCGGGACGTCGCCCCGCGAGTGTCAAGGAGGTGAGCGCCGCACGGTAGGACGTCGCGCTGGCGAGCCCCAGGTGTCGACCTCACAACGTCGGAACCGGTGCTCCGTGCAGTCGGACACGGTCGGCGTGCGCGTAGAGACGAAATCCCTCGGCACGGAGTCCGCCGACGAGGACGATCCCGGCGTCCTCGGCTGTGGTGATCGCGCGGTGGCTGGGCGAGCCGAGGGCGATCACCGATCGGGCCCCGATCGCCGCGGCCTTCAAGACGAGATCGGTGCCGATGCGACCCGAGAGGATCACGTCCGAACCGGTCGCAAGCGTGCCGGCCAGTGCAGCGTGACCGATCGCCTTGTCGAGGGCGTTGTGGCGGCCGACATCTTCGCCTACAGCGACCGGCGACCCCTGTCGTGCAAGAATCGCCGAGTGCGCGGCACGTGTCAAGGCAAACAAGCCGTCTGCCTCGCTCACGAGCTCGTGGAGCGCGAGAAGGTCGTCGACGTCGATCGGTTCCCCGTGCGGCGACGCGGAGACCTGGTGCAGGCGCCGTTCCAGATCGTCGGTACCGCACCAGCCGCACGAGCTCGTCCGTACGCTCGGCTGAGGTGGGACGGCAACCGGGTGGCGGAGGACGACCGTCGCCTGACGGTAGGCGGGTTCGCCCGCACTCGGTGGCGGACAGAGCGACACTCCGACGACGTCGCGTGGCGAGATGGCGAGTTCGGTCACGACGAGACCCACGGCGAGCGCGGTGTCCTCACCTGGCGTTCGCAGTGTCGTGGTCACAAGCTCGGGCGCTGCGTCAGGGCCTTTGACGAGGATCGCAAGTGGCTCCTCCGCGATCACCCGCTCGGCGCGGAGCCGAACGCCACCTGTCCGATCGACAAGTGTCACGCGTCTTCGTGGCGACGCGCTCTCGACTGACCGGTTGCGCTCCACCGCACCATGCTAGCTCACCGGCTCGATAGCCTGATGACCATGGATCAGCTCGAGCTCTTCGTCGACCCGGTCTGTCCGTGGACGTGGCTGACCTCGAGGTGGCTCGAGTCCGTGGAGGCCGAGCTCGGCCTCACAGTGCGCTACTCGGTGGTCTCGCTCCTCGAGCTCAACGGCGACGATCCGTCGAATCCGTGGATCGAGGCGATGCGCCAGGGTCGACGCCTCCAACGAGTCATGGTGCGGCTGCTGGCGGCCGGTGATGACGCTCGCGTGAGCGCGCTCTACCGTGCCGCAGGTCGCGCGACGTTCGAGGGTGGTCGTACGCTCGACGCCGAGCTCGTCCGCGAGCTCGGGGAGGGCCTGGGGCTGAGCGATGAGGACATCGCGGCCGCAGACGATGGTCGGCTCGACGCCGCCGTGGTCACAGAGCACCAGCGCGCGATGCGACTCGCAGGTCCGGACGTCGGCTCCCCGATCCTGGCTCGTCGCGGCGGCGAGAGGGGCTTCTACGGGCCGATCGTCGACCGCCCCCTGGCGCCGGACGAGGCGGTTCGACTCTGGCACATCGTCGAAGGAGTGCTGGATACCCCGGCGTTGTTCGAGATCAAGCGCGGACGGGCCGTCGAGCCCCGATTCGCCTGAACGAGCCTCCTCAGGTAACTGTGGCCCCGACCAGGTGACCAATCCCAAAGGTGACGGCGGCGGCCAACGCGGCGAGGGCAAGCTGTCGAAGGGCACTCGAGACGACCGGCCGAGCCGACAACGCTCCGAGCGCGCCCCCGAGGCCGAGAGCCGCGAGACCGGCGAGCCCGATCGAGAGTCCCGTCGCGAGGGTGCCCTGCGTGAAGATCCAGGGAACGAGCGGTACGGCTGCACCGAGGGAGAACAGCGCGAACGATGCGAGCGCCGCCTGGACGGGAGATCCGGTGGCTTCGGGAGCGACGCCGAGCTCCTCTTGGGCGTGAATGCGCAGGGCTACGTCGGGATCGCGCATGAGATAGCCCGCGACGGCGGCGGCGAGATCGCTCGGGACGCCACGCTGCTCGTAGAGCTGCTGGAGCTCGAGTGTCTCGGCTTCGGGTCGATGACGGATCTCGGTGCGTTCCACGTCGAGTTCGCGCTCGAGGAGTTCACGCTGCGCACGCATCGACACGTATTCACCAATGCCCATGGAGAACGCCCCGGCCACGAGGCCGGCGATACCGGTGAGGAGCACCGTGTGCCCTGCGTGGGAAGCCCCGAGGACGCCCAGGATCAACGCAACGTTGGTCAAGAGACCGTCGGAAGCTCCGAACACCGCAGCTCTCGCGCCGCCACCGGTGACGTCGCGGTGCTCGACGTGGTGTGCCTCCATAGCTCCTGAGGCTAGCCGCGGAGGCCGAGTTCGCCGAGCGATTCGTGCCGCGGTAGGCTGGGCGTATGCGTGAACTGAAGCTGATCGATCGGTCGCAACCTCAGACGCTGGTGATCGCGTCGATCTTGCTGTATCTGAACGCCTTGTTCACGCTGTTCGAGATGCTGTTCGTGGGGCTCTCGCCGCTCGAGCTGTTGACCATGGTGGTGCTCCCGATCGTGGGCGCGTACGGAATCGCGAACTCTCGGCGCATCGGCTACTACCTCGCGATCGCGGCTGCCGCGATCCCGTTGCTGACCTACCTCTACTTCGGCATCCTCGGCGGGATCGGAACCATCCTGTCCTCCGGCGTGATCATCATCATCTTTGCGATCGTCCCGTTCGCTCTGTTGCTGCACCCGATGTCGCGTGAGTATCAGCGCGTCTGGTTCCACTAGTCCTCTTCGGCGCCCCTCGCTGGCGCCATGTGAGGCCGACGAGGCGTCCGTAGCCTCTGTCTGCGTACCGACGGGTGGGGGCGCCGGCTCGTGGTGCATTCGACGGTGTCTCTTCACAGGCCGCTGGTCACGGGCAGCCGTGCAGCCCCGCGCGCATGCTTGGCGTGCCTTCCCACCTGACGCGAGCGTGGCGGTAGCGCGATGAGCCCCGACGGACGGCTTCGCCGAGCTCGGCTGGTGGCCTCGAGGGCGTTGGATGGCCGCGGTCTACGGCGCCGCGGAGCGATCGACGGGCGGTGGGAGGGCGGCCTGGGTGGCGCCGCGTGGCGTCCGCTCGCCGTCGGCGCTCTCGGCACCCTCGACGATCTCGGCGCGCAGGCGTGGCAGGCACCACGGATAGGTGCGCTGCAGGTAGGCGATCAGCCGCTCACGAACTTCGCACTGGAGATTCCACGACGCCGTGGAGTCCCGGGCGCTCATGAGGAGGCGCAGCTGCATCGTGGACGTCCCGAGGCTCGTGACCTGGAGGCGTGCGGTCTTGCCGTCCCAGTCGGGAGAGTCAGCCACGATGTGGAGGAACGCCTCGCGAATGGCGTCGACGGGAGCGGTGTAGTCGACCTCGACGTGCACCCATCCGAGGATGTCGGCGGTGGTCTTCGTCCAGTTCTCGAAGGCGTTGGAGGTGAAGTACGAGATCGGGAGCACGAGGCGGCGCAGGTCCCAGACCCGGACCACCACGTAGGTCAGGTTGATCTCTTCGATCCGACCCCAGTGGCCGTCCACGACGACGACGTCGTCGAGGCGGATCGGCTGGGCAAGCGCAATCTGGATGCCCGCGATGACGTTGGAGGCGATCGGTCGCGACGCGACGCCGGCGACGAGGGAGACGATGCCAGCGCTGGCGAGGAGGCCGGCTCCGGCGATGCGAACGCTCGGGAACGAGAACAGGGCAAGGGCCAGTGCAACGATGACGATCACGACGAGGAGGATCCGGCGGAAGACGCGCAGCTGCGTCTGGAGGCGGCGGGCTCGAAGGTTGTCCGGACCCTCGATGTGGTAGTGGTACAAGATGGCGTCTTCGGCGGCTTCGAGCAGGCGAGCGAGGGCCCAGGTTCCGACCGCATCGAGTGCGAGTTCGATCCCGTGGGTGAGGTCGCCGATGGTGGCACCGGGCAAGCGCAGCGAGCGCACCACCATGGCCATGGCGAGGAGCGGGATCCCGGAGCGCACCGGTCCGATGAGTCGGCGCAGCGCGGCGGTGCGCACGCTGTTCGGGTGCCGACGGTTGACGACCCGGGTGATGCGCACGAGGGCAGCAGCGATGACGAGCCCCACGACGGTGGCGGCACCGAGCGACGGTAGGATCACCAACAGCTGGTGGGCGATGCTCACGGCCTGCTCCTTTGGCTCGCACCTCGGCGGCATCAGGCTAGCGTTGGCATCACGGCTGACGAGGCGGCTTCGGAGCGGCCTGCTACCATCGGCTCATGGCGTCAACGTCTGTCGACTCGCTCGAAGCGCTCCACGGGCTCGTCGGTACCCATCTCGGCTACTCGGCCTGGTTGACGATCACTCAAGAGCGCATCGATCAGTTTGCCGAGGCCACAGGTGACCACCAATGGATCCATGTCGACCCAGTCCGAGCAGCGTCGGGACCGTTTGGGACCACGATTGCCCATGGCTACTTGACGCTGTCGCTGGTCTCGGCCTTGTTGCCGGAGGTGCTCGACGTACGAGGCGTCGGTATGGTGGTCAACTACGGCGCGAATCGCATCCGGTTTCCAGCGCCGGTGCCGGTCGGATCGCGGGTTCGGCTTGGGGCGGTGCTCGCGAGCTTGAGCGAAATTGCCGGCGGTGCGCAATCGCAGGTCGACGTCACGATCGAGGTCGAGGGATCGACCAAGCCTGCCTTGGTCGCCGAGATCTTGTTTCGCTACTACCAGGTCTGACGGGACACCGAGCCAGCAGCTAGGCTCGTGTCCGTGAAGCGGCGCGTGCTCTCAGCTGCTCTCGCGGATGCGACCCTCGTGCCGCCTCGCCAGGGACGATCTGACCGTATCGACGGTGTCGATCTGGATCGCACCGAGGCCAAGCGCCTGCGTGCCTGGGCGACCCGTCACATCACGGCGCGGCAGGAGGCCTTGTGGGCCGAGGGGCGACGATCCCTCCTTGTGGTGCTCCAAGGGCTTGACACGGCGGGCAAGGACGGCACGACGCGAGCGGTGTTTCGCGGGGCCGATCCACAAGGCGTGCGGGTCGCCTCGTTCAAGGCTCCGACCGCACTCGAGCTTCGTCACGATTTCCTCTGGCGAGTGCACGAGGTCGCCCCAGCGGCCGGCGAGATCGTCGTCTTCAATCGGTCGCACTACGAAGACCTCATCGTGCCGTTGGCGAACGGGCAGCTCGACGACGCGGGACTCGACGAGCGTGTGGCCGCGATCGAGGCCTTTGAACGCCATCTCCTTGACTCGGCTACAGCGATCGTCAAGTTCTTCTTGGACGTCTCCTACGAGGTCCAGGGCGAGCGACTGTTGGCTCGGTTGGAGCGCCCGGAGAAGCACTGGAAGTTCTCTGAGGGTGACCTTGCCACGCGAGAGCGCTTCGGTCGGTTTCGGGCGGCCTACGACACCGTGCTGGCTCGGACCAGCTTCGACTTCGCACCGTGGCGTCGGATCCCGGCTGATCGTCGCTGGTATCGCAACGCGGTCGCGGCCGCCATCGTTGCCCACGTCCTCGAGGTGATGGATCCGGCGCCTCCGGCCGTGGCGATCGAGCATCTCCACCACATCGAGCACGTCTTGCGTTCCGAACTGGCGACGCCGGGAGCTGAGCCGTGATCGGGTTCGTCGTTCGCAACTGGTTCCGTGACTCGCTCGAGACCATGTTCGTGATCGCTATCGGTGGCATGGTGACCTCGGTCCTGCGCCAGGCCCGGCGTGGGAACCTGCCGATCTATCGCTGCGAGGCCTGTGGCGGTGTGACGTCGCGTGCGTACGCGGTGTGTCGTCACTGCGGTGCGCCGGTGCGCTCCTGACCGTTGTGGCCGATGCGCAGGAATGCCACGCCGGGTGCGTAGGTTGGCGGGTCTGATGAGCCAACTGATCCCGCCCAAGTTCGAGTCGCCCGACGCAAAGTTGCGCGCGGTCGGCGCGATGTTCGATCGAGTCGCACCTCGCTACGACGCAGCCAATCGTGCGATGACGCTCGGACTCGATCTCAGGTGGCGTCGGCGTCTGCTGCGTGAGCTCGCCCTGGCCCCCGGTGCCCGCGTCCTGGATCTCGCCTGCGGTACGGGCGATTTCTTGCGCCTGCTCGCCGAGGAGGGTGCCGCGCCGATCGGCCTCGACCTCTCCGGTAGAATGTTGCGTGAAGTCCCTCCCCACTTCGATCGGGTCCAAGCCGCGGGTGAGTCGCTCCCGTTTCGCGATGAGAGCTTCGATGCTGTGGTGACAGGGTTCGCTGTTCGAAACTTTGCGTCGCCAGAAGCGGTGTTCTCGGAGGTGGCACGGGTGCTACGACCGGGTGGAGCGCTCGGGATCATCGAGGTTGCCACTCCACACTGGAGGCCGGCTCGTGCCGTTCATGCGTGGTACTTCCAGCGCGTGGCGCCGATCATCGGCTGGGTTGTCGGTCGCGACCGTGAGGCGTATCGGTATCTGCCCGCGTCGGTGGCGTTCTTGCCCGAGCCGTTCGCGTTCGCTCGCATGCTCGTCGAACGGGACTTCCTGCCGCCGAAGCGGATGCTGGTCGGCATGGGTGCTTCCCAGTTGCTCGTGACGCACAAGAGGCACGGATGAGGCAGCTCGTCGGCCTCCGCGAGGTGCGCTCGCTGGGAGGGATGCGGTCCCTCTACGGCATCATCCATCGGGCCGAGCAGCTCGGTCGGCCCTTCGAACTCGTGGAACTCGACGGTGGTATCGTGCTCGGACTCGGGGAGCCGAGGGTGGCCGAGTCCGGAGCTCCGGGTCCACGGTTCCATGCGCTCCGGTTCGGCGAGTCGACCCTCGGCCCTGGTCGCTGGTATCCCGTGGTCGTCGCGGCGGATTGGTCGCGCATCGCCGTGGTCGGCTACGAGGCCGAGGACGGCGCGTTCTCGAGCGAGCCTGCGGTCTGGGACATCGAGGAGCTTGCCTACGACCGAGCGCCGCTCGTCGGAGCGTTGATCGACCACGACCTCGCGGGTGCGCGAGCGCGCATCGAGGCGGCCATCGAAATGGTGCGCCAGGGCGCGCTGCGCAAGATCGTGGTTGCGAGTTGGGCGTGCTGGCAACCCTCGGAGCGTTTCTCGATCGCTGCGGCGGCATCACGCCTGAAGCGTGAGCACCCGCACGCGCACCTCTATGCGAGCCCCCACTGGGTCGGTGCGACCCCGGAGCTGCTCGCGAAGACGTCGGGGTCGTGGGCGCGTCTCGAGCCACTCGCGGGGACGGCGCGTCGGGGGGCGCAGGCACGCCTGCTCGCGTCCCGCAAGGACCGGCTCGAGCACGAGCTGATGGTCCAGCAGCTCATCGAGGATCTCGCTCAGGTGGCCAAGGAGCTGAAGCGCCCCAGCGCGCCGTTGCTCTTCGATGCCGGCCCGTTTGTGCATCTCGCGACACCCATCGCGGCCACGCTCCTGCCAGGTCTCGGTTACGCCGACCTGCTCGCGGCGATCGTCCCGACCGCAGCGGTCGGTGGTGTCCCGCGTCCGGTCGCTGCTGACCTCCTCGCCACGTGGGAGCCGTGGCGAGGGCAGTACGGAGGCGCCGTCGGCGTGAGCGATCCGTCTGGTGACGGCGAGTTCTACCTCTCGATCCGAGGTGCGACGATCGACGACGGCGGGTGCGTCCGCGTCGCAGCCGGCGGAGGAGTCGTCGAGAGCTCCTCGGTCGATGGCGAACTCGCCGAGACCGTCGCGAAAATCAATGCCGTCGCTGGCGTGTTGGGCGCCGCCACCTTGTATGCCTGAGTGGATCCGCGTTCGCGGCGCGCGAGAGCACAACCTCCAGAACGTCTCGGTGGACGTGCCACGCGATCGTCTCGTGGTCATCACGGGTCTGTCGGGCTCGGGCAAGAGTTCGCTCGCGTTCGACACGATCTTCGCCGAGGGACAGCGTCGCTACGTCGAGTCGCTGTCGTCGTATGCCCGGCAGTTCCTCGGTCTCATGGAGAAGCCCGACGTCGATGTCATCGATGGGCTCTCACCTGCCATCGCGATCGACCAGAAGTCGGCTTCGCACAATCCCCGCTCGACCGTCGCGACCGTCACGGAGATCTACGACTACCTGCGTTTGCTCTACGCGCGCGTCGGTCATCCCCACTGCCCATCGTGCGGACGTGAGGTGAGCCGGCAGACGCCCCAGGACATCGTGGACTGGGTCCTCGCACGTTATGAGAACAGGCGTTTGCTGGTCGTGGCGCCGCTCGTTCGCGGCCGCAAGGGAACCTACGACGAGCTGCTCGACCGACTGGCGCGCGAGGGATGGTCGCGCGTGCTCGTGGACGGGGTGCTGTGGTCGCTCGACGACCGAGGCTCCATCAACCTGGCGCGCTACGAGGCGCACACCATCGCGGTGGTCGTCGACCGGATCGTGCCCAAGTCCGCCGACCGCCAGCGTCTGACCGAGTCGGTGGAGACGGCGCTCAAGGCCGCTGGCGGCGTCGTCGAGGTCGTGCCGGTCGGCGACGACGGCGAGCTCGGAGCGGGCGAGCGCTTCTCCGAGACGCTCGCCTGTGCCGTCTGCGGCATCTCGCTGGGCGAGCTCGAACCTCGGAGCTTCTCGTTCAACAGCCCCTTCGGTGCCTGTCCGGCTTGTGGGGGGCTCGGGGTCCGCTTCGTCGTCGACGAGGATCTCGTCATGCCCGACCCGAATCGCTCGGTCCTCCAGGGCGGCGTCGTCGCGCTCGGGACGCTGCGGGCCGATCTCGTTCGTCGGCAGATGGAGCGCGCCCTGCGCGCCGCGGGTTTCTCGCTCTCGACTCCGGTCGGCAAGCTTCCCGAGGCGGCCCGACGCCTCATCCTCGAGGGCGCTTCCGAGCCGATCGAGGAGCGCTGGGTCGATCGTGCCGGTCGTGAGCGCAGGGCCCAGGTGACGTTCCAGGGCGTCGCCGCCTTCCTCGAGCGACGGCGGAGCGAGGCCGAGTCGGAGGTGGCTCGTCAGCTCGCCGAGAGCTTCATGCGTGAGGTGCCGTGCGATGCCTGCGGCGGCACCCGGTTGCGGCCAGAGGCCCGGAGCGTGACCGTCGATGGGGTGAGCCTCGACACGCTCGTCAACGCCTCGATCCGCCGTGCGGTCGAGGTGGTGGATGCGATGCGCTTCGGGGAGCGCGAGGCGACCATCGCCACCCCTGTGCTGCGCGAGATTCGCGCACGGCTGCAGTTCCTCTGCGACGTGGGGCTCGACTACCTGACGCTCGGTCGGGCGGCGAGAACGCTGTCGGGCGGGGAGGCCCAGCGCATCCGGCTTGCCTCGCAGATCGGCTCGGGCCTCGCCGGGGTGCTCTACGTGCTCGACGAGCCGTCGATCGGGCTCCACCAGCGGGACAATCGACGCTTGATCGACACGCTGGTGCACCTACGGGATCTCGGCAACACGGTGATCGTCGTCGAGCACGACGAGGAGACGATTCGCGCCGCGGACTGGGTGGTCGATGTCGGACCGGGCGCGGGCGAGCACGGCGGCACGATCGTGCACGCCGGCACGGTCGCCGAACTCGAGACGGTCGAGTCCTCCCTCACCGGTGCCTACCTCTCGGGGCGCCGTGCGATCGACGTGCCGGTGGCTCGGCGCATGCCCGAGCGGGGATGGTTGCGGGTGCTGGGCGCTCGCGAGCACAACCTGGCCGACATCGACGCTGCGTTCCCGATCGGCCTTTTGACCTGTGTGACCGGGGTATCGGGGTCGGGCAAGTCGACGTTGGTGAACGAGATCTTGTTCCGGGCACTCAGGGCGCAGCTGCACCGCTCGCACGACGTCCCCGGTCGCCACAAGGCCATCGAGGGCATCGAACTCGTCGACAAGGTGATCGACATCGATCAGGCACCGATCGGCCGCACCCCGCGCTCGAATCCTGCGACCTACACCGGTCTGTTCGACCACGTTCGCCGTCTCTTCGCCGAGACACCCGAAGCGCGGGCTCGTGGCTATCGACCAGGTCGCTTCTCGTTCAACGTCAAGGGGGGGCGCTGCGAGGCGTGCCAAGGCGAGGGAACGGTTCGCATCGAGATGAACTTCCTCGCCGACGTGTACGTGACCTGCGATGTCTGTGGCGGCTCGCGCTACAACCGTGACACCCTGGAGATCCGCTACCGTGGGCTCACCATCGCCGACGTGCTCGCGCTCTCGGTCGAGGAGGCGTTGGCGTTCTTCGCGAAGCAGCCGGCGATCGCGCGCCACCTCACGACGCTGGCCGAGGTGGGACTTGGTTACGTCCGTCTCGGTCAGGCGGCCACGACCCTTTCGGGCGGCGAGGCCCAGCGCGTCAAGCTCGCAACCGAACTCGCGCGGCGAGCGACCGGGCGAACGGTCTACATCCTCGACGAGCCGACGACGGGACTGCACTTCGAGGACGTGCGCAGCTTGCTCGGGGTGCTGCACTCGCTGGTGGATCAGGGCAACACGGTGATCGTGATCGAGCACAACCTCGACGTGATCAAGACGGCCGACTGGATCATCGATCTCGGACCCGAAGGTGGCAGTGGCGGCGGCACCGTCGTGGCGCAGGGTACGCCGGAGGACGTGGCCCAGGTGCCCAGCTCGCACACGGGGGCCTTCCTCGCTCCGTTGCTTGGGCGATGATGGACCGTCCGGATCTCGCAGCGATTCCCGAGGCGCCAGGCAGCTACCAGTTCCGCGATGGCGAGGATCGGGTCATCTACGTCGGCAAGGCGCGCAACCTGCGCGCGCGGGTCGGAAGCTACTTCCAAGACCCCCGTCAGCTCTCGCCGAAGACGCGGGCGATGCTCGCGGTCGCGAGCCGGCTCACCTGGATCGTGGTCCCGAGCGAGCAGGACGCCCTGCTCCTCGAGTACTCGCTCATCAAGGAACACCATCCGCGCTACAACATCCGCCTGCGAGACGACAAGTCCTACCCGATGATCGCCGTGACGGTCGGGGAGCGCTGGCCGCGCGCGATGATCTATCGAGGCAAGCGTCGACGTGGCGCCCGCTACTTCGGACCCTACGCCGACGCCGGGGCCGCTCGCGAGGTCCTCGAGCTGTTGCGTCGGGCGTTGCCGCTGCGCACGTGCTCGCCGGCCAAGCTTGCCCAGCACGAACGGGCCGGGCGTCCCTGTCTCTACTTCGACATCGGACGCTGCGTCGGGCCCTGCATCGGCGCCGTGGACGAGGCAACGTACCGAGGCCTGGTGGACGAGGTGACGGGGTTTCTCGAGGGCCGAGCCGGCTCGCTCGTCGACGCCCTCGAGACCGAGATGCACGCCGCCGCCTCCCGCCTGGAGTTCGAAGAGGCCGCGAGGCTCCGCGATCGGCTCTCGGCGATCGAAGCGGTGCTCGAGCGCCAGTCGGTGGCGCTCGGGCACGAGCGAGACCTCGACGCGATCGGGGTGCATCGCGACGAACTCGATCTCTACCTCGAGGTCGTGCGCGTACGCCACGGGCGCATCGTGGGCGTGGGTGGCGCGCGGGCCGAGCGAGACTCGGGTGCGATGCTCTTCGACGAACTCCTCGACCTGGTTCGGAGCTACTACGACGACCAGGCCATCGACGTTCCCCCGAGGATCGTTGCGCGGGTCGAGGTCGCCGAGGCGAGGGAGGCGACGGACGCCCTGACCTCGCTCCTTGGACGCCCGGTGCGCGTCGTGACGCCGTACCGTCGTGAGCTCGCCGTGCTCGTCGAGATCGCCGAGCGCAACGCCGCCCTCGCGCACCAGCGTGCCCGCAGAGAACGCGCCACTGACCTCGCGACGCGTTCGAGGGGCTTGACCGAGCTCGGCGAGCTGGCGGGCCTTGGGGCGCCTCCGGTCCGCATCGAGTGCTTCGACATGAGCCACCTGCAAGGGCGCTCCTACGTGGGGTCGATGGTGGTGATGGAGGACGGCCTCATGCGCCACGGGGCCTATCGGCACTTCCGGGTCAGCGTGCCGCACAACGACGACGTCGGGGCCATGCGCGAGGTGCTCTCGCGACGTCTCGATCGTCTCGATGACCGGCGCTTCGGTGGGCGCCCCGACCTCATCGTGCTCGATGGCGGGGCACCGCAGCTCAACGGCGTGCTGCGGCTGCTCGAGGAGCGCGGCATGGCCGGCACGGTGCCCGTGGTCGCGCTCGCCAAGTCGTTCGAAGAGCTCTATGTCCCCGATCGGAGCGAGCCGGTGCGCGTACCTCGCGGGACGCTCGCGCTCTACCTGCTCCAACAGCTCCGGGACGAGGCCCATCGCTTCGCGATCACCTATCACCGCCGGCGCCGCCAGCTCGATGCCGAGCGCTCCACGCTCGAGTCCATCCCGGGACTCGGACCGGCGAGACGGGCGCGCCTGCTCGCCGAGTTCGGATCGATCTACGAGATCGCCGAGGCAAGTGAGGCGGAGCTCGTCCGTGCGGGTGTGCCGGCTCGGGTGGCGAGTGCTGTCCGCGAGCGTCTCGGGCCGCTCTATCGTCGAGAGCCTGAGAGCGACCCCGATGAGGAGGTCAGATGAACCTCGAGGAGTTCCGGGCCATGCCGGACGCCGAGGCGATGGTGCGCGACCTGTGGGAGACGCACGCTCGCTGGTGGCACGACCACTTCACCGAGGGCGCTGACGTCGAGTACGTCGATCAGGTGATCCCCGAGGTGCTGGCTCGGGTCGGTCACCCTCGTCGCGTCGCCGATATCGGTGGCGGTGAGGGGCAGGTCGCGAGGGCGATCGCGCGCGCGACCGCGGCCGAGGTCGTGGTCGTCGAGCCAAGTGGAGCCCAGGCGGCCGCGGCACGTTCGCGCGGATCGCAGGTCGTCCGTGGGAGCGCCGAGGCCGTTCCGCTCGCGTCGTCCAGCGTGGACGTCGTCACCATCGTGCTCGTGCTCGAGCACGTCCTCGACCATGCGGCGGCGATGCGCGAGGTCGCTCGGATACTGCGACCGGGAGGTCGGCTCGTGTTGGCGCTCAACCATCCGATCATCCAGGTGCCCGACTCTGGACTCGTCGAGGACGTCGACGCGGGCGAGACCTACTGGCGCTTTGGTCACTACCTCGCGAGCGACGCATCGGTCGAGGAGGTTGCCGACGGGGTGTACATCCCGTTCGTCCATCGTCCCCTCGAGGCCTACGTGCGGGCCGCGCTCGATGCGGGTCTCGTGCTGCGCGACTTCCGTGAACCGGCGCCGCCGGAGCGATGGCTGCGCGGCCAGAGCGGCGGCGGCTTGCTCGCTGCGTTGCCGCGCCTGCTCATCACCGTGTGGGAGCGTGCGTGAACGCGGTCGCCTTCGTCACCGGCATGTCCGGAGCGGGCCGCTCCACGGTGGCCGAAGCGCTCGAGGATGCCGGCTGGTACGTGATCGACAATGTGCCGCTCTCGTTGGTGTCGAAGGTGGTGGAGCTCGCGACCCAGGGCGGTGAGGAGCGCCTCGCGCTCGTCGTCGGGCGCCCGTACGGGGCCGAGTTCGTGCGGCTCACGGAACTGCTCGACGAGCTGCGCGCTGCCGACGTCGCGGTGCGCGTGCTGTTCCTCGACGCCGAGGACGACGTCTTGGTCGCTCGCTTCGAGGCGACCAAGCGCCCTCACCCGCTTGGCGGCTCCGGCGGGATCGCCGCCGCCGTGGAGCAGGAGCGGCGCCTCCTGGAGCCCGCTCGCGAACTCGCCGACACCATCGTCGACACCTCCGAGCTCTCCACGCACGAGCTGCGGGCACGGGTGCTGGCCTTCTTCGAGGGCCCCGGAGAGCGGCCGTCGCTGCGGGTCCTCGTGTCCTCGTTCGGTTTCAAGTACGGGACGCCCCGTGACCTCGACCTCCTCTTCGACGTGCGGTTCCTGCCCAATCCCTACTGGCGCCGCGAGCTGCGAGCGCTGAGCGGACGCGACCAGGCGGTGAGGGAGTTCGTCCTCGAGAGCGCCGATACGCGTGGTTTCCTCGAGCGGCTCGATGGGCTCCTCGCCTTCGTCGTGCCGCGCTACGTGGCCGAGGGGCGGGCCTACCTCCACCTCGGGATCGGATGCACAGGCGGTCGTCATCGCTCAGTCGTGGTCGCCGACGAGGTTGCGACCATGCTGAGCGCTGGGGGGCTCTCGGTCGAGGTCCGTCATCGTGACATGGAGCGGGGCTCGTGAACGCGGTCGTCATCGGCGGTGGCCATGGCATCGGTGCGACCATTCAGGCCATGCGGGCGCTCGGCGCCTCGATGAGCGTGGTGGTCGGGGTAGCGGACGACGGCGGTTCGACGGGCCTGCTGCGCGCTCGCGAACCGGCGCTCCCCGGGATCGGCGATGCGCGCCACGCGCTCTCGAGCTTGATCGGTCCGGACGAGCCGTTCGCGCGCCTCCTGGAGCACCGTGTTCGCCACGCGTCGCTCCAGCCCCATCCCATCGGCAATGCGGCCCTGGTTGCGCTCTGGGAGCAGACGGGCTCGCTCGTGGAGGCACTCCGCGTGCTCGGGGACCTCGCTGGCGTGACGGAGCGACTGCTGCCCGCCGCAGAGGCGCCGCTCGTGCTGCGAGCGACGACGGCCGATGGCGGGACCATCACTGGTCAGCTGGCCATCCACCTTGCCCGGGGCGTTCGGGAGGTCTCGGTGGATCCCGCGGACGCGGTGTGTCCGCTCACGGTGGATGCCATCGTGCGTGCCGATGTCGTGGTGCTCGGTCCGGGGTCGCTCTTCACGTCCGTCCTCGCGGCCGCGGTGTCGCCGGGGATCCGCGAGGCGCTCTCGATCGCCCGGGCCCGCGTCGTGTTCGTCGCCAATCTCGCGCGCCAGGAGGCCGAGACGATGGAGCTCGATGCCGACGGTCACCTCGAGCGGGTCCTCGCACACGGGGTGCGCGTGGATGCCGTGGTCGCGGACCACGGCTTCACGCCGAGGGCTGCACGCCATCGCGACGTGCTCGTACGCTCGTGGCGTCTTCGCGGCCAGGAGGGCGCGCACGACCCCACGCGGCTCGCCGAAGCGCTCGGGGAAGTGCTCGACGCGCTCGGCGTCCATCGATCGGGGGATCGCAAGGGGTAGCGCGCTGCGACGCCACGTGGTGTCACCACCGTGCTTGACTAACCTTGGGGCGGCGAGTGGGCCACTCGGCTGCTCGAGGGAAAGGAGAGGCGCATGCGGGTCGCGATCAATGGCTTTGGTCGTATCGGGCGGATGTTCCTGCGCGCGATCGAGCGAACCGGTTCGGATCTCGAGGTGGTGGCCATCAACGACCTGACCTCACCGGCCGTCAACGCGCAGCTGCTGCGGCGCGACTCGACGCATGGGCCGTTCCCGGCGCACGTGGCGATCGAGGGCAACGATCTCGTCGTCGGAGAGCGGCGAATTCGTGTGCTCGCCGAGCGTAACCCTGCTGACCTGCCGTGGAAGGAGCTCGAGGTCGACATCGTCGTCGAGTCGACGGGCATCTTCACCGACGGCGACAAGGCTCGGGCGCACCTCGAGGCGGGCGCTCGCTCCGTGGTGATCTCGGCGCCCGCGACGAACGTGGACGGTACGTTCGTGGTCGGCGTGAACGACACGCTCTACGACCCCGAACGGCACCACATCATCTCGAACGCGTCGTGCACCACGAACTGTTTCGTCCCCATGGTCAAGGTCATCAACGACGCGTTCGGTATCGAGCGCGGTCTCATGACGACCGTGCACGCCTACACGAACGACCAGAACCTGCTCGATCTGCCGCACAAGGACCTGCGGCGCGCACGGGCGGCGGCGATCAACATCGTCCCCACCAGCACGGGCGCGGCTCGCGCGACGTCGCTCGTCATCCCCGAGATGCAGGGGCGTCTCGACGGGGGCGCGATCCGTGTGCCGGTCGTCGATGGGTCGATCACCGACGTCAACGTGGTGGTGCGGGCCGAGGTCGGCCGCGACGACGTGAACGAGGCCTTTGCCCGAGCAGCTGCGGCGGGACCGCTCGTCGGCAAGCTCGTCTACTCGGAGGAGCCGCTCGTCTCGAGCGACATCGTCGGGTCCCCGGCCTCGTGCACCTTCGATGCTCCGCTGACCATGACGATGCCGCTCGGCAACGGGACGACGCTCGTCAAGGCGTTCGGCTGGTACGACAACGAGACCGGCTACTCGCACCGGCTCCTCGACCTCGTCGAGATCGTCGCCGGTGGGCTCGGAGCGCGTTGATGGAGCTGCCCCGCATCGAGGACCTCGGTGACCTCAGGGGACGTCGGGTCCTCGTTCGTGCTGATCTCAACGTCCCGCTCGCCGTGGAACGCGGTGAGTGGGTGGTGGCCGACGACTTCCGGATCCGCGCGGCGTTGCCGACGGTGGAGTTCCTGCGCACTCGCGGGGCCGACGTCACGCTGTGCTCGCACCTCGGGCGGCCGAAGGGTATCGATGCTCGCTACTCGATGGCGCCGGTCGCCAAGGTTCTCGAGCAGCTCGCGCCTGGGGTCGAGGTACTCGAGAACCTTCGGTTCGACCCCCGAGAGACCGCGAACGATCCGAGCTTTGCCCAGGAGCTCGCCCACGGCCACGATGCGTTCGTGCTCGATGCCTTTGGCTCTGCCCACCGAGCCCACGCTTCGGTGGTCGGGGTCCCAGCGCTGCTGCCATCGGCGGCAGGGCTGACGTTGCTGGACGAAGTAGAGCACCTCAGCGTGCTCCTCGAGGACCCGCCTCGGCCCTACGTCGCGATCGTCGGTGGCGCGAAGGTCTCCGACAAGCTCGGACTGCTCACCGCGCTTGCCGAGCGTGTCGACGCGGTGCTCGTGGGGGGTGCGATGGCCTTCACGTTCCTCCTCGCTCTCGGGCACGAGGTCGGGGACTCGCTGGTCGAGGAGGACCATGTGGAGGCGTGTCGTGCCCTGATGGACCGCGCGACCATCCACCTGCCCGAAGACCTCGTCGTCCTCGAGAGCACCGAGCCGGTCGGGGCCGAGGTCCACGGCCCTGCCGGCAGAGTGGTGGGCCGTGACGTGCCGCGTGGCACGCGCGGCCTCGACGTCGGTCCTCGGACGGTCGAGCGCTTCGGCGAGGTGATCCTCGGGGCGCGCTCGATCCTCTGGAACGGCCCGATGGGCCTCTTCGAGGATCCGCGCTTCGCCGTCGGCACTACGGGTATCGCGCGAGCGGTCGCTGGTTCGTCGGCCTACAGCGTCGTGGGTGGCGGCGACTCGGCGCGAGCGCTGCGCGAGGCTGGCCTCGCCGACCAGGTGAGCCACTTGTCCACGGGCGGTGGGGCGTCGCTCGAGTTCCTCGAACACGGTGATCTACCGGGCCTCGCCGCACTGCGGCAAGCGGCGGAGCGGCGTCCATGAGTCGGCGGGCTCCCGAGCCCGAGCCCCAGGCGGGATCCGGACGGGTGCGTCTCGTCGTCGCCAACTGGAAGCTGCACCACACGCACCTCGAAGCCATCGCGTTCTTGGAGCGGCTGTGGCACCTGTTGGATGTCGAGGACTACCGGCGCGCGGAGATCGCGATCTGCCCTGCATTCACGGCGCTGCGGTCGGCGCAGCTGACGATCGAGACCGATGGCATGCCCTATCGGCTCGGTGCCCAAGACGTCTTCTGGGAACCCTCGGGGGCCTACACGGGGGAGGTGAGCGTCCCCATGCTCGCCAAGCTGGACGTCAAGTACGTGATCGTGGGGCACTCTGAGCGCCGGCGCTTGTTCGGCGAGACCGACGACGTGGTCGCCAAGAAGGCGGCGGCGGTCGCGTCCGGTGGGTTGGTACCGATCGTGTGCGTGGGTGAGGTCGCCGAAGAGCGCGCTGGGGGTACCACGGAGGCCGTGCTCGAGCGCCAACTCGACACGGTGCTCACGACGTATCCGGTCGAGGCGCTCGGAGAGCTCGTGATCGCCTACGAACCCGTCTGGGCGATCGGTTCGGGAACGCCCGCGACGCCCGAAGACGCCGAGCACGTCGCTCGCTTCCTCCGGGACCGCCTCGCGCGCCGGGCGAGCGAGGCGGTGGCTGCTCGCGTCCGCATCCTCTACGGTGGCTCCGTCGACGTGGGCAATGCGGTCGCGTTCCTCGCGCAGGCCGACATCGATGGTCTCCTCGTCGGGGGTGCCTCGCTCGATCCGGAGCGTTTCGCGCAGCTGCTCGGCGGCCGACCCCGCATCGCGTCGACGTCCTAGACTGCCATTGTTCGCAGGGAGGAGGACTCATGTTGACCGTCGTGCTCGTCGTCGTGCAGGTCGTCAGCGCGATCGGGATGGTGGTCTTCGTCCTGCTGCACTCGGGCAAGGGTGGTGGATTGTCGGACCTCATGGGCGGCTCGAGCTTGAGCTCGGCCGCGAGTTCGTCGGTGGCTGAGCGCAATCTCGACCACATCACCATCGTGCTGGCACTGGCGTTCGCCCTGTCGAGCATCGCGCTCGGGCTCCGCCTGTAGCGCGCTCGGGCTCCACGGCGTGCGCTGGCGCTGTCGTGCGGCTGTGGCGGGTTCTCGGGTCCCTAGGGTTGCGGGTACTGCGGCGTGCGTCTGCTCCGGCGGCCAGCGGGTGCGGGTCGAGCAGCACGGGAGCACGGCGCGAAGGTGTCCTCTCCGCCGGCGGGCATCTCTGGGGCGTTCTCGTCCGAGGTGCGCGGCGGGGTGGTGGCTCTGGCGGGTGCTGTCGCACGGGTACCGACGCCTTCGGGCGATGCCACGGCCGACCGTCGTGGGTGAGGCGAGATCCGACGTCGCGCATGCTCGTGGCGACCCCGGTGAGCAGGGTATTGTTGGTGCTTTGCGACTCAACCTTTGGTGAAAGTCGTCGATACGTCCACTATGGAAGCGTTCGAGGCATACCTAGCTCGGTGCCCACGCGCACTGGTGCTCCTCGAGGAGGGGCTCGTGCGCTGGGTGAACGAGGCCGCTGCCCGATTGCTTCTTCGTGACGCGTCCGCGCTGATCGGTCAGCCATTGGACCTGGTCGGAGGGGTTCGCCTCGAAGAGCTTGGCGATACGAGTGTCGAGGTTGCGCTGTGGGCAGGCGATGGATCGCTCCTCGACTGCATCGCCGAGGTCACCGTGCTGGGAGAGGCGGTCATGGTCGAGCTGGACCTGGTCGAGCTGAGTGGTGTCGACGATGCCGGTCGAGCACTGCGGGCGCTCGCCGATACGTTGTCGCTCGGCGTGTTCATCTCCGATCGGGGCCTGCGACTCGGGTATGTGAATGCGGGGCTCGCGACACTGCTCGCCACGTCACGTGAGCGACTGAGCGGAGCTGGCTGGGTGGACATCTTCGCACCGGAGGATCGGCCTGTCGTTCGGGAGCTGGCGCTGCGCGCACTCGGTGGTGAGCGCGTGGAGGCGATCATCGACGTGCAGCTCGAGTCCGGTCCACGGCGTGCATTGGAGGTCACGATCATGCCGGTTCGTGCGAGCGATGGACGTTTGAGCTTCGTCGGCACGGTCGCTGACCGGAGTGTGCAGCGGCGAGACGACGAGCTTGGGAGCCGGCCCGCGACACGACAAGGATGAGCGTCCATGGAGATTCGCTTCGATATCACCTCCGGGGATGCGGTCGTCCTCGCTCGCTTCCTTCGGACCCTCGGCGATGACGAGGCCGGCTTCGCCGAGCTCGCTCAGGTGGCGGCTGCAGACCCCGGGCTCGCTGCGAGCATCCTCAAGCTCGCGAACTCGTCGTACTATGGACTCGCCGGCTCCGTCGAGCGACTCGAGTTCGCGTGTGCGATCGTGGGCATCCTGGGGCTTCGCTCGCTGACCGTGGCCGAACTCGCGCGGCGCCAGGGGCCCTATCCCGAGGGGCTTGCGGCCTTCACGACGTTGCTGGCCGCCCAGATGGCGGAGCGCTCGCCCCACACGAGCGTCGACCCGCAAGTGGCGCTCTCGACCGGGCTCGTGGCGACGCTCGGTTGGATCCTCGCCGCGCAGCAAGATCCCGTCGGCTATGCGACGTGGCACGACCTCGCGCTCGAGGATCGTCGAGCCTTCGAGGTGGAGCGTTGGGGACGACCACTTGCGAGTCTCTCCCAAGAGGCGCTTCGGCACTGGGCGTTTCCCGAAGTGATCCTCGATGCCGTCGGCGAACTCGACGCGGCCGGCGACGTGTCGACCCTCGGGCGTCTCCTTCGAGAGAGCTGGCGCGCGGCGAGCGAGCGTCTCGGGCCCGATGGGGCCATGTTGATGAGCGTGTGAGTCCAACCAGGCACGCGGTCGCCGGAGGCGGCGTGCCTAGCTCGGGAGTACCGTCACCAGCGTGCCGATGTGGACCTGCGGATAGAGCACCCCCGCGGTCGCGATGGGCAGCTCGACGCAGCCGAGGCTCTGGGGAAAGCCGTACGAGGCACGGGGGAACCCGTGCACGGCGACGGAGCCGTTGAAGTAGTTGATCCAGTGCACAAGGTCGTGGTAGGGGGTGCCGTTCGGGTTCGTGCCGCTCATGTAGTTCTCGACGAAGCGGAGGTAGATCGGCCAGGTGCCGACGGGGGTGTTGAGCCCAGCGATGCCGGTATTGACCGGACTCGTCAGCGTCACCTGCCCGTTCACGTACAGCCAGAGCGTCTCCGGTCGAACCTTGGACACGAGGATGTAGGAGTAGGGATGCGGATCCATCGTCCCCGTCATCGCGTCGTGAATCAGGGTGGGCCAGAGGAGCGGATTGGAGAGCCCGGTATCGTCGAGGCCCTCGGCGTGCTCGAACGACATGATCGCACCTTGGGTCATCACCGTGTCCTGGCCGGGCTGCCACAGGCTCGTGAGCGCACTCGGCATCGTCCAGCGCCATGAGAACGTGCCTTGTGGCGCGTCCACGCTCGCGGCGGCCTGCGCCGCCAGCGTCGATGGGGCCGCCTGGGTCGGCGTGAAGGTCAAGGGGAGGTAGCCGAGCTGAGCGAGCAGCTCCTGGAGGCGCAGGATCGACGGGGACGCTCCAGCGAGGGTCACGGCGTCGGTGGTCTGGCCGAGCGTACCGCTCGAGCTCGCCAACGTGACGGCGTGAGGGAGGTGCAGTGTGAACGTCTCACCGGGCCAGAAATCGGGCGTCTGGGGGGTGAAGACGAGGGTGTAGGGGGTCGGTCGACTCCAGGATCCCGAGACCGGGTCGGCGCCGGCGACAGTTGGCGTGATGGTGGGGTTGGTCGCGCCGAAGACCGTCGAGGTCGGGGCGGACAGCGTGATCGAGATCGGCGTCGACGGCGTGAGACCGGAGGTTCCCGGGGAGATAATCGCGATCGGAGACGCCGACCCGGTGCGGAAGAACGTCAGCTCGCTCGGTGCGGCGAGTGACTCCCACGGGGCTGGGGCGGCCGCGATCGTGACGACGCCAGCGTGCAGGCCGCTCGCCGACGACACGACGGTCAGGCGCCGCGATGGCTTTGCGAGGTGGATGACCTGCGAACTCGTCGGCGTCGTGATGCGCACGGTACTAACGGGCGTCGAGAAGTAGCCAGCGATCGACCCATGGGTCGAGATCACCACGGGATCGAGGAGGCGCGTCGTCGGCGCGATGATCGTCTGGGTGACGTTGGTGCGGGACCCGAGGAGCCAACGCAGCCAGCTCGGCGGTGCGAGCGTCGCACGCACGGTGATGGTGGTGCCCTGCGCGATGGCGACACGGGGGACGATGCGGCCCCGGCGATCGACGACGGAGATGGCCTTGCCATTCGCCTCGGCCGAGATCGCCACGATGCGCTCGGCGATGCCTTGATGTTCCAGGCGTACGATCCCACGCTCGCTCGCACTGAGGGACGTTCGTGGCAGTTCGAGATACGCGATGCCAGCGGCGGCCGCGGCAACAACGACGCCGGCCCCGACCACGATGCGGGTGTTGCGCCTTCGGACACGTCTCGAACGATGCACGCCCCTCGGTACCTCCTCGTCCCCTCGCGCAGTCAACGGCGCGGGTGGAGTGTCGTTGCTAGTGTAACGACACTCGGTGGCGATTTCCTGAGAGACAGGGCGGCTGGGAGGGGATGTGGTCACGAAGTTCTTCGTCGAGGCTCTGGTGACGTTGCTCGTGATCATCGATCCCATCGGCAACATCCCGACCTTCCTGGTCGTCACCCGTGGTCGGGACCAGCGTGCGCGCCGGCGCCTCGCCACGGAGGCGGTGCTCGTCGCGGCGGCGGTGCTCGCGGTCTTCGCGCTCGCCGGTTCCCAGATCCTCGACTATCTCGGGATCTCGATTCCCGCTCTTGAGGTGTCGGGAGGCCTGTTGCTGCTGATCGTGGCGCTCGAGCTGCTGACCGGTCGGGGTGGGTCGATCGGTACCACGGAGGAGGGTATCTCGGTGGCCGTGGTTCCCCTTGCAACCCCGCTCATCGCGGGTCCGGGCGCCATTGCTGCGGTGTTGGTGCTGGCCAAGCGAGCTGCGACAGCGCCACTTTCGGTGGCGCTCGCTGGGGCGTTGGTCGGTTCGATGGTCATCTTGTGGGTCGTCTTGCACTACGCCTCGGCCTTGGTCCGCATCCTGAAGGAGTCGGGCATCGCGCTCTTGTCGCGGGTGTTCGGCTTGCTCCTGGCCGCCATCGCGGTCCAGCTCGCCGCCGAGGGAATCCGCGGCTTCGGGCTCTAGCTGGTCCACGGCGGCCTCGCGCGGAGCCCTCGGTCTGGGGGGTCGGGCAAGAGGACGTCGAACGAGTCTCGCTGGCGCTGTGGAGTCGCCTGTGATCGGGATCGAGGACGTGCCCCGATCGGCCCGACCGCGACCTTGGTGCGCGGTGACGTACATCCATGGCGCAGCCCATCGAGGCGAGCGCACGAGCGTGGGCTGGGCGCAGCGTGCCACGTTCTCACGGGACCGCGACGCTGATCGCGTCCTGCCCACCCGTTCGGCGAGCACGCTTGCCGGGAGGTCGTCGAACTCTGCGCGCAGGGCCCTTATCCGGGTCTCGTCGCTCGCGAAGGATCTGTCGGTCGGGGTTCGCCGAGAGCTCGGCGGCTCGCTCCGAGCGGCCAGCTTGATGATCCTTGTGCGCGAGATCCCCAGACGCGCGGCGATGCGAGCCTTGGGGACGCCCTCGGCTACCAGCCGCCTGACGAGTGCTCAGTCTTCCACGGTGATCACCCTTCCCTGTTCGGGTGTTCACTGTTCACCGGCGAAGTCGTTCAGTCCTTGAACGGCTCGACAGTCGCGGCCGGGGGCCACCCGTGTGGGGCCGTGACGATGACCCCACGGCGTCGTGGGAGCGAGGCTCTCGCGACGATCTGTGCCCGAGCCTGGTGTCTCGGTGCGCTGGTCGAGCCGCGCGCCTGTGTGCTGGTGAGGTGG
Source organism: Acidimicrobium ferrooxidans DSM 10331 (assembly GCF_000023265.1). Lineage (GTDB taxonomy): Bacteria > Actinomycetota > Acidimicrobiia > Acidimicrobiales > Acidimicrobiaceae > Acidimicrobium > Acidimicrobium ferrooxidans. Next base: position 879,248 of record NC_013124.1, read on the forward strand.
CCGGGTGCTCGCGCACGACGATGCTCGCGCGCCGCAGCGAGCCATGAGGTCGGGGCGCCAGCTCCTGGGCCGTCGAGAGCACGCCGCACGCGCCCCAGGCAGCAGCGTCCCTGGCGTCGCTCACGATCGCGCGTGCATGCGCCTCGATGCGGTCGCGCACGCGTCATCTCAGCGAGGATGGCGCGAGCCGCGATCTGCGCTCAGAAGGCCTCATGAGCTCCGGTCGGCGGGTGGGAGCCCGTGCGGCGCGATCTGGTCGTGCGACGATGTCGAGGCTCCGTGGGAGGCTGCCTCGCAGGCGTGGCATTCGAACTCGAGCGTCGCGTGGGTGATCCCGTGCGCACGCGCGAGCCGTTCGCGGATCATGTCGGCGAGCAGCTGCGTCTGGTGGAGACTGAGACCCGAGCGTGCAACGATGTGGGCCGAGAGCGCATTCGTCTGTTCGTCGAGGCGCCACAGGTGGAGGTGGTGCGCCGCGATGACACCCGGCGTCGCCTCGATCGTGGCTCGAACTGCGCTCGGCGCGACACCACGTGGTGCGAGATCCAGCGAGAGTGCGACGGCATCGCGGATCATGCGCCATGACGTGGCGGCGATCGTCGCGGCGATGATGGTGGCAGCCGCCGTTTGGGCGTCGTGACCGAGGCGCGTCTGTGTGAGGGACGCTGCAACCAGTGTTGCGACTCCAGCCGCGAGGTCGGCAAGGCCATGGAGGCCGAGCGCTCGCGCGGTTCCGGATGTGCGGTGGAGCCATGCCTGCACGATCAGCGGAGCCGCGGGCGCGAGTGAGAGAACGCCTGCGACGACGAGGACCGAGACGGTGCTCGGCGTCGCGGCGCGAGCCTGAACGACGACGCCCCACACGCTCGCGAGCGTGAGGGCAAGGGCAAGGGTCGCGCCCACGAACGCGTCCACGCGATGCCAGCCGAAGGTATTGCGCTCGTCGGGCCCGTGCTCGGCGAATCGTCGCGCTGCGACCCCGAGGGCGAGCGTGCCGAGGTCCATCGCCACGTGCACCGCGTCTTCACCGACGAGCGCACTGTGGGCTCCGATCGCGAGCACCACGAGCGCGACGGCCGCGACGACGGCGAGCATGACGCTCCCGATGGCACTCGCGTGGCGATGCATGGCTCTTCTAGTCTAGGTCGTCGCCGTGGGCGACCTCGGGGAATGATCGGCCGCGACCATCCCGCGGCGCGTGTGGCCCCGCCTTCAGGTGGGAGTGGAGTCACGGTCGCGAGGTGGTTGCTCCCGCGCACGAGCGCGTGAATCTGGTCCGTACGCAGCGGGCTAGGATCGTCGTTGGTAGATGTCCGGGTGAGCCGACGAAACCCTAGGAGGATCGCAGTGACAGCAGATGCTCAGACGCTGGGCGTGATCAAGCTTGGTGATATTGCGCCCGACTTTGAGGCCGAGACGACGAAGGGCAAGATTCGCTTCCACGAGTGGCTCGGCGATGCCTGGGGCATCTTGTTCTCGCACCCGCGCGACTTTACGCCGGTCTGCACGACGGAGCTCGGTGAGGTGGCTCGCCTGCGCTCGGAGTTCGAGTCGCGTGGTGTTCGTGTCATCGGGCTGTCGGTCGACGACGTCGAGTCCCACCACACGTGGGAGGCCGACATCGCCGACATCGCCGGCGCGGAGATGTGGTTCCCGATGATCGCGGATCCAGACCGGACGGTGTCGTCGCTCTATGGGATGGTGCACCCCAACGAGCTCGACTCGGCGACGGTGCGCTCGGTGTTCATCATCGACCCCGCCAAGCGCGTACGCCTCATGATCACCTATCCCGCCTCGGTGGGTCGGAACTTCGCCGAGATCGTGCGGGTGATCGATGCTCTCCAGCGGACGTCGCGCTACCCAGTGGTGACCCCAGCCAACTGGACGCCAGGCCAACGTGTCATCCTCGCGACCTCGGTGCCGACCGATCAGGCGCGTGCGGCGGTGGGCCACGACGCCGAGGAGATTCGGCCGTACCTGCGTCTCGTCGCCGACCCAGGCACCAACTAGTCGACGACGCTCGAGCCTCTCTCCGTCGAGTCGTGCCGCGGGGCCGTCCCGCGGCACGACGGTATTCGGGGCCCCTGCGAGGTCCTGGAGGCGTGGGCGCTGTCGTGGCGCTGGCCGAGTCGTTCACCAGTCGGTTCCAGCGCGCCGGGTTGCCCAAGCCCAGGGCTCGGCACGTGCTAGCGTCGAGCGCGGAGAGGAGGGGCAGTGCGTATCGCGGCCCAAGTCGACTACGCCGGGGACGTGCGCCAGGCGGCCGACACGGTCGCTCGCTGGGAGGATGCGGGCGTCGACGTCGCCTTCGTGCCAGAGGCCTACGGTCAAGATGCGATCAGCCTTCTCGGTTACCTGGCGGCTCGTACCGAGCACATGTTGCTCGGGCCCGGCATTCTTCCGATCTTCTCGCGAACGCCAGCGCTGATTGCACAGACTGCGGTCGGTCTCGACGTGGTCTCGGGGGGCCGTGCGGTGCTCGGGCTCGGTGCATCGGGTCCGCAGGTCGTGGAGGGGTGGCACGGGGTCGCCTACGATCGCCCGTTGGCTCGCACGCGAGAGGTCGTCGAGATTTGCCGTACGATCTGGCGCCGCGAGCCTCTCGTTCACCACGGCATCTACGAACTTCCCGCGACCGGGCCCGGCACGACGGGGCTCGGCAAGCCGCTCAAGCTCATCACCCACCCGCCGCGCGAGCGGATCCCGATCTACCTGGCCGCCATCGGGGCGCGCAACGTCGCGCTCGCGGCGGAGATCGCCGAAGGTTGGCTTCCCATCCTGTTCTCACCGGAGCGTGCGGATGCGGTGTGGGGCGAGTCTCTCGAAGCCGGGCGTGCGGCGCGCGATGCCTCGCTCGGGCCGCTCGACATCGTCGCCGGGGGGATCGTCTCGATCGGTCCGGATCGCGAGGCGCTCCGTGATCTCGCTCGGCCGTTCGTCGCGCTCTACGTGGGGGGTATGGGCGCTCGCGGGCGCAACTTCTACCACGACGTGCTCGTACGTTACGGATTCGAGGAGGCTGCGGACGCGATCCAAGAGCGCTACCTGGCCCACGATCGGCACGGCGCCGAGGCGGCGGTGCCCGAGGCGTTGCTCCGCGAACTCACGCTCGTCGGTACGGAGGCAGAAGTTGCGGCGAGACTCGATGCCTGGGCCCGAGCTGGGGTGACGACGCTGCTCGCGACGCCGGTCGGTCCGGACCCGCTCGGGACGCTGAAGCGTCTCGCAGCGCTCGCGCGGTAGCGGTGACGAGTCGATCGGTGCTCGAGCGCTCTCTGGGTGTGCTCGGCGTCGTGGCAGGTGCGTGTGGTCTTGCTCGACTTGGCGATCCGTTGCCCGTGGCACGCGAGACCCCTCGCGGCCATGTGGTGGTGGCCATCCCTGCTCACAACGAGGCACGACACATCGATGTCGTGCTCGCCTCGATCCGACGACAGCGCTGCGAGCACCTCGATGTGCGCCTGGTCGTGGTCGACGACGCGAGCGACGACGAGACGGCGGAGCGCGCGCGGCGCGCCGGTGCACACGTCATCTCCGCGGGTCCCGTCGCCGACGGCGTCAATCCGAAGGCAGCCGCCCTCGCACACGTCGACCTCGGTGATGCCGACTGGGTGCTGTTTGTCGACGCGGACGTCGAGTTCGTTGCGGACGACGGCCTGGCGCGCTTGATCGCGATGGTGGAGACCAACGATGGGGGGCTCGTGTCGGTCCAGCCGCGCCCACGCCTCGACGGCTGGTGGGCACCACTGACGGCCTGGCTGTGGCTGGTGCCGATGGTTGCGAGTGGGGCCTTCTGGCCGGGTGCGCGCCATCGGTCGCGGGTGGCCTTCGGCCCGGTGCTCGCGATGCGGACGTCGACCTGTCGGAGCATCGGTGGTCACGCGGCACTTGCGAGTGAGGCGGTCGACGACGTCGCGATGGCGGCGGCGGTACGTCGTCGTGGCGAGCGCGTCGTGGTCTGGGCTGGGGGCGATGCCGTGCAGATGGACCCGTACGAGGGCCTCGCCGAGACGGTGGCTGGTCTGCGCAAGAACATCGTCATCGGCGCCGGTGCGGCCGGTGCGCTCCCATCCTTCGGTGCGGTCGCTTGGGTGGTCGGCACGATCGGGGCACTCGCTCGACTGCGCCGCGGTGACTGGAGGGCTCTCCCGACGGCGCTCGGAGGTCTTGGTGTCGCGGTCCTCGGAGCGCGTCGGCTTCGACTTGCTCGTTGGAGGCACGTGTGCCTGGTCACCGCGGGCCTGGGCCTCCTCGTCGCGACGACCGCGCTGTCGGTCGTCGACATGCTCCGGGGGCAGACACGGTGGCACGGGCGACGGCTACGGCTTCGCTAGCGATTCGCGTCGCTCTCGCCATCGGCTGGTGGGTGGGCCTCAGCGTCGTGGTCGGCTGGGTCGCGTCGCGCCTCCGGCCCCGAGGCCTCGCGTTGGTCGGCACCTTCTTGGCGACTCGTTCGTTCGAGGGCGACGGCCATGGCTACGAACGGCTCGGGGTGCGTCGCTGGAAGCGCCTCTTGCCCGATGCCGGCGGAGCCTTCGGAGGCCGCCGCAAGCGTCTCTTCGGGCCCCGTGGGACCGGTGGGCGCGAGGCGCTCGCGCGCGAGGTCGACCGCGCCGAGGCGGTGCACTGGTGCCTGCTCGTCGTGCAATGGGCTCCGGCGCTCTGGTTGGGTCCGCTGTGGTGGCTCGGCCCTGCGTATGCGATCGGTGCGAATGTGCCGTTCATCTTGGTCCTCCGCTACGTGCGGGCACGATTGACCGCGCTCGGGCGCAGACGGCCCTGAGTCGGCGCTGCAGTTCCATGCGATCGTGCGAGCGACCGTGGCTTCGCGTCGTCGAGCAGGGCTCGCGCGTGCCCTGGCCGCCGCGTACTGCGTCCGCCGGCGAGCGAGGGAGGCGGCTCCGGCGCGCTGATCGTGGCCGGGCTCCTCTGTGCGCGAGGAGTCGAACGTCCTCCGACCGACTCCGGCGCCGGTGCACGTCTCGATCAACTCTCGGAGGAGGCGAAGGTGACGACTCCGGGAACGTCGAGCTCGCCGTGTCTCTCTACGACGATTGACCGTCTCTGTGCAGACGGGGCTCGGCGGCTTGCTCATTCCTCGCCGTCTAGCGGGTAGCAACCCGGAGAAGTGTTGGCCAACCACCGGGTGCGTCCGGTAGGTGAGCGGTCCCCACAGCCAGACGCCCCGGTGCGAGCCCGGGATCCCCACGCCAACTCTCGCTGGTGCCGCTGAGCGCCGATCAGGTCATGGGTGCGCAGTGACACCAGTCACTGCGACGGCGAGGACGGAATCGAGAGGAGGGCCTGGTTGGCGGGTCCAGATCCTTGCTTGCCGGTGTCGCAGACGGCTTGGCCGTTGGCGGTGCGGTGACACGCGCCGCCAGGGAGCTTGGTCTGGATGACGGCCCGGGGTGACGGGAGCAGCCTCGGAGGCGTCGGTCTCGGCCGGAACGTCCCATGCGTGCACGAGAGAGTCGAAGTCCCCGGCCCCGAGGCGAGGCGGTGTCACTCGCCTCGTGCGTCGACCTGTCCGCCTTCGCGAGGGCGCAGCATAGAGCTGCGGTAGTAGCGCAGCTCGGCGATCGAGTCCCGTACGTCGTCGAGCGCGCGATGCGCGGGGTTCTTCTGCGGCATGTGCTCGATGACCTCGGGGTACCAGCGGCGCGCGAGCTCCTTGAGGCTGGAGACGTCGATCGATCGGTAGTGGAGCAGGGCCTCGACCTTGGGCATGTGGCGCGCGAGAAACCGACGATCGGTGCCGATGGAGTTGCCGCACAGGGGCACCTGGTGGGGATCGGGAAGATGGGCCTTCAAGAAGGCGAGGACGGTCGATTCGGCCTCGTCGATGGTGAGCGACGCTCGCCGGACGTCTTCGAGGAGGTGGTTGGCAGAGTGCATCTGCACGACGACGGGCTCCATCACCGCCAGCTCCTCGTCGGTTGCGTGGAGGACGAGCGGGCCGAGCTCGGCAACGGTTTCGAGTTCGTCGTCGGTCACGATGGCGGCGATCTCGAGAATGACGCACCGCTCAGGGTCGAGACCTGTCATCTCGAGGTCCATCCATGCGAGCACGCGCCCAGGCTAGCCAACGACCAGGCTACCCTGGCCCGTGGGTCAAAGGAGGACGCGTGGAGGAGGTGCCGTCGTCACGACCATGGGTCGTGATCCCGACGTACAACGAAGTCGACAACATCGGGCCCATGCTCGGAGCGGTGCTCGCGGCGGTACCCGAGGCGCACGTGCTGGTGGTCGATGATGGCTCTCCCGATGGCACCGCGGCGGCGGTGCGCGCCGTCTCGGAGCGGGACGAGCGCGTTCGTTTGCTGGCACGGGAACAGAAGACGGGACTCGGCGGCGCCTATCGAGACGGCTTCAAGGTGGCGATCTCGGAGGGAGCGACCAGCGTGGTCGAGATCGACGCCGACTTTTCGCACGATCCCGCGGCGATTCCTGCGCTCCTCGCGGCGCTCGACGACGGTGCCGCGCTCGCGATTGGGTCGCGCTACGTGCTTGGGGGTCGCTCGCCAGGATTGTCGAGAGAGCGTCTTGCACTGTCGCGCGGGGGCAATCTCTACGCGGCGTTCATGCTCGGCCTACCGGTGCGTGACGCAACGGCAGGGTTTCGCGCGTATCGGACGGACGTCATTCACGAGGTCGGCTTTCGTTCCTCGCGTGCCGATGGCTACGGCTTCCAGGTGGAACTCACGCGCCTCGTCAACGACGCAGGCTATCGGATCGTGGAGATTCCGATCACGTTTCGTGATCGGCGAGCGGGCACATCGAAGATGTCGGCCAAGATCGTGGTCGAGGCCATGGTGCTGTGCACGATTTGGGGTATCGGACGTCGGTTCCCGTGGCTCAACGAGCAACGGCAGGAGGCGCTCATCGACCGCCTCGGCGCCGTCGTCGATCGGGGAGCGCGCCTGTGGTCGACGAGGCGTTGAGTCTGCGGGTCAAGCGGCTCAGTCCCGGCGCAGTGCTGCCGTCGTATGCACGGGCGCTCGACGCGGGGCTCGATCTCGCCAGCATCGAAGAGAGGACACTGGCGCCGGGGGAGCGGCACGGGTTTCGAACCGGTCTCGCGCTCGAGCTTCCGGTCGGGACGCTGGGACTCGTCTTGCCCCGGAGTGGGAGGGCGCTTCGAGAGGGCCTCACGGTGGTGAATGCGCCGGGCCTGATCGACGCAGGCTATCGAGGCGAAGTACTCGTGGCGCTGGTGAACCTTGGCGAGGCTCCAGTCGTGATTCGGCCGGGCGAGCGCATCGCGCAGCTCGTGGTGCTGCCGTTCCCGAGCGTACGGGTGCTGGAGGTCACTGAACTTGCGGCGAGCGAACGCGGATCCGGAGGCTTTGGCCACAGCGGCTGAGCTCACGTGTGAAGCAGGCTGCCGACGCAGCTGTTCGATCGGCCGGGGGCCTCGCTCGCTATACTGAGGGGCGCTGCGGACGTGGCTCAGTTGGTAGAGCATCACCTTGCCAAGGTGAGGGTCGCGGGTTCGAGTCCCGTCGTCCGCTCTCAGACGACCTGCAGCGATGCGGGTCGTCGTTCGTTGTGGGCTGGGCCTGCTCGTGAGCAGGCGTCGTGTGACGCGCGGGGATGCCTTACGCCGGCCCGTGATCCACGGAAGCCGGCCGCTGTGTCGTTCGACCGCTGTCGCCGTGATGTGGACTGTTCTGCGGACACCGCACGCACTCCTTGCGCCGGAGGGCGTGGCCGTGACGGTCGCGTACCGCGATGGAGCGGCCGTGGCTCGGCGCTCGCTCGGCGCGTCGTGGCAGGCCATTCACCGCCCGAACCAGCCTGGCGAGTGTAACGGGCGTGTTACGTTCGTCGGGTGGCCTTCGGCGACGCTGTGGATCGTCGCTAGGGTCTTCTCGGGAGGGTGAGGGTGGATGCATGTAGATGATGCGCAGGCCGCGACGGCCACGGTTGATGATGAGTATCGGGCGTTTCGGGTCGAGTCACGAGGTATCGAGCTCATCCCGGAGACGGAGCGACCCATGCGGCCGGCAGACCTGTTCTGGATGTGGGCTGGCGGCATCTGGAACGTCGAATACCTCGTCTACGGCGCGCTCATCGTTTCTTTCGGTCTGTCGTTCGCTCAAGCAGTGCTGGCGATCATCGTCGGCAATGTGTTCTTCGCGTTCCTTGGTCTCGCGTCGTTGCAGGGGCCGCTCGCGGGCACGACTGCGTTCGGTGTGAGCCGGGCGCCCTTTGGTCGGCTCGGCAACCGGCTTCCATCGCTGTTCAATTGGATCACCCAGGTCGGGTTCGAGATCGAAGGGCTTGTGCTCATCGTGCTCGTCGTCGAGGCGATGTTCGCCCACGAAGGCGTGTCGGTCGGCACCGGCCTCAAGGTTGCGCTGATCGTGGCGGCTGTGCTCGTCCAGTTCATCGTGCCGTTCCTCGGTCACGCGACGATCGCCAAGCTGCTCAGGTACCTCTCGATCGTCTTCATCATCGTGTTTGCGGTGATGGGCGTGCTGATTGCGCCGCACGTCCATCCCTCGAGCGACCACAAGCATGCCTCGTGGGCCATCTGGACGACCGCCGTCGTGCTGTTGGTCTCGGCTGGGGGGCTCGGGTGGACCGAGAACGCCAACGACTACTCCCGCTATCTCCCCTCATCCACCCCGAAGGCCTCGATCTTCTGGGCGGCGACCCTTGGCGGTGCGATCCCAGCGATCTTGGTCGAGCTCCTCGGTGCTGCCGCGTTCTTGGTGAGTCCGCAGGCGACGGCGGTCACCGGCGTCCCCTCGTCGTTTGCGAGCTGGTTCTTCTGGCCGTTCATGATCCTCGTGCTTCCGCAGGTCTTCGCGATCAACTCGCTGGACCTCTACTCGTCGGGTGTCACGCTGCAGGCGCTTGGCATCCCGGTGAACCGCTGGGGTGCGGTGATCATCGACACCATCATCTCCGGGCTGGTCACGGCGCTCGTCATCTTCAAGGGAAACTTCTATACCGATCTGTCGGGGTTCCTCGACTACATCGTCGTCTGGCTCGCGCCGTGGTTCGCCATCGTCTTCGTCGACTATCTGCTGCGGCGCGGGCGCTACGACCGTGCGGGTCTTGCCGCCGTACGCGGTGGTGTCTATTGGCGCAATGGCGGCATCAACTGGCGTGCGATCGCTGCGCTCATCGTCGGCATGGGTGCGGCGCTCCTGTGGATCGATGCCCAGTTCTACGTCCCCTCGTTCCTCGGACCGATCTCGCGTGCGACCGGCGGGTCTGACCTCAGCTGGGTGCTCGGGATCGTGGTGGGCGGTCTCGTGTACTACGCGCTTGCGCGAGGTGAGGTGCGCCGGGAGGTCGAAGCAACCGAGCGAGGGGTGGCCGGCGCAGAGGCGGTGGAGTAGGACGCGACGCGGTTCGGCGGGGTCGGTGCTCGGGCGATCGAGGGTCGAGGAAGGTCGCTGACGCATGTCGCCGGAGACTCGCTAAGGTCCTGTTCGTCGAGGGACCAGACGGATCGCAGGAGGAGTTGACGGTGGGACTGACCGCTCGCGTTGGACGCTTGCTCGGACGAGTCGCGCTGGCGCCCATCTTCATCGTCGCTGGCTTCGAGGCCCTGCGAGACCCTGGGCATCGTCCGGAGGTCGCCGCGAAGGCGGGCCTCCCGAGCCCGGAGCTGCTGGTGCGCCTCAACGGGGCTGCGATGGTCGCAGGCGGTCTTGGTCTCGCGACCGGGCTACGGCGGCGTCTCGCAGCCCTTGGGCTCATCGCATCGCTGGGAGCGACGACGGTCGTCGGTCATCCGTTCTGGCGCGAGGAGCCCGGGCCAGGCCGGACGATGCAGCGAGTGCAGTTTCTGAAGAACCTCGGACTTCTGGGCGGGCTGGCCCTCGTGGTGTGCGATCCTGGTCGCGACCGCGACGCGTGACGTGTCGTTGATGGGGAGCCACGTGGGTGCTCCGCGACGTTCGCTGGCTGCCACGATCGCGACGAGTTGTGACGCTGCGTTCACAGGATGGGACTCGGCCGGCCTTGGTGTCGGCTCTACGCTGGCGGTGTGAAGGAGTGGTCAGGCCGAGCGCGTCGCCAGCAGGCTCGACGTGCTGGCGCATCACCCGTTGGCGGGGCGGGGATGGTTGGCTTACCGGCGCGTGCCGTCGTCTCAGCGGTGGCGGCGGTGAGCTGGATGATCGTCGGGGTCGTCATCGTGGCCGCCGTTCACGCGAGCTGGCATGTCGAAGCCGGACTGTTCGCGTTCGGCGTCGGCGTCGTCTGGGCACGGGGGGCGCTCAGAGCCGTCAACGCGCGTTGAGGGCGGAGGTGGCGTGAACCACGCCGAGGGATCGGTGGTCGATCACTTCCAGCTGGTGGCACTGCTGGGGGTCGGAGGTTTCGCGGAGGTGTGGCGAGCACACGATCTCACGACCGGTGGCGAGGTCGTCCTGAAGTTCCCCACTCCACAGCTGGTTGCCGACCCCGTCCTCTTCCAGCGCTACCAGCGGGAGATCGCCATCTGGCGGAAGCTCGACCACCCGGGGGTCGTGCGGTGCGTCGACGATGGCCAACGGCGGAGCGAGCCGTATCTCGTGCTCGAGTTCGTCGACGGGGTCACGCTGCGACGGTGGCTGAACGATCATCCAGGGCCGGTTCCGGTGACCCTCGTCGTGGCCTGGGCTCGTCAGCTCGCCGAAGCCCTCGACTACCTGCACGGGCGTGGCGTCGTGCATCGCGACCTCAAGCCTGAGAACATCTTGGTGTCGTCGTCCGGGGTGCTCAAGATCGGCGATTTCGGAACTGCGGTCAGTCGAGGGGCGCGGAGGCTGACCTGGGGGCAGTTGTCTCCGGCCATGGGGACACCCGACTATATGAGCCCTGAGCAGGTGCGGGGACGGCGCGGCGATGAGCGCAGCGATCTCTATGCGTGGGGTGCGATCGTCTACGAGCTTGCGACCGGTCGACCTCCCTTTCGTGGTGATTCGTGGCTGGCGGTGATGACTGCGCACCTGCAGCAGGCGCCCGAACCATTGCGCCAACGGCGGCCGGAACTGCCGCCGGGCCTCGAGGCCATCGTCCTCCATGCGCTGCGGCGGTTCCCCGAGCACCGTTACCAGCATGCACGTGAGGTGCTGGAGGATCTCGAACGCATCGATGAGCTTGGCAGCGATACGTACTCGTTGGCGCCGGAGCAGCCGATCGGTGACGTCGTGGCCGCGACCACGAGCGGGCGTCGGCTGGTGTGGTTCGTGGTCGGGGTCGCCGTGGGCTTTCTCGCGCTCGCCGCGGCGGTGCTCGTCGTGGCGGCGCACCACTAGGGCGAGCCGGTTGAAGGAGGGAGCAGGGTGACGGGACAGCGAACGTGGATGCGGGCGTGTTTCGTGGATCTCTTTGGCGAGCTGCGCTCGGTGACGGTGTCGGGGGTGGAGGTGACGAGCCACCTGGTGGTCGATGCGTCGGCCATCGAGGGCGGGATCCGCGTCCTCGAGTCTGACTGCTCACTGGATCTCACCGCCGCGGCTCGCCTCGTAGGTCCGGAGGGGGAGCGTCTCGTCGGCATCGTGCGCTCACCGGACGGGGTGCCGTCGCCGTTGGATACGCGCGCCGCACTCGCGCGCATCAGTGCGGAGCTCGATCCCGAGACGCGTTGGCGCGGGATCGCGGAGCTCGAGTGGTACTGCTTCGACGAGCACGGCGATCCGGTGGACGAGGCGGGCTACTTCGACGATGTGGTGGGCATCGGTGGCGCGATCGCGCGAGCCGCCTACGCCAGGTTGTCCGACAGTGGCATACCGGTGCTAGCGTCGCACCACGAGGCTGGGCCCGGTCAGTGGGAGCTCGATCTCGGCCCGCTCGATGCGTGTGCACTCGCCGATGCCGTGGTGCTCGCACGAGCTGCAGTGCGTGACGCTGCCGTGGAGTTCGGGGCCACGGCGTCGTTCGCGGCCCGTCCGCTGCCGGGACAACCGGGTTCGGGGCTCCACCTCCATGAGGTGCTCGCGCCCGAGGTGACCGAGTCGCTGATCCGCGCCCGTGTTGGGGGCCTGCTGGATCATGCCCCTGGCCTGTGCGCGCTCGCCGCTCCGACGGTCGGGTCCTATCGGCGTCTCCACGCCGGCCCGGAGGCACCGAGCGCGGCGCTGTGGGCGCACGAGCATCGCGGTGCGCTGGTGCGGGTCGCGACGGCGGTCGACGGGACCCGATCCATCGAGTACCGCGGTGCGGACCCGTCGGCGAACCCGTGCATCGCGATCGCAGGGATCATCGTCGCGGCGGCCCATGGCGCCCAGGAGGGTAGCGACCCTGGCGAGGCGATGGACGAAGATCCGGAGGGCTTCGATCCCCTGGCCCGAACGGCAGCCTTCACGCCGCTCCCGAGGAGTCTCGATGAGGCCGTCGACGCGCTCCTGGCCGATGACGTGCTCGTGGACGCGTTCGACGACCGGCTCATTCATCGCATCGTCGATGCCGAGCGGGCGCTTGCCCGCCGCGCACTCGCGGGAGGTCGTGATCCAGACGTGCGCCCGGGATCGATGTCGACGCGTGTGATCGATCGGTAACGAGCTGGTAACGCTACCTCGATGGGTGGCGTGTGGGCGGGTCTACGATGCGCCTAGCTCCGCTGCGATCGGCCGACCAGGGGAGCGAGGCCAGACGCCGCAACGGCGCGGCCTGGCGGTCGTCCGAAGGGTGTCACCGGAGGTGGCGTCCTGATCGCGTACCGACAGGTGAGGAGTTGTGCCATGGCAGCGAGCGAGCAGCAGATGCACCGAACGCTCACGCTCACCGGTGTCACGGTCAATGGGATGGCCTTGATCGCGCCCGGAGCGTTTCTTTGGACAACGTTTCAGGAACAGGCGGCCCAGACGAACCACGGTCAGCCGACGGGCCTTGACATGTGGACAGGGCTCCTCTTCGCCTTCATCCTCGCCATGCTGACCGCGTGGAGCTACAGCCAGCTGGCTCGGATCTATCCCGATGCGGGCACGGGCTCGACCTACTACTTCGCCGAAGCCGCCTTCCTCGACCAGAACCACCCGCGCTTCACCGCCACCGCGAGAGCGGTGAAGTTCGCCTTCGGCTGGATCAGCCACCTGTACTACTGGATCTATCCGGGCATCATGGTGGCGTTCATCGGTACCCTGATCGGCTACATCATCGGCGCGGTCGGAGGGGTCACGCTGTCGTGGCTCGAACTCTCGGTGATCGCCGTCGTCGCCGCCGCGGGGATCGGCTACATCGCCTACCGTGGCATCACGGGGTCCACGATGACGGCGCTCGTCATCAACGTGATCCAGATCGTGACCCTCGTCGCGATGACGGCTCTCTTCTTCATCGCGTTCCGCGTCGCGCACCCGGACGGTGGCTACGTGCAAGCGAGCGCACTCTCGGTCATCCTCCCACACAGCTTCGTGAACCTGCTCTACCAGTCGACCATCGCCATCTTGTTGCTCGTCGGCTTCGAGTCCATCACGGCCCTCGGCGCCGAGGCGCGCAATCCCGAGCGCGACATCCAGCGTGGGGTCTTGATCGCGCTCGCCATCCAGGGAGGCTTCTCGTACCTGTTGGAGTACTTCGGTGCGAACTTCGCACTCGGCTCTGCGACCATGGCAGGTCAACCGGGCGCAAACGTCTTTGCCAAGGCCGGCAACGATGCGGCGCCGATCGGCACGATGGTCCAGAACGCTGCCGATCGCATGTTCCATGGCGGCGGAGAGGCGGCTGCGTTGATCGTGGCCGCCACGGTCCTCATCGCACTCATCGGCACGACGCTCGCGTGCATCAACACCGCAGTTCGCGTGAGCTACTCGATGGCCAGGGACCGTGAGCTGCCCAGCGTGATCGGGTGGTTGCACGGGCGCTTCGCCACACCCCACGGCGGCATCCTCGTGATCAGCGCGATCAGCGCCGTGGTGGCGATCTACGGGGTGCACACGGTCGACAACCTGACGCAGATCACGCTGGCGTCCAACATCGGGACCTTTCTGGTCTATGGCATGACGTGTGTGATCGCGATCGTGGCGTTCTCCCGTCGCGCCGATCGTTCCCTGCTCGCTCATGTGCTCGCCCCTGGCCTTGGGGCGCTCATGAATCTGGCCGAGCTCGCTGGCGTGGTCTATCTCGCCATCGCTGGCGGCGGCTCGGGTGCGACCGATGCGGTGAAGGCCATCGGTGTGGTGCTGGCCTGGACCATCGTTGGGCTCGTGTGGTACTGGGCGAACCCGCACCGCCATCATGCCAAGAGCATCGTCGGCGAGCGCGCCACGAGGCGACTCGGCGGGGCCGGGCGCGGCGTGTCGGCCGCGGCGGAGACGCCATAGCGTTCGGTGCTCCGGGGGGAGCTGCCAGCTGGTGATGCCTCTGGCCCGCAAGGGCTGGAGGCATCACCCATGAGGAGGAGACGATGGTACGACGCTCGCTCGAGGCCGACGAGACGAGTGGGTCGCTTCGGGCCCACGACGGCTCGGTGGCGGCCTGGGTGAGCGTGCGGGGTGTGGTGCGGGCTGGGAACGAGGACGCGGTTGCGGTCGTCCCCCCTGGCACCTCTGGCGAGGTGCTGGTGGCGTGCGTGGCCGATGGTGTCGGCGGGCAGGCGGCTGGCGAGGTCGCCAGCCAGGCGGCCATCGAGGCGGCCACGAGCGCGATGGGGAGCGGGCGAGGGGCGGTGCGGGCTCGGGTGCGAGCTGCGGTTCGGGCTGCGAACGCGGCAGTCATCGACGCGCAACATCGCGAGCGGGCTCGGATGGCAACCACGCTCACCCTGGTCGGGGTGAGTGGCCGCGACGTCGTCATTGGCCACGTCGGCGACTCGCGTGCCTATCGTGTCGGCGACGAGCGGATCCATCAGCTGACGCAGGACCATACCCAGGCGGCCGAGCTGTTGCGGGCGGGCTTGATCGATCAGGAGGAGGCAGCTCGGCATCCAGCGCGCTCGGTGCTGACGCGAAGCCTGGGAGCACAGATGGCGGTGGCGCCGGATCTCGTCAGCGTGGCGCTGGAGGATGGGGAGCGGATCCTCGTCTGTTCGGACGGCTTCTGGGGGACGGTTCCGCGCGGCGCGCTCTTCGAGGCGCTGCGCGGCGCGCGAGAGCCCGACGCGCTCGAGGGTGCGCTCTGGCGACTCGTCGGGCTTGCCTACGAGGCGGGTGCGCCCGACAACGTCTCCGTCATCGTGGTGATCCCGAGTCCGACGGCCACGAGTTCGGGCGCGAGCGTGCGCACCTCGTGGTGGCGGAGGAGCCGAGGAACCTAGGCAAGGCCGACGATACGCGCCGCCGCGTCTCGTGCACGCTGAGCATCGCTCGCGGTGCGGACCGCTTCTGCTGCTCGGCGAGCGGTCGTACGCTCGACGGAAGCGAGCAGACGGGTGACGGGTGCGATCGCGCTCGGCGTCATGGACAAGCTCGTGATGCCGAGGCCCGCCAGCCAGACGGCGGCGAGGGGATCTGCGGCGAGCTCGCCGCAGACACCGATGGGGATGCGACCGTCGACGTCGTCGACGAGGCGAGCGAGGAGTCGAGCGAGTGGCGGCGAGAAGGGATCGGCGAGGGCTGCGACCGCCGACTCCTCGCGGTCGGCGGCGAAGAGGTACTGCGCGAGGTCGTTGGTGCCGATCGAGACGAAGTCGACGCTGCGGGCGAGCTCGTCGCCGAGCAGGCACAGAGCAGGGACCTCCACCATGACGCCTGCACTCGGGATCCCTGCGGCGTGGGCTCGCTCGACCACCTCGCGCGCTTCGTCGATCGTCGTCACCATCGGGGCCATGAGACCGACCTCGGCACCGGTCGCGCGCTGGGCGTCGGCGATCGCTGCGATCTGGGTGTCGATCACGGCCGGCGCCACGGCGCGTGCCCTCCATCCTCGGACGCCGAGCGCGGGGTTGGCCGAGCGAGGCAGATCGATGAACGCGAGTGGCTTGTCGGCACCGGCGTCGAGCGTGCGGACGATGCAACGGCGGCCCCGGAATGGGGTGAGGATCTCGGTGTAGGCCTCGGCTTGCTCGGCGCGAGAGGGAGCCTCGTCGCGGTCGAGGAACAAGAACTCGGTGCGCAAAAGGCCGATACCGACCGCGCCGGCGTCGATCGCCCCCTGCGCGTCGGCGACGCCGGCGACGTTGGCCATGATGGCGACGGCGCCGATGGCGGCACGGTCTCGAGGGAGCGTCGTTCGCGCGGGCGTACGCTCTGCGGCTCGCAGCCCAGTGACATCGTCGTCGTTGGGGTTCACGATCGCGACCGCGCGCACGGTATCGACGAGCACGGTGTCGCCGTCGTGCACCCCGTCGAGGCCCACCACGCCGGTGAGGGCGGGGATGCCGAGTGCTCGGGCGAGGATGGCGACGTGGGCGGTCGGGCTGGCGCCAGCGAGCAAGAGCGCTGCCGGCCGTTCGTGCTCGATCGCGAGGAGATCTGCTGGGCCGAGCTCGTTCGCGACGACGACCTTGCCTTCGAGCATCGGTCCTTGGGTGCCCCTGAGGCGGGCGATGAGGCGCCGTTCGATCGCGCCGAGGTCCGCCGCTCGTTCGGCGATCGCGCCGCCGACGGAACGGAGGACGCCTGCGACCTCGTCGAAGGCGTCGTGGACCCCGACGGTGGAGGGATCGTCGGCGAGGTGACGCTCCACGGCATCGACGAGCATGGGGTCTCGCGCGATGGCTGCGTCGGCGGCGAGGATCTGGGACAGCTCGCCGCTCGCACGTCGGCTGGAAGCCTCGAGGTCGTCGGCGACCTCCTCGAGCGCTCGGCGCACGCTGGCGGGATCGACCTCGGTGCGCTCGGCGACCGCGTCGACGCGGACGGCTGTCCCGACGCCGGCTCCCTGGGAGCCTGGTTGACCGCGAAGGGTGTGACGTTCCGGCATGGACCCTCCTCTCCGGGCGAGGCGCCTCGGGACCAAAGACCCTTGACGTCGTCCACGACGCCTGTCATGATACGAGCGGGCAGAGTGCACGAGAGCGCCCGGACGTGAGAGGTCGCGTCCGGGCGCTCTTCGTGTTCTGGCCCGGGAGCGATGCATGACAGGGGGAAGGAGGCCGTAGGTGGCCACAACACAGGCGCGACCGGCCGGCAAGACCGGCTGGCGCGCAACGACATGGGGAGAGCTGCTCTCCGAATATCTCGGTACGTTGGTGCTGCTCGCCTTCGGGACGGGCTCGGTCGCGGTTGCAGTGGTGGGCCTCACCATGTCCGGCCGCACCGTCGTCATCTTCCAGGGAGCGGGCGGCTGGCTGCTGATCACCTGGGGCTGGGCCATGGCGGTCGTGATGGGCGTCTACGTGGCTGGCGGGGTGTCCGGCGCACACCTGAACCCGGCGGTGACGCTGGCCATGGCGATCAAGGGCTCGCTGCCGTGGCGTAAGGTGCCGGGCTACTGGATCGCCCAGGTTCTCGGGGCATTCTCTGGCGCGGCGATCGTCTACCTGGACTACTACAAGGCGATCGATGCGTGGAACCTTGCGCACCACGTCACGCGCGCCAGCGCCGGTGGGTTGACGACCTTCTCGATCTTTGCCACGTTCCCCGCGAAGTACTTCGGCACGAGCCTCGTCGGGCCATTCATCGACCAGGTGATCGGCACGTTCTTCCTGCTGCTGTTCGTGCTCGCCATCACCGACGCGACGAACTCGGGGCCGGGTTCGAACATGGCACCGTTCCTCGTCGGGATGGCCGTCGCGGCGATCGGCATGAGCTTTGGTACGGACGCCGGTTACGCGATCAACCCTGCGCGTGACTTCGGTCCGCGGCTCCTGACGTGGTTCCTCGGCTGGGGACACAACGCCTTCGCCGGTCTCAACGGTTACTGGTGGGTCCCGATCGTCGGTCCGCTCGTCGGTGGAGCGATCGCGGTTGGGGTCTATCGCTGGTTCATCGAGGACACGATTCGTGCGCGCTTCGCGCGCCAGAGCACGGAAGGAGGGGCGCAGTGACCACCCGTATCCTCGCTCTTGATCAAGGAACGACGAGCTCTCGAGCGATCGTCTTCGATCTCGACGGCACCATCCTCGGCCTCGGCCAGCACGAGTTCCCGCAGTACTACCCGCAGCCAGGCTGGGTCGAGCACGACCCCGAGGAGATCTGGGAGTCCCAGCGCCAGGCCATCTTCGACGCCCTGCGCGCCGCCGGCATCGCGCCAGGGGACCTCAGCGCGATCGGCATCACCAACCAGCGTGAGACCACCATCGTGTGGGATCGCCAAACCGGCAAGCCGGTCATGAACGCGATCGTGTGGCAGTGCCGACGGACGGCGCCGATGTGCGACGAACTCCGTGCGGCCGGCCGCGAGGATCTGGTCCGTTCCCGTACCGGTCTCGTCATCGACGCTTACTTCTCGGGAACGAAGGTGGCCTGGATCCTCGAGCACGTGCCGGAGGCTCGTCGCCTGGCGGACGAGGGCCGATTGGCCTTTGGCACCGTTGATGCGTGGCTGATTTGGAAGCTCACCGGCGGACGGGTGCATGCGACGGACGCCACCAACGCCTCTCGGACCATGCTCTTCAACATCCACACCGGTGAGTGGGATCCCGAACTGCTCGAGATGCTGGGCGTGCCCGCGTCGATGTGCCCGACGGTCGTCGACTCCGCAGGCGTGGTCGCCGAGACGGACCCTGAGATCTTCGGTGCCAGGGTGCCCATCGCCGGCATCGCGGGTGATCAGCAGGCCGCTCTCTTCGGCCAGGCGTGCATCGAGCCGGGCATGGCGAAGAACACCTACGGGACCGGGTCCTTCCTGCTGCAGACCACGGGCCACGATGCGGTCGCGTCGCACTCGGGCCTGCTCACGACCGTGGCGTGGAGCATCGGGGGTGAGCGCACCTACGCGCTCGAGGGCTCCATCTTCGTGACCGGAGCCGTCGTCCAGTGGCTGCGCGACGGACTGCGTCTCATCGCGCATGCCGAGGACACCGAGGCGATCGCCGCCGAGGTCCCCGACACCGGTGGCGTCGTGGTGGTCCCTGCCTTCGTGGGGCTCGGCGCACCGGTGTGGGACCCGTACGCGCGGGGCACCATCGTCGGCATCACGCGCGGGACGACGCGGGCACACATCGTGCGGGCCGCGCTCGAATCGATGGCCTACCAGACGCGTGACGTCGTCGAGGCGATGGCGGCCGACTCGGGCCAGCGACTCGCCATCTTGCGGGTCGACGGCGGTGCGGTGCGCAACAACGTGGTCGCACAGCTCCAGGCCGACGTGCTCGGGATCCCGGTCGAGCGTCCGAAGGTCACCGAGACCACGGCGCTGGGTGCTGCCTACCTGGCGGCGGTCGGCGTGGGTGCGGTGGCAGGTCCTGGGGGGCTGCGCGACGTGTGGCAACTGGAGCGGCGCTTCGAGCCAACGTGGGACGAGGCGACGCGAGCCGCGGCCTATCGCACGTGGCAGCGTGCGCGGGACCGCGCCCGAGCGTGGGTCGAGGCGTAGGCTGCGAGAGGGAGGTAGTCGGATGAAGAAGGTCATCAACGAGGTCGACCACGTCGTCGACGAGTCTCTCGATGGGCTCGCGGCCGCGTTCGCACCGTGGGTTCGCCGCATCGAGGGTACCCACGTGCTGGCGCGCGCGGTCGCGAAGCCATCGGGGCGCGTCGGGCTGGTCTCGGGCGGCGGATCGGGCCATGAGCCGGCCCACGGCGGCTACGTCGGTGAGGGCATGCTCGACGCCGCGGTGGCCGGCGAGGTCTTCACCTCGCCGACGCCCGATCAGATCCTCGAGGGCATCCGCGCCGCCGACCACGGCGCGGGGGTGCTGTGCGTCGTGAAGAACTACACCGGCGACGTCATGAACTTCGACATCGCCGCCGAGCTCGCCAAGGAGGAGGGGATCGAGGTGCGCCAGGTCGTCGTGAACGACGACGTCGCGGTCGAAGACTCCCTGTACACCTCGGGGCGACGAGGCATCGCCGGAACGGTGTTCGTCCACAAGATCGCAGGCGCAGCAGCCGAACGTGGGGACGATCTGGCGACGGTGGCGGCGGTCGCCGAGCGCGTGATCGCGAACGTGCGCTCCATGGGCCTCGCACTCGCACCGTGCACGGTGCCCGCACGTGGAGAGCCCACCTTCACCTTGGGCGAGGACGAGATCGAGGTGGGCATCGGCATCCACGGCGAGCCTGGGGTTCGGCGCGAACCACTGCGTCGTGCCGACGACCTGACCGACGAACTGCTCGATCGGGTGACGAGCGACCTCGGGCTCGAGAGCGGTGCATCCATCGCGGTGATGGTGAACTCGATGGGAGCGACGCCGCTCCTCGAGCTTGGGATCGTTGCTCGCCGCGTCTACCAGGTCGCGGCCGAGCGCGGGTGGCACATTCGCACCGCCTGGGTTGGCGAGTACATGACGTCGCTCGAGATGGCCGGCTACTCGATCACGGTGCTTCGACTCGACGACGAGCTCGCCGCGCTGCTCGAAGCCCCTGCGTCGACGGCTGCCGTTCGGGTGGCACGGTGAGCGAGCCCGGTTCGCTCGCCTGGTGGCACGACGTCTGGCGCTGTTTCGCGGCGTCGGTGCGCGACCAGCGCACCTGGCTGGACGATCTCGACGCTGCGATCGGCGATGGTGACCACGGTACGAACCTGAACCGAGGTCTCGAGCGCGCCCTCGGGGCCCTCGAGACCTCGCAGACGCCGCGAGCGGGGCTGAGGAGTGTTGGGATGGCACTGCTCGGCACGGTCGGCGGGGCATCAGGCGCGCTGTGGGGCTTTGGCTGGACCAAGGCCTCGGCGGCAGCCGGCGACGGGACCGGCGCCCCAACGCCCGACGAGGTCGTGGCCACGCTGTCGCTATTCCGGGACGCGGTGCTCGAGCGTGGCCACGCCGAGCTCGGCGACAAGACCATGGTGGATGTCCTCGTGCCGGCGCTGGCGTCGCTCGCTGCCGAGCTCGGGACTCAGCGCTCCTTCGCCGAGGCAGCCGCTACCGCCGCGTCCGTGGCCTCGGAGCGTGCCGAGTCGACCATCCCCCTCGTGGCGCGCAAGGGCCGCGCGTCGTATCTCGGGGAGCGGAGCGCAGGTCACGAAGACCCCGGTGCGGCCTCGATGGCTCTGTTCTTCGCATGCCTTGGCGAGGTGAGCTGAGGTGGTGGGCGTGCTGGTGGTGTCGCACTCGCGGCGATTGGCGCAGGGGGCGTGCGAGCTCGTCGGCGCCATGGCCAAGGGGGTTCGGCTCGAGTGGCGAGGAGGTGAGCCCCCCGAGCTTGGCGTGAGTGTCGAGCTGGTGGCAGATGCGCTCGAGGGCCTGCTCGAAGGGGGCGGTGAGGTGGTCGTGGTCGCCGACCTCGGGTCCTCGGTCCTGGCGGCAGAAGCGGCGGTCGAGCTGATCGGGGCAGGCCCACGCGTCCGCGTCCTGCGCGGCGTCCCGATGCTCGAGGGCTTCATCGCAGCCGCGATGGCGCTCACGGTGGGCGGAGGCCTCGCCGAGGCCGTCGCCGCGGCCGAGGCGGCCTGTGGTGCGCTCGAGGGCGGGCGATGACGCGCCGCCGGGTCGTCGTGATCGGGGCCGGGGCCACCGGGCTCGGCGTCGGCGTGGATTTGGCCACCCGTGGCATCGAGGCCGTCGTCGTCGAGCGTCACGCGGTGGGGGCAGGGACGTCGGGGCGGTTCCACGGTCTTGCACACTCCGGCGGTCGCTACGCCGTCACCGACCCGCTGGCCGCTGCCGAGTGCGCCCGCGAGCTCGCGGTGCTGCGCCAGATCGCCCCCGGTGCCCTCGAGGCCACCGGGGGATGGTTCGTACGCACGAGCGACGATGACGCCTTCGAGCAGGCGTGGCTGCGTGGGACGGCGTCCGCCGGGATCGAGGTCCGCGAGGTCCCGCTCGACGTCGCCAGGGCGCAGGTGCCGGCGGCGGCGGCGCGAGCTCGGCGGGTGTTCTGGGTACCCGACGGTGTGCTCGAGGGGTTCGAGCTCCTGCGCGGCCTCGTGCGAACGCTGCGACGTTTCGGTGGCGACGTGCTCGAGGGGTCGGAGGTGATCGGCCTCGTGCGCGACGGTGCCAGGGCGGCCGGTGTGGTCGTGCGCCAAGGCGATCGAGAGGTCGTCGTCGGTGCCGACGCCGTGGTGAACGCGGCGGGTCCACTCTCGGGTGTCGTCGGGCGTCGGCTGGGCGCCGAGGTGCCGGTCGCGCCGTCGTTCGGCACGATGTTGATCTTTGCCGATCGCCGACTCCCGCTCGTGGTGAACCATCTCGAGCGCCCATCCGACGGCGACATCTTCGTACCCCATGGCGAGACTGTCATCCTCGGTACCACCGACGTCCCCCACGAAGACGGCGAGGCGCTACCGCCGAGCCGGCAGGAGGTGGCTCGGCTCGTGGAGCTCGGTGCGCGCTTCGTGCCGGAGGTGCGCACCTGGCGACCGATGCGGGCCTTCACCGGCGTGCGCCCCCTGGTCGCCGATCCGGGTGCGGGCGGGCCGCGAGGTCTGTCGCGCAGTCACACCATCGTCGACCACGGCGCGAGAGACGGTATCGCCGGCCTGTTCGCGATCATCGGTGGCAAGTGGACGACGTATCGGCTCATGGGGGAGCAGACCGGCGACGCCGTCGCCTCCTACCTCGAGGTCACGGCACCGTCGGCGACGCGGTCGCTCGTGGTGGTGCCGGCGCGAGTTCGGGGACGCGCGCCGACGTCGTCGGAGACGTTGTGCACCTGTGAGGGCGTCGGTCGTGACGAGCTCGTCGGCGAGGGTTCGCTGGATCGTTGGCGCGTCGAGCATTGGGCGACGATGGGGCCGTGTCAGGGGACGTTCTGCGCCCATCGGTTGGCGGCTCGCGCAGCTGAACTCACGGGCGGCGCCCTCGAGAGCGAGGCGCTCGATGCGCTGCGTGCCGAGCGCGCGCGGGGGGTCGATGCGGTGGCCTATGGCGCACAGGCACGCCTTCGGGCCCTCGCGTCCGAGCAGCGTCGCTGGTGGGGGTGGGGCTCGTGAGCGTCGTGGTCGTCGGGGCAGGGCCGAGCGGGCTCCTCGCGGCGTCGCTGCTGCTGGACGAGGGTGCGTCGCCGATCGTCGTCGCGGCCGGCGAGGGTTCTCTTGGCTTGTGGCCGGGTTGGCTCGCGGCCCCACGGGACGATGGCGCCGTCGAGCGGGCCGTCGCGAGCTTGAATCGGGCCGACGCACGACTGTCGAGCGTCGACGAGCGCGACCGACT
The DNA here is from genome assembly GCF_000023265.1 of Acidimicrobium ferrooxidans DSM 10331. Lineage (GTDB taxonomy): Bacteria > Actinomycetota > Acidimicrobiia > Acidimicrobiales > Acidimicrobiaceae > Acidimicrobium > Acidimicrobium ferrooxidans. Next base: position 902,331 of record NC_013124.1, read on the forward strand.
CATCGGCCCGCTCGGGGTCGCGCATCGGTTCGCCTGGGCTCCGCCGGAACTCGCGAGAGTGGGACCCGAGGACGTCGTCGGCTTCTGCGGCTTCGCCGAGATGACCGAGACGCGGGCTGCCGTCGCGGTGGCGACCTGGCAGAGCCAGACCGGATCGGCAGCCGTCGGCTTCGACCTCGCGCCGTGGGGCCGGCGGGTGCCGTTCGAACTCGCTCGCTTCCTCGGGCACCTGGAGGGGGCGCGAGCGCTCGGGCGCGCCCTCGCGCCCCGGGTCGACGGCGCCGTGAGCGTCGTCGCGGTACCGGGACTGCTCGGTATCGAGGATGCGACCCGGGCGCTGGCGGTGCTCGAGGAGATGCTCGAGCGCCGGGTCGGCGAGGTACCGCTCGTCACGCCTGCCCTGGCTGGTTGGCGGCTCGATCGTCGGGTGCGCACCGCACTTGCGGCTCGGGGCGCGACCTTTCGGCGCGCCAGGGTCGTCGAGGTCGGTCGGGGAGGCGTACGGCTCGCGGACGGTGCGCACGTCGACGCCGACGCGGTCGTGCTCGCCACTGGGGGCGTTGCGGGTGGCGGCATCGCAATCGGTCCGGATGGCTCGCTCACAGATAGCGCGCGCGGCGTCGCGATCGGCGACCCTGCGGCATGGATGATGGGAGAAGACGTGGGGCTGCTCGGTTATCGCGAGGTCGTCGTCGACGAGGAGGCTCGGGTCGTCGCGGTGGGCGCGCTCCGTGCGCACGAAGGCTCCGGGTTCGCCCAGGTTGCCCAGAGCGTCACGGAGGCGGTCGAGGTGCTTCGGTCATGGTGAGCACGGCAACGGCGCTCAGACTCGACAACGCCGATGCTTGCATCAAGTGCGGTCTGTGTCAGCTCGTCTGTCCCGTGCTCGAGGTGGACCCGGCCTTTAGCGGGCCGAAGGTGCTCGGGCCGGACTGGCATCGGCGCTTCGTAGCTGGCGAGCGGGTGACGGACGACACGGCCGCGCGCTGTACGTTCTGCCAGCTGTGCGAGTCGGTGTGTCCGGTGGGTGTCCCCATCGCGCACCTCATCGCGGAGCACAAGTCGCACCTCGACCACGACCCGCGCTCGAGGATGCGAGATGCGGTCGTGGTCCGGCCCGATGTGCTCGCGCGCTTTCCGTGGCTGACCCGGGTGCCGAGGCAGCTCGCGCCGGTCGCCGGCCTGTCGTCGACGACACGGTGGCCGCGTCCGCACCGACCCCGGGCCGCGTCGAGTGACGGCGGGACCTCTCGCGTCGGCACGGTCGGAGTCTTCGTCGACTGCTTCAGTCGGGCCTTCGACGGTGCCACGATCGATGCACTCGTCGTGCTCCTCGGGCGTGCGGGGATCACTGCACGTCTGGTGCCGGCGGACACCTCGGTGTGCTGTGGCGCCGCAGCGTGGGCGAGCGGTGCTCCGCACGTGGCCGAGGGGCGCGCGCGCGAGGCAGCGCGTGCCATCGAGGCCGACGCCGGCGATCTCGATGTGGTCCTGAGCGTGAACGCAACCTGCGAGGCGACGATGCATGGCGAGTGGCACGACGTCTTCGGCATCCAGACGTCGGTGCCGAGCGTGAGCGCGGTCGATTGGCTCCTCGACACTGGTGTCCTCGCTGGGCTCGTGGAGCGGCGGCGAAGGGGCGATCGGCCGAAGCGGCTCGCTCTCCACACGACCTGTCGCGCGACGGTGGCCGGAGAAGGCGGCGCCGACGTCGCCGCGCTCGAAGCGGTTGGCTACGAGGTCGTCCAGACCGAGCTCAGCTGCTGTGGCGCGGCCGGGAGCTATGCGTTCAAGGCCGAGCATGCCGAGCGTGCGCGGCGTATCGGGTCGCGGGTCGGACCGCCGGCCGAGATCGTCGGGGTCGCGGTCGACTCTGCGACCTGCGCGTTGCACCTGGGGGACCTCTGGGGCGTGCGCGCGACACACCCACTCGTGTGGATCGAGGAGGCGATGCGGCCGTGACGGAGACCCCACGTGCGATTCTCGCCATCCGCGATCCTGAGCTCGCCCAGGCTACGACCGCTGGGCTCGCGCCTGGGTGGGTGATGCTGCTCGGAGGGCCGGCCGCGAGCGTGATCGATGCCTCCATGACCCTCTCGCTCGAGGGCTGGGTCGTGTTCGTCCACATCGACATGGTGCGCGGTCTCGGGCGCGACGCCGACGGCCTCGGGGTGCTCTCGCGCTTCGGCGCACCCCAGGGCGTGATCTCGACGCATCCGAGCGTGGTGCAGGCGGCACGGGATCTCGGGTTCGCCACCTCCCTGCGGATCTTCCTGGTGGACTCGGGCTCGTTACGCTCGGGGATCCAACAGGCACAGCGCACCAAGCCGGACTTCGTCGAGATCCTCCCGGGTGTGCTGCCGCACCTCATCGCGCCGGTGGCTCGAGCGACGGGGCTCCCGGTGATCCCTGGTGGGCTGATCACGACTCCAGCGGATGCGTGGGCGGCCATCGAAGGCGGTGCGCTCGCGATCTCGACGTCGTCGCTCGAGGTCTATCGGGCGGTAGTGGAGGCGCCGGCTCCCCTGGCGCACGAGAACCACGTGCAGCGCTCGAGGGGTCACCGATGAGTGACGTCGTTCGGCGCCAGCTCATCGTCATCGACCCCCTGGGACTCCATGCACGCGCTGCCGCGGCGGTGGTCGCGGCGCTGGGGCCGATCGCGGGCGTCGTCATCCGAGCAGGTGAGCGTGCCGTGCCCGCCACGAGCGTGCTGGCGCTCATGGGACTCGGCATCGAGGCTGGCGACGTGATCGTCATCGAGGGTCCCGTCGAGGCAGAGGGAGCGATCGCAGAGGCGCTGGCGACGATCTCTGCGGTGGCCCAGCCCGTCGTCGAGGGCCCGAGTGACGACGAGGGACACCAGGGGCAGTCGTCGTCATCATGAAGGCCGTGTAACGATTCCCGCCTCGTGCATGGATTCCCTTGCGCCGACCGGACGCGACGAGTAAAGTAGCGCCACACGGGCCGTTTCGACGCGGAAAGCGTGTCGGAACGGGGAGCCTGGATCAGGAGGGGTGGCCAGGGTGCAACGGTCTCGAGGGCGCGCAGCTACGGTGCGCTACCGATGACCACCCTGACCCGTCGCCTCGAGGCCGAGCCTGGCCCACGAGCCGTTCGCCGAGACGGTGCGCTGGCGCGCTTCCTCGCCAATCGACTCGCCGTCGGCGCGCTGGTGGTGCTCGTGGCGATCGTCGCGTTCTGCTTCGTCGGCCCGATCGTGCACCCGGTGTCGGACGCAGCCAACCTGCTGCACGCCAACCAACCTCCCTCCGGCCAGTACCTGCTCGGCACGACACCGAACGGCCGTGACGTCCTCGGACGTCTCATGGTGGGAGGCCAGTCGACACTCGAGCTCGGGGTGGCCGTCGGCGTGCTCGCGACGGGCTTCGGTCTGCTCTACGGCACCGTCGCTGGTCTCGTGGGCGGTGTCACGGACGCGATCTTGATGCGCATCGTCGATGCCCTGCTCTCGATCCCGTTCCTCTTCTTCGTCATCTTGCTCGCCTCGATCGTGCGCCCGACGCTCGGACTCATCATCCTCGTGATCGCCGGCGTGAGCTGGCTCTCGACGGCGAGGCTCGTCCGAGCCGAGACCCTCAGGCTCCGAACCCTCGACTACGTCGACGCTGCCCGTGGTTTCGGAGCTCCCCCCTGGTGGATCCTCGTGCGCCACCTCGTGCCCAACGTGCTCGGTGTGCTCGTCGTGAACGGGACCTTGAAGGTCGCCGATGCGATCCTCACCTTTGCGGCGCTCGGCTACCTCGGCCTCGGCGTGCCCCCGCCCGCGACGAACTGGGGCGCGTTGCTCTCGGCGGGCGTGAACAACTTCTTCGACGGCTACTGGTGGCAGCTGTGGCCAGCGGCCGTGCTCATCGTCGTCACCGTGCTCGCGGTGAACGTGCTCGGCGACGCCCTGCGCGACGTCGTGGAGCGGAGGCTCTCGTAAGTGGGTGGAAGGAGCAAATGGTGGAGGGATCGATGATGAGGCAGCTGCGTCGGACGAGGTGGCATCGGAGCGCGGCGTGGACCGGTTCGCTGGTGGCGCTAGGCATACTGGCGGCCGCATGCGGGAGCTCGTCGGGGGCGTCGACGTCGTCGTCGGCGGCGACCGGACTGCCGGCGAACTACGCCTCGTTTGCGCTGCACTCGGGCGACACGTTCTCGTGGGTTCTCCCACTGCCGAACCAGGCCAACTACGAGCCATGGGACCAGAACGCGGAGTACGGGATGTACCGACCGCTCTACGTCGCTGGCAACGGGTCCTCCCCGACCATCGACGAGGCGACCTCGATGGCCAACCCGCCGACCTACAACGCCACCGACACGCAGGTCACGGTGACGTTGAAGCCGTGGAAGTGGTCGGACGGGACCCCGGTGACCGCCCGGGACGTCCAGTTCTTCTTCAACATCTATCGGGCCAACAAGGCGAACATCGCGACGTACGTGCCGGGGAACTTCCCCGACAACGTCGCCTCCTTCACCGTCGACTCGCCAACGAGCTTCACGCTCACGCTCACGCATCCGGTCAACCCGACGTGGTTCACCGACAACGAGCTCACCGACGTGGTGCCGCTGCCCCAGCAGGTCTGGGACCGTACCTCTCCCGGTGGCAAGGTCGGCAACTACGACGAGACCACGGCGGGTGCCGTGGCGGTCTTCAAGTTCCTCACGAAGCAGTCGAACGATCTGTCGACCTACGCGACGAACCCTCTGTGGCAGGTGGTCGATGGCCCCTGGAAGCTCCAGAGCTACGACCCGACCACCGGTCGCACGGTCTTCGCACGCAACGATGCCTTCACCGGGCCGGACAAGCCCAAGCTCGCTGGGTATGCACTCGAGAGCTTCCCGAGCCAGACCGCCGAGGTGAATGCGCTGCGCTCCGGTCAGCTCACCTACGGCTACTTGCCGATCTCCGACTACAAGCTGGAGTCGAGCCTGTCGAAGAGCGGGTACACCATCGCACCGTGGGTCACCGACTACGTCCAGTGGGCCGAACTCGGCTACACCAGCCCGAAGTACGGGCCACTCGTCAAGCAGCTCTACATCCGCCAGGCGCTCCAGCACCTGGTCGACGAGCCGCTGTACATGAGTCAGGCCCTGCACGGCTACGGGCAGTTCACCTATGGACCGGTCCCGAACATCCCCGGCTCACCGTACGTGACGGCGACGGAGCAGACCGACCCCGACCCCTACAGCACCGCAGCCGCGAAGAGCCTCCTCCTCGCCCACGGCTGGACGCTCGGGTCCCAAGGGGTGATGGTGTGTTCGAACCCCGGGACCGCGGCGAACCAATGCGGTGCGGGGATCTCGAAGGGCGAGGCCCTCAACCTCCTCTTCATGTACCAGAGCGGCACCCCGACGCTCGCGGCCCAGGTGGAGGCGTTCGCGACCGCTGCGAAGCAGGCGGGCGTCGGCATCTCCCTCGATCCCCAGACCCAGAGCACCATGTTCTCGATCGGCGGCGTGTGCCCCTCGGCCGGCCCGTGCAACTGGGGCATCATCTTGTACCGGACCTTCCTGTGGAACTACGGCCAAGGCGATGTGCTCCCGACGGGGGGTCAGATGTTCGGCAAGGGCAACTACTGGGGAGGCGGCTACAGCGATCCGACGGCCCAGTCCCTGATCGACGAGACCCACACCCAACCAGGGCTGAGCGCCTTGTTCGCCTACGAGAACTACATCTCGCGCCAGGTCGCAGCCCTGTGGTTCCCGACGTGGGACTGGCAGATCTCGGTGGTCTCGAACAAGCTGCACGGCTGGAACCCACAGCAGATCTTCGGGAATCCGACGCCGTCGAGGTGGTACTTCTAGGCGATGCTTGGGTTCGTTGCCCGACGGCTTGGCCAGGCGATCGTCACCATGGTGGCGGTGTCGATCGTCGTGTTCGGGCTGCTCCATGCCTTGCCAGGGGGGCTCGTGCGCGCCCAGTTGGGCGCGCACGTCTCCCAAGTCGCGATCCGTGCGCTCACCGTGCAAGAAGGCCTGACCAAGCCGCTGCCGGTCCAGTACCTCTTGTGGCTGAAGGGTGTCCTCGAAGGGCAGTTGGGCCAGTCGTTCAAACTGGGTGAACCGGTGTCGACGTTGATCGCGCTCTATGTCCCGAGGACGATCCTGCTCGTCGGGGTGTCGTTGTTGCTCGCGGTCGCGATCGCGATCCCGCTCGGTCTGTGGCAGGGCTACCGCCGTAATCACCCGGACGACCACGCCCTCAGCGCCATCATGCTCACGCTCTACTCCATGCCGACGTTCCTGCTCGGGGTCGTGCTCATCATCGTGCTCAACTCCTGGCTCGGCCTGTTGCCGTCGCTGGCATCGAACTTCGGCGCGAGCATCGGCACCGATGTGCGCGACCTGGGACTGCCGGTGCTGACGCTCACGCTGGCGAACGTGAGCTACTTCTCCCGCTACATGCGCTCGTCGGTGATCGACAACCTGCTCGAAGATTACGTGCGGACGGCACGCTCGAAGGGTGCCTCGGAGCGTCGAGTCCTCCTGCGCCACGTCCTGCGTAACTCGCTGACGGCGACCGTGACCATGATCGGGCTCACGCTGCCCTATACGGTGTCGGGATCGCTCATCGTGGAAGCGCTCTTCAACTTCCCCGGGGCTGGACTCTTGTTCTGGAACGCGGCCCAGACGCGCGACTTCATGGTGCTGCTCGGCATCGTGCTCGTGATCTCGATCGCGACCATCCTTGGCAATCTCCTCGCTGACCTCGCCTATGGCCTGCTCGATCCGAGAGTGCGCTACCGATGACCACCCTGACCCGTCGCCCCGAGGCCCAGGTCGGCCCGCGAGCCGTTCGCCGAGACGGTGCGCTGGCGCGGTTCCTCGCCAATCGACTCGCCGTCGGTGCACTGGTGGTGCTGGTGGCGATCGTCGCGTTCTGCTTCGTCGGTCCGATCGTGCACCCGGTGTCGGACGCGGCCAACCTGCTGCACGCCAACCAGGCACCCTCCGGCCAGTATCTGCTCGGCACGACACCGAACGGCCGTGACGTCCTCGGACGTCTCATGGTGGGAGGCCAGTCGACGCTCGAGCTCGGGGTGGCCGTTGGCGTGCTCGCGACAGGCTTCGGCCTGCTCTATGGCACCGTCGCCGGTCTGGTGGGTGGTGTCACGGACGCGATCTTGATGCGCATCGTCGATGCGCTGCTCTCGATCCCGTTCCTCTTCTTCGTCATCTTGCTCGCCTCGATCGTGCGCCCGACGCTCGGACTCATCATCCTCGTGATCGCCGGCGTGAGCTGGCTCTCGACGGCGAGGCTCGTCCGAGCCGAGACCCTCAGGCTCCGAACCCTCGACTACGTCGACGCTGCCCGTGGTTTCGGAGCTCCCCCCTGGTGGATCCTCGTGCGCCACCTCGTGCCCAACGTGCTCGGTGTGCTCGTCGTGAACGGGACCTTGAAGGTCGCCGATGCGATCCTCACCTTTGCGGCGCTCGGCTACCTCGGCCTCGGCGTGCCCCCGCCCGCGACGAACTGGGGCGCGTTGCTCTCGGCGGGCGTGAACAACTTCTTCGACGGCTACTGGTGGCAGCTGTGGCCAGCGGCCGTGCTCATCGTCGTCACCGTGCTCGCGGTGAACGTGCTCGGCGACGCCCTGCGCGACGTCGTGGAGCGGAGGCTCTCGTGACCGTTCGATCGAGCGGTGGGGGGACCTCGGTGCGCAGGACGTGGGAGCGCCCCGAGCTCCTGCGCGTTGCCGAAGGCGCACTCGCGCACGCATCGACGATGCCGCTCTGGCTCGACGATCCGGCTCGACCGGCGGCGACCCCACCACTCGAAGGGCAGGTCACGGCCGATCTCGTGATCGTCGGTGGTGGGCTGCTCGGTCTGTGGAGCGCGCTCCTGGCGGCCGAGCGGCGACCAGAGTGGGAGATCGTCCTCGTCGAGGGCGGTCGCATCGCCGCTGCGGCGTCGGGGCGCAACGGGGGCTTCTGCGAAGCGAGCCTGACCCATGGACTCGCCAACGGACTTGCCAGGTGGCCCGATGAACTCTCCGAGCTCGAGCGCCTCGGCGAGGAGAACCTTGCGGCCATTCGGGCGGCCGCCGAGCGGTATGCCGCGAACTGCGACCTCGTCGATTCGGGGACGATCGACGTCGCGCTCGAGGACTGGCAGCTCGACGAGCTCGCCGAGCTCGCCGAGGTGGCGCCACGCTACGGCCACGACGTCGTCCTCCTCGAGCGCGAGGCGCTCTCGGCCGAGGTACGCTCGCCGAGCTATCGCGGAGGCCTGTGGACGCGCAACCGCGCACTCATGCTCAATCCTGCACGTCTTGCGTGGGGTCTCGAGGCGGCAGTGGCGGGGATGGGCGTGCGCATCTGCGAGGGGACGCGCGTCGTTGGGCTGAGTTCCGAGGGCCCGTTCGTCGTGGTCGAGACCGGTTCGGGTGCGAGCGTGCGCGCGAGTCGGGTGATCCTCGCGACCAACGCGGCGGCTCCCCTCGTGGCGTCGGCGAGGTGGCGGTTCGTCCCGGTGTACGACTACGTCGTGGCGACGCGACCGCTCGCGGCGAGCGAGCGTGCCGAGATCGGTTGGGAGCGACGTCAAGGGATCTCGGATGCGGGCAATCAGTTCCACTACTACCACCTGAGCGAGGACGGTCGGATCGTCTTCGGAGGCTACGACGCGGTCTACCACTACGGTTCGGTGGCCCGCCCTCGCTACGAGGGACGCTCACCGACCCACGTACGCCTCGTCGCGCACCTGTACGCGACGTTTCCGGGGCTCGAGGGTGTCGAGATCAGCCACGCCTGGGGTGGGGCGATCGACACGTCGACTCGGTTCGTCGCGTCCGTGCATCGGGCCTTTGGCGGGCGCGTGCACTATGCGGTGGGGTTCACGGGTCTTGGTGTCGGGGCGACGCGGCTGTACGCATCGGTACTCGTGGGTCGTGCGATCGGGGAGCCCCACCCAGCGGAGCGGCTCCGACTCTTCCGTGAGGGCCCCGTACCGTTTCCGCCGGAGCCGCTCCGCTGGATCGGGATCGAGTTGACACGGCGCTCGCTCGCCTGGGCGGACGACCACGGCGGTCGGCGCAACGTCTGGCTCCGTGCGTTGGACCGCTTCGGCGTCGGGTTCGATTCCTAGGAAGGGGACCTCGTGCAAGAGCTCGTGCAAGAGGATGTGATCGTGCGGGTCGAGGGGCTCACGACCGATCTCGTGCGTCACGGTGGCTCGGTTCGGGTGATCGATGGCGTGAGCTATGAGGTCGCCAGGGGTGAGACGCTCGGGATCGTGGGGGAGTCGGGTTCGGGCAAGACCATCTCGGCACTCAGCCTGCTCGGACTCTTGCCTCCCCAGATGCGCGTCGTCGCTGGCTCGGCACGGCTCGAGGGCGAGGAACTCATCGGTGCGAGCCCGCGGCGCCTGCGCGAGCTCCGCGGTGCGGCCATCGGCATGATCTTCCAGGACCCGCTGAGCTCGCTGAACCCGTCGAAGACCATCGGGTGGCAGGTGGCCGAACCGTTGCGCATCCACCAGCGTCTCGGAGCCGCCGCAGCGCGCCAGCGCGCGCTCGAGCTGCTCGAGCTCGTGGGCATCCCGAGCCCGAAGGAGCGCTTGAACGACTACCCGCACCAACTCTCCGGCGGGATGCGCCAGCGGATCATGATCGCCATCGCGCTCGCGTGTGGACCGAAGCTCATCGTCGCCGACGAGCCCACGACCGCCTTGGACGTGACCATTCAGGCCCAGATCCTCGGCCTCCTCGGCGAACTGCAGGACCGGCTGGGTACAGCCATGTTGCTCGTCACCCACGATCTCGGGGTCATCGCGGGTCGTACCGACCGGGTGCTCGTGATGTACGCCGGTCGGGTCGTCGAGGCTGCGCCGACGCGCACCCTGTTCTCGGCCATGCGCCATCCCTACACCCAGGCCCTCCTCGCGTCGATCCCCGTGATCGGGATCGATCGGAGCGTCCCGCTGCCGGCGATCCCGGGCACACCGCCGCCGCTCGGCGGAGCGGGGGTGGGCTGTGCGTTCGCGCCCAGGTGTCCGCGTGCCGACGAGCGCTGCCGCCAAGAGATGCCACCACTCGCGGTGAGCGCTGGCCACGCAGTGGCCTGCTGGCACCCCGTCGACGGACCCGTTCGACGGACCAGGCTCGAGGTCGCTACCTCGCTTGCGGCGGTGCCACGTGCTATGGAGCCGTTGGTCGAGCTGGTCGGGCTTCGCAAGGAGTTCGAGATCCACTCCAACGTGACGCGGCGCCATCTGGGGACGGTGCACGCGGTGGCGGGGGTCGATCTCGTCATCGGACGTGGTGAAACCGTTGGCCTCGTCGGTGAATCGGGCTGCGGCAAGACGACCCTCGGACGTATGGTCGTCGGGCTCGAGCGCCCGACGGGTGGTGAGCTGCGCATCGGTGGCGTCGACGTGGTTCGCCTCCGCGGCAGCGAGCGGCGATCGTTTCATCGGCGGATCCAGCTGATGTTCCAAGATCCGTTCGCATCGCTCGATCCGCGGATGCGCATCGCGAGCGCGCTCGCCGAACCTTTGCGCGTTCAGGGGCTCGATCGTGGCGAGGAGCGGCTGGCGGGACTGCTCGAGCGCGTCGGCTTGGCGCGCGAGGCGCTGTGGCGCTACCCCCATGAGTTCTCCGGCGGCCAGCGCCAGCGCATCGGTCTCGCGCGGGCGCTGACGCTCGACCCCGAGCTGATCGTGGCCGATGAGCCGGTGTCGGCGCTCGACGTCTCCATTCGCTCCCAGATCCTCAATCTCATGCGCGAGACCCAGCGCGAGCGCGGTCTCAGCTATCTCGTGATCAGCCATGATCTGTCGGTGGTGAGCTACCTCGCCGATCGCATCGGCGTGATGTACCTGGGCCGTCTCGTCGAGGTCGGGCCGACGGCCGCGGTGATCGCCTCGCCAGCGCATCCCTACACGCGCGGACTGCTCCGTTCGGTGCCGCTTCCGGATCCAGAACGTGAGTCGGCAAAGCGTCGTCTCGGAGCGGTGATCGAAGGCGAGCTCCCGTCGGCGTTGCGCCCACCGACGGGCTGTGCGTTTCACCAGCGCTGCCCATTTCGGGTGGCCCGTTGCGAGGTCGAGGCGCCCGAGGCTCGCACGCTCGACGATGGCAGGGTGGTCGCCTGTCATCGCGTCGACGACGTCCTCGCCGAGCCGTGGTCGCTCGAGGACGTCGGACAGATGGCGAGCGCGCTGCGAGCGTAGGCGTTTCGACGTGCGCCGCGGCCAACGAGGGCCACAAGAGTACGCCGACGCCGGCCAGGCGGTCTCGTGGCTGTGCGGAGGCGGCGTCGGAGCGGTTCCTCGTAGCGGCGCCAGACGATGAGCGCGATCGCGAGTGCCGCGGTGAGGACGAGGAGGTCTTGCCACCACGGTCCGCCGTAGTGATACAGCGACACGGTGGCGAGGCTGCGCATGACCAGTCGATGGACCATGTAGAAGGCGAAGCTCGCCGAGCCGAGCGCGACCGCTGCCGAATGGGCGATGAGGCGTGAGATGCAACCTGCCTGGTGTGCAAAGACCCACACGACGGCTCCCCAGACGGGAAGATAGAGCGCGCTGAAGCGGAGCGACTGCGGAGCGAAGGGTCCCGCGACGACGACGCCCACGGCCCCTGCGAGGGCAGCGCCCTCGAGGAGTGACCATCGCCAGCGCGACCCGCCGCTCTCGGGGTGTTCGGCGAAGGCAATGGCCGCAACAACGCCGGCCAGAAAGTCCGAGAGTCGGGTGATCGGAAACACGTAGATGACCCAGCTCTGCCAACCGGTGTGAAGCGGAACCAGCACGCCGACGAGGGCGAGCCAGGCCGTCGCCGCGCCGAAGAGGAGCCAGCTTGTCGTGAGTCGTGGCCGAGCCCACTCGACGAGGCGGGCGACGACGGGGAAGATGAGGTAGAAGGTTGCTTCGTCGCTCAAGCTCCATGCGACGCCGTCGAACGAGAACGCCGCGGCGAGCGATGGGATGAAGCTCTGGACGAGGAGGAGGTTGGCGAGTGCGAGCCCGAGCCAGGAGCCGATGCCACCGTACATCGAGGGTGGCGTCAAGAACAGCGACCAAGCGAAGGCGAGGACGTAGACCGGATAGATGCGTGCGAGCCGAGAGCGGTAGAAGCCAAGCACCGGGTTTCGCCGAAGACGCGTGAAGCGGCCCTGGTACGCGTAGGTCAGGATGAAGCCCGAGAGCACGAAGAAGAACGAGACACCGACGTAGCCGGTCTGGTAGGTGCGCAGCCAACCTACGTGCCAACAGAAGACGGCGAGTGCTGCGACGAACCGGAGACTGGTGAGTGGGCGTAGCTGTACCAACAGACCTCCTTTGGCCCTCGTGCGCCACGTAGTGGCTCAAGACCGCGAGTGGTCGCGTGTCATGACGTTCGATGACGTGGGTCGGGCGGTTCCGAACAGCGTAGAGGGCTCGGTCGTTCAGGTCTGGGTTGGGTCGTAGTAGCTACTCGGAGACGTCTGAGCGCTGACGTACGACGGTTCCGGAACTACTGCTCGCCTCCCGCGTGGGCGTCGCGCGAGGCAATCGAGTCAGCGACCGAGGGCGAGATGGTGGAGCGCGATGGCTGCGGCGGTCGCGAGGTTCACGGAGTCGACCCCGTTCGCGATCGGAATGGTGACGAGTACGTCGGCGTAGGCGAGAGCGCTCGGTGAGAGCCCGTGTCCTTCGGATCCGACGAGGAGCGCAACGCGCGGTCGCGGCAGGTCGTGCTCGCCGGGCGCGCGTGCGTGGCGTGGTTCGCCGATCGCTTCGGCGAGCTCGTCGACCGTGACGACAGGAGTGAGGTCGCAGGTTCGCTCGGTACGCAGGCGTTGTGTCGACGCCGGTGGCACCAAGGCGGCGATGCGAACCTGCGACCGTGCAAGGAGTGCCAGTGCGCTCGGCCATGGTGTCGCGCGCACGAGGGGGAGCGTCAAGAGGTGGCCCGCTGACACCCGCACCGATCGGCGGTTGCGTGGGTCGGCCGAGGTGGGATCGAGCACCAGGGCGCACGCTCCGAACGCGGCGGCGTTGCGCCCGAGCGCCCCGAGGTTCTCCTGGTCGACCACACCCTCTGCGACGAGCGCCGTCTCACCCGGTGCCCACAGATCGAGGAAGTCCTCGAGTGCCTGCACGGGCGGGCGCTCGGCGTGGGCGACGACGCCGCGGTGGAGTGCGAAGCCCACCGTCTCGGCGATCACCCTTCGGGATGCGACGAGGATCGGGACCCGTCGGGCGACGGCACGATCGACCACCTCGGTGGCGAGTGCAACCTGGTGGTCATCGAGGAGGACGGAGTGGACGGTGAGCCCGGTCCCGAGCAGCGTGGTGACGGCCACGCGACCCTCGACGATCACGTCGCGAGCTCCTCGGCGTTGGCGAAGCCCGTTGCCGCCCTTGAGGTCGCGATACGGCTCGAGCCGGTCGTCGTCGGGGTCGTCGATGCGTACGGCGCCGATCGGCAGAGGAGCAGAGGCGGCGTCGTCGTGGTTGGCGATCATGGCTCGACGTCGAGGAGGGTGTCGTCGGCACCACCGGAGACGAGGGTCGAGGCGAGGATCGTCGGAGCCGAGTTCCTCGAGCTGAGCGCACAGAGCCACCCGTCGAGTTCGGTGGAGGTGCGCACCGCGAGCGGTTGCCAACCTCGTGCGAGCTTCGTGGCGCGCCTCGCGAGCAGGCGTGCGGTCGATCGTGTCGAGCGCTCGAGGAGGAGGGCAGCGATCTGGAGGTCGTGGGCGCGGCCGAGGTGGGTGGTGAGTGCGAGTGCTCGCCGACGGAGCCTCACGCTCGTGGCGGGGGCGATGGGTGCAAGGAGTTCGGATGCGAGGCGGAGGCGGCGTGCGCTTCGACGTAGCGCATGGAGCTCGTCCATCCCAGGCCGTTGGGCAGCACGACGCGCTCGGCGCTGCCAGGAACGCACGAGGGCTTCGAGATCGACCACGCGCCGAGTGTCGGGTGTCGATGTCGGGCCCGGGAGGCAGACACGGGCGGCGCGTGCGAGTTCGGGGAGGCGCTCGGCGCGCTTGGTGCGCTCGGCGGCGAGGTCGGGACGAGCTGGCAGGATCGTCGCGGCGACGTCGAGATCGCGCACGCTCGCGAGCTGGTTCGCGAGGCGAGTGAGTGGAGAGGCGCCGTGGCGCCCCACGCTGGGGGCGGGCGCGGTGCCGATGAGCGCTTCGGCGACCGCCGCGCGTCGGAGTGCGGCTCGCGCATCGTGGACGAGGTCGGGGGTGGTGCGCCGCTCCAGCGCGATGAGCAGCTCTTCGAGCGCCGCGCGTGTCTCGGCAAGATGCGCCGCCACCGACGGCCAGACCTCGGGATCGATGACGACACGGGTGCGCATGGTCGGGCGTCGTCGAACGAGTCGTGCGTTGGTCACGTCGGGTCAGTGGGCGTGCAGGATCGTTGGGTCGGCGTCGATCGCGGTGACGACGCCGAGCAGATCGGCGGCGCGGACCGCCACGGGTGTGGTGCCGTCGTCGTGCTCCGCGATGCCGGAGGCGGCGAGGGCAAAGGGAATCTCGAGTGCCCTGGCGAAGGCTCCGTCCGTGGTGAGGCGGTCACCCACCATGATCGTCGATGTGGCACCGAGGTGGGGTCGCACAAGCTCGACCATGGGCCAGTCGGGCTTGCCGCAGTAGGTCGGTTCCACCGAGGTCGAAGCGACGAGGCTCGCGACGAGCGCGCCGGTTCCCGGGACGACGAGTCGTTCGAGCGGGTAGGTCGGGTCTCGGTTGGTCGCGAGGAATCGGGCCCCCGCGCGGATCGCGACACAGGCCTGCGCGAGAAGATCCCATGTGAAGCCTCGGTGCCAGCCCATGACGACCGCGTCGACCTTCTCGGCGTCCTCGAGGGACGTGGGCCTCACGAGCGTGTTGCCCTCGGCGACGACGCTCGTCAGTCCTTCCTCGCCGATCGCCAGCACGCGCTGGTCACTGCCGAGCGCGAGACGTGCGGCAAGGGCGGAGGTGAGGATCTCGTTGGCGTCGGCGTCGATCCCGAGTGAGCGGAGCTTCGCGACGTAAGCTTCGACGGTGAGAGTGGAGTTGTTGGTGACGAAGCGCAGATCGTCGCCACGATCACGAATGCGCCTGATCGCTCGGTCGGAGCCTTCGATGAGGGTGCTCGAGCGCCACACGACGCCGTCCAGGTCGATGAGCCAGCGCATGGTCCTCCAGTCGCCAATCGACTGCCGAAGCGTCGCGGGTCGCTCGGCGTTGGTTGGGACTTGGAGGCTAGCATGACCTCGTCGACACGAGGGAGGTGCTGAGCGTGGACTACGAGTCACTGCTGGGCGAGGAGGCGAAGCAGCTCCTCACCTACGTCGCGACGGGGATACCCGCATCGAGCCTGATCCACCCCGGCCCTCGCGTGGTCGACGAGGTGTTCGCTTCCAGCGACCGTACCAATCGCGTGTTGGTCGAGCTCGCCAGGCTCTATGGGACTGGGCGCCTTGCGGGGACTGGCTACGTCTCGATCCTCCCTGTCGACCAGGGGGTCGAGCACTCGGCGGCGGCGTCGTTTGCGCCGAATCCCACCTACTTCGATCCGCAGCGTATCGTCGAGCTCGCGATCGAGGGGGGGTGCTCTGCCGTTACGACGACGCTGGGTGCGCTCGGGATCGTGTCGCGGCGCTACGCCCACCGCATTCCGTTCATCCTCAAGCTGAACCACAACGAGTTGCTCACCTATCCGAGCCGTTACGACCAGGTCATGTTCGCCAACGTGCGCCAGGCCTGGGACATGGGTGCGGCTGGGGTCGGCGCCACGGTCTACTTCGGCTCACCCGAGTCGACGCGTCAGATCCAGGAGGTATCGGCGGCGTTCCACGAGGCACACGAGCTCGGGATGTTCACGGTCTTGTGGTGCTACCTGCGCAACCCCGCGTTCTCGACCCCAGACGGAGACCTGCATACGGCGGCCGATCTCACCGCGCAGGCCAATCACCTCGGCGTGACCATCGAGGCCGACCTCGTCAAGCAGAAGCTTCCGACGACCAATGGCGGCTTCGTGAAGCTCGGCTTTGGGCGCACCGATCCTCGTGTCTACGAGCGCTACGCGACCGATCATCCCATCGAACTCACTCGTTGGCAGGTCGTGAACTCGTATGCAGGCAGGATCGGCCTGATCAACTCTGGCGGCGAGTCGCACGGCGCGAGCGATCTTGCTGAGGCCGTCCGGACCGCGATCATCAACAAGCGTGCTGGAGGTGTCGGCCTCATCTCGGGGCGCAAGGCGTTCCAACGGCCGTTCGAGGAAGGCGTGGCGTTGCTGCACGCGATCCAGGACGTCTACCTCGATCCTGCGGTCGAACTCGCGTGAGCGTGTCGCGGCGCGCGCCTCAGGCCAGCGCCGCGAGCCGTTCTGCGACGTCGTAGAGCGACGGATCGACCTGGGCGATCGCGCGAAAGGCATCTCGTGCCTCTGCGTAGCGTCCTTGTCGCTCGAGCAGGGTCGCGAGCTGGTAGCGCAGTCGGAGGGCCCGGAGCGACGTGGTCTGTCGCTCGCGTTCGAGTGCCCGACGGATGACGTCCACCGCCGTGCTGAGGCGGTCGGTGTCCGCGAGGTGGCTTGCCCACACGATACGCCCCTCGACCATGGCGTCCTTCGACGGGCTCGCTTCGCGGAGCGCGCGCCACCAATGCTCGACGGCCTCAGCGTCGCCTTCGGCTCGAGCACAGTCCATGAGGATCGCTCCGTGCGTCAGATCGCCGGTGAGGTCAACGAAGGTGGCGAGATGGCGTGCAGCTCGAGCGAAATCTCCCAAGCGGTAGCGCACGAGACCGAGCAGTTCTTCGATGGGGGGCGACGCAGGCGCGAGGCGCTCGATGCGTGTGAGGATGCGAAGCGCCTCGGCGTAGCGATCCTCGGCATAGTGCTGTGCTGCCTCGGCGAGCTGACGCTCGACGACTGGCCGGAGCCGAGGCGGCGCCGTCAGCTCGCTGGGCTCGATCGCGACGGGCTCTCCTGGCTTCGCGCGTCGCCGGTTCGGCCTCGTCGGGGCGAGGTAGCGCTGTCGGCGCGGGCTCGTGGTGTCGAAGCGCACCTCGGGCAGGCGCCCGCTGGTGCGCGAGGGCTGCGGCTGCTTGGAGGACTGCCCTGCCGTGCGAGCAGGACGGTGGGCGCCATCAGAGCGACGCTCACGCGCCTCGCCCTCGGGGCGACGTCCCCCGCCACCACGACGCGGGCCCTCCCAGGAACCCTCTCGACGGGACGGCCGACGGTCGTCGTCGAAGCGACGCTCACGCGCCTCGCCCTCGGGGCGACGTCCCCCGCCACCACGACGCGGGCCCTCCCAGGAACCCTCTCGACGGGACGGCCGACGGTCGTCGTCGAAGCGACGCTCACGCGCCTCGCCCTCGGGGCGACGTCCCCCGCCACCACGACGCGGGCCCTCCCAGGACCCCTCGCGACGGGACGGCCGACGGTCGTCGTCGAAGCGACGCTCACGCGCCTCGCCCTCGGGGCGACGTCCCCCGCCACCACGACGCGGGCCCTCCCAGGAACCCTCTCGACGGGACGGCCGACGGTCGTCGTCGAA
Organism: Acidimicrobium ferrooxidans DSM 10331; assembly: GCF_000023265.1. GTDB lineage: Bacteria > Actinomycetota > Acidimicrobiia > Acidimicrobiales > Acidimicrobiaceae > Acidimicrobium > Acidimicrobium ferrooxidans. The sequence continues at coordinate 919,832 of NC_013124.1, forward strand.
GCGACGCTCACGCGCCTCGCCCTCGGGGCGACGTTGCCCGCCACCACGACGCGGGCCCTCCCAGCGGTTGGCAGAGGTGCCGTTTCCGGAGCGATCCGAGCTGCGTTGCCCCGCGGCTCGGGCCCGAGACTGAGGGTTGCGCTGCCCGTCGCGTTCGCGTGCTCGAGTGTCGGGACGGGGGCGCTGTGTCGGGGTTTGTCGATCAGACTGGGAAGGATCGTGGCGTTGAGGTCGTGCGGGCATGCGTAAGGGCTTCTTCCTGGCGATGGAGTGTGACGGGTGCTTCAGTCTACGTGCCGATTGCGGCGGCGTTCGCGGAGAGACGGGAGTCCGCTGCCGACAGCGGCCCTCGGCGACACGAGAGTAGCGGTCGCTCTGCGCTCACCGGTGGCGGTCGAGGGTGGTCACGGTGCTGTGCGAAGGCGCGGTCACCTCGGCGACCCTGGCGCCCATGTTGAGCATCTCATCCCCGGCCAGCCTTTGGAGAATCTGCCGCGTGTGGTGCTTCGAGCGTCGTGGGTGCTCGCTCCCGCGTGTGCATCGTCCTCGAGATCCTCGCCGAGCGAGTGGTCGCGTCTTGGAGGTCGGCCGCAGGCGAGCGTCGCCTCCGGTCGGTCGGTCCGATCAGCACCTCGGGGCAGGAGAGGACCGGTCTCGCAGCCCTCGGGATGGGTTGGGTGTCCGTCGGCATGCGGTCGTCCCTCGTGCCGGCGACCAGGGTCACCCTCGCTAGGGTCGTCTGTCGAGGGTGCGGTCGGTGACGGGCAGTGCCATGGTGGCTCGCGAGCAGGATGGTCCGTGAGCGGGAGCATCCGCGGCTGCGTGCACGTGCTTGGCGCGCTCGATTGCGAGGCGTGCTTTGGCAACCCCGACACGCACACGATCTCGTGCGAACGCGCTGCGTGCCAGCGCGGGCGATGGCTGGAACAGAGTCAGTTGCCCTGGGTGCTGTCGTGCCATGACCCTCTGCTTAGACCGAGGGTCGGACGGCCTCCATCTCGCTGGCGTTGACGGCATCGATGAGTTGGCGCAGGCGTCCGAACGAGCGCCGGTCGAAGCGGAGGGCGAGGCGCGGGAGATCCGGATGGTCGTGCTCTCGCACCTCCCACGGCGTCGCGCGGACGCTTCGGATGCGACCGTCGGTGGTGATGTCGCCGAAGGCGACCTCGAGGTCGGCGACGCGCGCGGGGGAGAGTCTCCCGTTCAGTCTGAGGATGAGGTCTCGGCCGACGACGCGGAGCGAGTGGAAGACTCGATAGAAGCCGAACACCTCGGCCAGGGCGTCGTCGATGTCGTCCGAGCGGTGAAGCAGCGTGAGATCGTCGCGGTCGGCAAGCCCCCGGTCGACGATGCGATCGTTGAGCAGCTGCCACACGCCGTCCCAGTAGTGGGATCCAGCGGGCTCGAGCAGGATCAGAGGGGCGATCTGCGTCTTGCCTGTCTGCATGAGCGTGAGGAGCTCGAACGTCTCGTCCAAGGTGCCGAGCCCGCCGGGGAGGGAGATGAAGGCATCGGACTCGCGCACCATGAGTACCTTGCGAGTGAAGAAGTACTTCATCTCCAACAGTCGGCCGTGTTCGGCGAGTTCGTGATCGCCTGGTTGTTCGAGGGGAAGGCGGATGTTGATCCCGAAGGCGTGATGAGGTCCTGCGCCGCGCGCCGCCGCCTCCATGATGCCTGGGCCGCCCCCGGTGATGACCATCCAGCCAGCCTGAGCAAGGCGGGCGCCGAGCGTCTCGGCGAGCTGGTAGCTCGGCTCGTCAGGGTGGGTGCGAGCCGAGCCGAAGACCGTCACCTTGCGCTGGGTTCGAAACGGGCCGAACGTCTCGAATGCGCTCCGGAGTTCGCGGAGCGCTGAGGTCAGCATCTTGAGGTCGAGTCGGTCGAGGGGCGCTTCGGTGGCCGCGAGCGCCTCATCGAGGAGGAGCTGCTTGAGGTCACTGTCACGTCCCGCGACCGCCGGTACCTGGTTGCGGTGGTGGTCGGATGTCATGAGTGCGTGCTCGCGATCGTGACGTCCATCAGGTGCTCGTAGAACGTCGTTCGTTGGACGAGGTGGCGGCCTCGCTGCGCTGCGATCGCACCAAGCTCGGCGACGGTGAGCTCGCTCGCGTGTGCCGCCCCGGCTGCGTGCGAAATCGACTCCTCCATGAGCGTCCCGCCGAGGTCGTTCGCGCCGGCGTCGAGGAGGAGCACGGCTCCGGCAGGCCCCATCTTCACCCAGCTGGCCTGGACGTTGTCGATAACACCGTGGTAGGCGATGCGCCCCACCGCGTGGAGGAGGACGGCCTCTCGGAGCGTCGGACCCCGGCGGGCACGGCCAGCGAGGAAGATCGGTGCGCCCATGTGGACGAAGGGGAGAGGCACGAACTCGGTAAACCCTCGTGTGCGCGTACCGAGCGCCCGGGTGCGCATGAGGTGCCGTGCGGTGTGCGTGGTCGTCTCGACCGTCCCGAACATGATCGTCACGTTCGATCGCAAGCCGACCGCGTGTGCGGTCTCGTGGACCTCGAGCCACTGGTCGGTGGTCAGCTTCTCGGGGCAGATCACCGCACGTACCTCGTCATCGAGGATCTCGGCGGCCGTTCCGGGCAGGCTTCGCACACCGCGGGCGGCGAGCTCGCTGAGGTAACGGTCGAGGGGCCAGCCGAGTCGTCGGCTCCCCTCGAAGACCTCGAGTGCCGAGAACGCGTGGATGTGCATGGCCGGGAAGCGTTCGTGGATGGCTTCGGCGATGTCGAGGTACGTGCCGCCGTCGAAGCGAGGATGGATACCGCCCTGGAGGCAGACCTCGGTCGCACCACGGGCGGCTGCCTCGGCAACCTTGGCGAGGATCTGCTCCATCGACAGGAGATAGGGTGCGCCACGGAGCGCCAAGGAGCGCGGGCCGCGCGAGAAGGCGCAGAACCCGCAGCCGAAGGTGCACTGGTTGGTGTAGTTGATGTTCCGGTTCTGAACGAAGGTGACGACGTCGCCGTTCGTCTCGCGCCGCAGCGCATCGGCGAGGTCGATGACCGCCTGTGCGTCGGTTCCGCGCGCACTGAGGGCGTGCTCGAGCAGCTCGAGCGAGGGACCCTCTCCCGATCGTGACGCCGCTTCGAGCTCGTCGAACCAACCGGCCGGAGCTCGTCGGCTGACGGTCACCACGCGCGGGGGGAGGGGACCTGGTCGACCGGAGAACCACTGGTGCTCGCGTGCGAAGCCATCGCGATCCATGGACGCGCGCACTGCGGGTCGGAGCGCGTCGTCGACGGCGTCGTCACGTCGCGCGTACTCGGGGTAGAGCGCGAGGCGCGGCACGAGGTCGCGGCCTGCCTCGGCGAGGCGACGCTCGAGGAGCTCGATCTCGGGCCACGGGCGTTCGGGGTTGACGTGATCGGGGGTGACCCGCGAGATGCCGCCGAGATCGTCGATGCCCGCCGAGAGGAGCCCCTCGATGTCGTCCGAGAGGTTCGGGGGTGCCTGAACATGGACGGTCGGTGGGAGCACGAGACGCGCGAGTGCGATGGTACGCAGATGGGCCTCGTGATCGGCGGGCGGGGCGTGCCGCAGTCGAGTACCAGGTTTTGGGAGGAAGTTCTGGACGATCACCTCTTGGAGGAAGCCGGTCTCCTCGGCGATGGCGGCGAGGGCTTCGAGTGCACGGAGGCGATCGGCTTCGCTGTCACCGATGCCCACGAGGATGCCGCTGGTCGTCGGCACGTGCTGGAGTGCCATCGCACGTACCGTTGCGAGGCGCAGATCCGGATCCTTGTCGGGTGCGTTGCGGTGGACCGGGAGGTCCGGTCGGATGGACTCGAGCATCGTGCCCATCGAGACGGCGTGCGGTCGTAGCGACGCGACCTCTTCGGGCGTGAGCGTCCCGGGATTGAGGTGAGGGAGGAGTCCCTCGGCGATCGCGACGTCAGCCGCGGTGCGGAGGTAGTCCAGGGTGGTTGCAGCGCCCAGCGAACGCAGTGCATCGCGTGCGCTGGACCATCGGAGCTCAGGGCGCTCGCCAAGGGTGAAGAGCGCCTCCGCAGCGCCCACCGCCGCCCCCTTGCGAGCCAACGCGCGGACCTCGTCGAGGCTCAGGAAGGCAGATCCGAGTCGGGCGGGCACGGTGGCGAAGGTGCAGTAGTCGCAGCGATCGCGGCACAGACGCGTCAACGGGATGAACACCTTCGGGGAGTAGGTGATCCTCGGCCCGAAGGTTCGATCGCGCCGACGAGCAGCTTCGGCGAGCAGTCGGTTGGTGGACCACTCGAGCAGCGCCTTGGTCATGGGGTCACCCTAGCCATCATGGCTGACGATCGAGGGATCGAGCGCGCTCGCCGCGGCAGAGTCGAGGAGCCAGATCGTGTCGTCGCGGGTGACGTGCACGACGGGGAGGTCGGCACCGCCGAGCGCCGCTGCGACGATGGTTGCCTTGGAGGCTCCGAGCGCCACGATCACCTGAGTCTCGAAGCGCGCGAGAGCATCGCGTGTCAGCGAGAGGCGCCAGTGGCGGTTGTGTCCGCTCGGATCGTGATTGGGTGTGACGAGGCCTGAGGCATCGAGACCTGGGGAGCCCGGGAACAGGCTGGCGGTGTGGCCGTCGGCCCCGATCCCCAGATGGACGAGCCCCCAGGTGGGACGCGACTCGAGCTGCGCGCCGTAGCGGGCAGCGAGCCTGTCGGCGAGCTTCGGCACTGTGGCCGGGTCCTCCGTGGCGAGGGTTGCGAGGTCCGCGGGCGTCAGTGCATCGGCATCCACCATCGGCAAGAGGGCCGGACCGCGTCCGGTCAGGACCGGGCCGAGGTGTGTCCAGTTCGCTTCGGGCGAGCCGGGCTCGACGAGCCTCTCGTCGACCTGCGCGATCGTGCCGGTGCGTGGGAGGCTCGGCCCGAGTGCGTCCAAGAGGGCGAGGATCGTCGATCCGCCGGAGAGCGCGACCAAGGTGTCGCGTTCGAGCGCGTCGTGGATGAGTGCCGCAAAGCGCGTTGGCACGTCGTTGCTGACGATGACGCGAGCCATCGAACCTCCTCGTCCGGTCGCCTTCCCTGCTAGGGTAGGCGACGCGGTGGCTGCGGTCGCAGGCAGCACAAGGACATCGACCGCGCGAGCAGCTAGGG